>JACRMA010000044.1:61594-78089 GCA_016235085.1 Candidatus Zixiibacteriota bacterium
CCTGGGATCAGGAAATGCTCCTGGAGTCTGTCCGCAAGACCGGAAAAGCGATGATCGTTCACGAATCGCCTCAAACGGGCGGCGTCGGTGGCGAGATCGCGGCAGTGATAATGGAGCAGGCATTCGACTATCTGGATGCACCGGTCGCCCGCCTGACCGGCCTTGACGTCCCGCCCATGCCATTTGCCCCGGCCATGGAAGCGCATTACCTTCCCAATAGCGAAAAAATCGCCGCCAAGGCTCGCGAACTGGCCGCGTATTAGTCGGATAAGTCGTCCATCGCTCTCGGATGGACTTGAGTGGTTTTCGACAAAGGATGACCTGATGCCAACCCCGATCGTTGTTCCGCAAATGGGCGAGAGTGTTGTTGAAGGAACTGTGGGCCGCTGGATGAAGTCCGAAGGCGATCCCATCGCCAAAGACGAGACCGTCGTCGAGATAATGACGGACAAGATCAATGTCGAATTGCCCGCCGCCGAAGCCGGTGTGTTGGGTAAGATCCTGGTGCCCGAAGGGACCGTTGTTGCCGTTGGCGCCGAAATCGGAATCATCCTGGCCTCCGGAGAGTCGCTCCCGGCGGGTATCAGCGCCCCGCGGGCAGCGATCGCGCACGCCGGGGGAGACGGCGGCGGTGTTGCGGTCGCCCCCAAGGCCCCAGCCGCGACCCTGGCCGTGGGTGCCGACGAGGACAAGCGCTCCTCCCCGGTGGTTCGCCGACTTCTGCGCGAATACAATCTCAGTTTGCAGGATATCCCGGCCTCCGGCGCAGGTGGCCGCGTGACCAAAGAGGATGTCCTGAAGTATCTCCGCGAACGGACCTCCGCGGTTCCCGCGAAAGGAATGCCGGCTCCGAAAACGGCCCCAATCTCACCAGCACTGCCGCCAAAGACAGCACCAGTGTTCACTCCGGCAGTGATTTCCACCGGTGAGCCAGTCGAGCGCATTCCGCTTGCCGGTGTCCGCAAGGTGATCGCCGAGCACATGGTCAAAAGCAAGCAGGTCTCGCCGCATGTGATGAGCATGGACGAGGTGGATCTGACCGAGCTGGTCCGCGTACGCGAGGCCAAAAAGGATCAGTGGAAGGCGTTGGCCGGTGCCAATGTCACGTACATGCCATTCTTCGTCAAAGCCGTTGTGGCAGCGCTCAAAGAATTCCCCAACGTGAACGCTTCGGTGGAAGGCGACCAGATCGTTTACCGGAAGTATTACCACATCGGCGTCGCCGTCGCCCGCGACCAGGGGTTGATCGTACCGGTGGTCAAGTTTGCCGATCAGAAACCGATTGTGCAGATCGCCCGCGAACTGGCCGATTTGAGCGATCGTGCCCGCCGCGACGCCCTGACGCTCCCGGAAATCACCGGCTCCACATTCACGCTCACCAACGCCGGCATGTTCGGGGCTCTGGCATCGACTCCGATTATCAACCAGCCCGAATTGGCGATCATCGGTATGCACCAGATCCAGAAACGCCCGGTGGTCCGCAACGACCAAATCGTCATTCGCGACATGATGTACCTGACGATCTCATTCGACCATCGCATCATCGACGGCCACGTTGCCGTCCAGTTCCTCCGCCGGGTTTGCGAATGGCTGGAGAACCCCTACGACGCACTGTTGACGTTGGCGTAGAGCAACGCTAAGCGATCAGAAGCCCGGATACGATAGAAGGCGGTGGGAGGGCGAGGCTCCTGCCGAGCCTCTTTAGCGCCGAAAAATGGCCCGGCAGAAACCTCGCCCTCCCTGAGTCCGCTGATCCGTCTTTGAATTTACCAATGAGCACGGCTAAACCCACACCTCTCACCATTGTCGACTGGGGTCTTCTTCCGTACCGGGAGGCGCATCTCAGACAACTGGAGGCATTGGAATCGCGGCTTGCTGGGAGCATCGCGGACACGGTCTTTCTCGTCGAGCATCCCCACGTCTACACATACGGCCGGGCAGCAAAGCCGTCGAGTTCAATGCCCTCACAGCTTCGCGGAGTCGAGTGTGTCGCCGTCGAACGTGGAGGAGATGTCACCTACCACGGTCCCGGACAACTAGTGGCGTATCCGGTCGTCGACGTACGCGCATTGACCGGTGATCTGCACCGTTTCCTTTACTGGCTTGAAGAGGTCATTATCACCACGATCGAACATTGGGGGATTTACGGAGTGCATCACCCGACTTACACTGGTGTGTGGGTGGGAGAGCGCAAGATCGCCTCGATTGGAGTCGCGGTTCGCAAATGGATATCCTACCACGGTATCGCGTTGAACGTCAGCACCGATTTGAGTTATTTCAGCGGCGTCGACCCGTGCGGACTGCCCGCGGAAGTCATGACCTCAATGGAGATGATCACCGGTAAGGCAATCGCGGTGGATGCTGTTAAAGAAATCTACGTGGACGCTCTGAGGCGGGTCAGTCCGTGCAAGTCGGAGTAGCAGGCACATCGCTCGGATGCGCCTGAGAGTAGTTCCTATTTCCCAGTGCTTTCATCTACCGGCAGTGCCACGATTGGCGTTCCCGGTTCCAGCGCGTAGTACAGGATCTGAGCATCCTTGGGGGCGACCAGCACTTCGAAGATGTTGACATGGCCGAACGGATTCCAGCGGCTCTTGAACTCATGCCACTTTTCGCCAAATTCCTTTTTGGCGGAGTCGCCGGCCGGTGTCATGATCCTCAGGCGGAACCCGCCGGTCAGCTCCAGGTCAAACCGATCCGGCAGCAGTCTCTGAATACGCTCCGGGTCAACATCGGCTACCTCCGAAACAATCCGGATCACCGTGTCGGAGACCTGGGGATGTCCCGCCCACACGTGCCGGGTCGTTGCCGTCTGCCATGATAATTTGGTCTTGTCGTTCCATTTCTTCGCAAACTTGGCCACATCCGATGCGTCGTCACGCGGCATGAACTCCACGGTGACCAGCGGCATCGAGCCGTAGACGATCCCGATGTGATGAGTCTTGAAATCAATAACGGCGTGGTAAATCGTATCGGAGACAAAGCACCCGGGAATCGACGCGCCGTTGGCGTTCTTCTGGGCAAATCCATTCGCGGCAAAGGCAAGTTGCAAGGCGGCTGCCAGCAACAGCAGCCTCACCAGTCGTCTCGGATTGTGTGGCACGCTCGACCTCAGAAGATAATGACCGGTGTCCCGACCGGCGCGGATTCGTACACACGCTTGATGTCGTCACTGCCCAGCCGGACGCATCCATGAGTCACGGCAACGCCAATGAGACGTTCATAGATCGTGCCGTGGATGAAGAACCCATTGCCGAAGCCGATCGCGTAATCGCCCATGATATTGGGGTCAAGCCGGTCTGCTTCCTTCTTGGGGATGGGCTCGCCTTCCTCAATGAACGCCCAATCCGGTTTCCGCCACCAGGGATCGGTCAGCCGCGAATCGATGTGGAAGGCCCCTTTGGGAGTGTCAAACCGCCAAACGCGCCCCTTGCCGCTGTCCACCAGCGACTTCCCGGTTCCGGTTGAACATAACGCTGTGAAGAGCACGCTATCCTGGGTTCTCAGATAGAGCCGGTTGGTGTGAGAATCGATCACGATGTACTTATCGTTGACCTTGCTCTTTTTGGTCGGACGGTGCGTGGGGCGTGTTGCCGCAACCCGTTCGGTGCAAATTCCCTCTTTCCCCTCGAGCTTTTTTTGTGCCTGCAAGGCCAGCGAATCTGTCGAGGGGGCCGGCTCGTTCCAAATAAATCCCTGCTTCGGATAGACGATCACCACCAGCACGAGAACCGCGGCGATGGCGAAGGATGAGAGAATGATCCATTTCTTCATTTTGGCCATCCTTCCGCGCGCCGGACGATGGTCACGCGGTCCCCCACATCCATGTACGACATGACCCGGTCCATGTCGTTGTTCGCGAGTGCTACGCACCCTTTTGTCCAATCGGTCCCCCGGCCGCCCTCGCCGTGAACTTCGATGTCCCCGCCTATGCGCACCCACTTGGGCAATTCGCCGTTACGGCGCGCCTTATCGTAGCGGACCTTGTCCTCGGCATTGGGGTAGTCCAGCATCAGCGCTTTGTAGTATTTGCTTCCAGTCTCCCGCTTCTTGGTCACACGATACTGTCCTTCGGGCGTCGCGGCATCTCCGGAATGCAGCTTTCCGCGTGCCGATCGATAGCCAAGCTCGACCGGAAACATGTCCAGAATCCTGCCCTTTTTTACCAGATACGCGCGATGTTCGGCCTTGAGAACGACCAGCGCGTTGCCACCGGTTTTCGTCCATTCGACGGTTTCCTGGATCCACTGCTTCCACAGGTGCGGTTGCCGACCGTCTTCCACTCCATCGTCTGCCAAGCGGGCTTCAAGGGAAGAGATGGCCGTACGGGCATCTTCAATGGCCGCTTCGATCAGTTCCAGTGAATCCATTTTCTGGCTGGTCCAGGCGACCGAGAGCTTCAACTCAGCCCGCGTGAGATCGTCGCGCAATTGCAGGCGCGCCAGATGGTTGTCCGCTTCCTCGCGCTGGACGTTCAGCCGATCCTGCAAGTCGGTCATTTGCTTCGCCAGCGCCTCGCGGCGACGATCACGGTTTTCCTTGGCAACAATGATCGCGCGGTTGGCGCTGGTGCTGGCGCGGATCAAAAGCGACTCCGCAAGGGCATAATCGCGCAGGAAGAACCACTTGGTGTTCTCCGTATTAATGATCTGCCAGGCAGAATCGTATTGGGCGTGGGCCTGATTCCATGCTTCCGGTGCTCCCCGACCGCCACGCTCATCGCTCGACTTCAGGTACGACCAGGTTTGTTGCGAAAGTTCGAGCGGCGCGGAGGCACATCCCGCCAGAGCGAAGGCGCAAAGCAGGATCCCCACGCCGGACGTTATGATTCGTTGCTTTCGATTCATGGTATTGTGGCCGCATCGGGCCCTTAACGTTCTTGTTGCCCCAAGGTTCTTAACCTGATACGCCAACGGCCGTTCCGCCTGCTAAATACGGCGAACGGCCGTCGGATATCAAAAAAGAGAAGTGTATTACTTCTTCCCCTTACCGCCCTTCTTCGCGATCGCAGCCTCGACAGCCGTCTTGACTGCCCTGGACTTGTCGATGATGGTCTGCGCCTTCGCCTTGGCACCGTCATAATTGCCGCGGTCGAAGTCGCCCTGCGCCTCAGTCAACGTCTGCTGAGACGCGGCCACATCCTGCTTCAACATCTCGATGTCCGCCTTGTTGTCTTTCCCAACGGGGGCGGTCGAAAGCATGGCCGCAGCCGAATCAAGCTCAGTACGAGCCTGGGCGATCATGGTCTGGGTTTCCTGGCGGATACGTGCCAACTCAGCCTCTGCCTTTGTCTTGGCAGCCGCGGCCAGAGCCGGAACCTTCTCGTACAGCGCCTTCGCCTTGCCATAACCGCGGAACAGAGCAAAACGGCTGTCCTGCTTCGCCTTCTCGGCCTTGGCCGCTTCCAGAGTGTCCTGGACGGTGCGCCATTCGGCCGGAGCGTACTTCGACGCCTGCGCCTGCTCGGCAGTGCCGACAGACTGCACGGCGTTGTTCTCTTCAACGACCGGTGCCTTGGAACAGCCGGCAACCAATGCCACCAGCAGTGGCAGGACCAGCAACTTCAGTGACTTTCTCATTTCCTTTCCTCCCCGGGGATTATGCCCCGATGCATGTTGACTTGCCTTAGTTGACTCGCTTGGAATACTGCATTGATTGCTAATAATCTCGTCTCAAAATCTCTACTGTTCTTCAACCTCCCTTCGAAAAGGGAAATTACTCCGCTCAAAAAAAACAGACCCGCCAAGACAGCGAGCCGATGGAGTGTTCTTCGGAGATGTTTGTTATCTCATCGTTTCAGCAGGTGCGGGGCATCTTTCCTTATTCCGCGATCGGACAGACGCCGGGCTCCCGCTTTGGGCGCCCTATATACAGAGTCTCAAAAAATACGCAAGAGGAATTTTGGGAAATTTGTCACACCAAGGGCTTTCCCGAATGACCTGCCCTGCGGTACTAGTTAAAATATTGATTAACATCACGTTAACGACTCGCTTCCGGGGCGCCCTCAGAGGCCTGAAAAGGGGCATTCTTTGCTTGAGTCTACCATGAATCCTCACCATCCTGCCATCCCGGGTGTGTCTCGGCGACCCGGAATGGACTTGAAAACCGCGATCAAAATCGTTTTGTTCACCCCGTTTTACCGGAATCGTCTGACTTTCAAAGGGGTGCGAAGATCATGAACCCGGTGTCAACTCAGTCTCAAACCCGCGATCTCGAAGGCAAAGTCGCGGTTATCACAGGTGGAACCAAGGGCATCGGACGTGCTTCGGCCCGAAAGCTGGCCGCCCGTGGCGCTAATGTCGTTGTGAATTACTTCCGGTCACGCTCGGCCGCCGATGAAACCGTCGCCGAACTCCGTCAGTATGGCGTCGAGGCGCTCGCCGTGCGGGGCAACATCGGCAACAAGGATTTTCACGAAAAACTCTTCGACCAGGTGGCCCAAGCGTTTGGCCACGTGGATATTCTGATCTCCAATGCAGCGCTCGGTTTGTTCGCCAACATTATGGATGTCGATCAGCGTGCCTGGGACCTCTCACTG
Organism: Candidatus Zixiibacteriota bacterium; assembly: GCA_016235085.1. Classification (GTDB taxonomy): domain Bacteria; phylum Zixibacteria; class MSB-5A5; order WJJR01; family WJJR01; genus JACRMA01. The sequence continues at coordinate 68,133 of JACRMA010000044.1, forward strand.
CACACCAACGCCGAAGCCTTGCTATTCTGCGCCCAGAAGGCAGTGCCCATCATGCCCCCCGGTGGAAAAATCGTCGCGCTCTCCTCACTGGGCGCCAACCGGTATATACCTGGCTATGCCGCCATCGGTATCTCAAAGGCTGCGATTGAAACACTCACACGCTACCTCGCCTTCGAACTGGCCCCCAAGTCAATCAACGTCAACACCGTATCGGGTGGATTCGTAGACACCGATGCATTGAAATCCTTTCCGAACTACGAAGATATGTTACGCGAGGTCGTCAAGCGGACACCGTTCGGACGCGTCGGCAACTCCGATGAAATCGCCGATGTTGTTGTGTTCCTCTGCACCGACGCGGCCCGCTGGATTACGGGACAGATCGTTGTTGTCGACGGCGGCTATTCGCTCACCTGACGCGGAGTCCGCTTGGTCTCAATCCATCACGAGAACGCCGCGAGCATCGTTTCCGCCGGTGTCAATCTCTACGTGGCCGACGTGCTTCGCTCGCACCGCTGGTATAGCGAAGTTCTCGGCCTGAAGATGGAACTGAGCCCGGATAATCTCTCCTCGCGCTACGTCGAATCGCACGAAGCCGATGATCAGGGGCTGACCGTGTTTCGAATCTTGCCGCGAACGAGTGATGAGGTCGCGCCGGGAAACGTGCAACTCGCCTTCTCGATCGCCAATCTCGCGAAGGCTGAAGCGGTGCTGCCGGCAGCCGGCGTTGAGATTTCGCGCACAAGATCATTGGAAGCGGGATGCGCACTCTACGGCGTGACGATCCGTGATTTGGATGGAAATGGAATCGTCTTGTATGAATTGTAAGTGAAATGGTGTTGATCAGTGCGGCGCCGAAATCTTACCACAATTTGTCAAAAAACGTCTTGTAGTCGTTGGCATGCCTCTGGAATATGATAAATTAGCATCCTGATTACGGCACGCCAGGAAGTGGCGCGAAGAAATCACCTCCCGTGGGCCGGCAGATCAGTATAAGAACCGAGCGGTCACCGATTTCCAGTCACATCCGCTGAATCGTCCCCGCGCCTGAACTCCAAAGGACTAGAATGGTAGAGACCAAGAAAAGCGTTGCACCCAAGGCCCCGAAGGGCCACGTGGTGGTCAACACCGAGCGCTGCAAAGGGTGTGGCTTTTGCGCCCAGTTCTGCCCCACCGGCGTTCTGGCGATGAGCAAAGGCTTCAATCTGAAAGGGTATCATCCGCCCATCGTCGCCGATGCCGCCAAATGTTCCGGATGCGACTTGTGCGGGATGTATTGCCCGGATTTTGCGATTTATGGCGTTAAGAATGGCCGCAAACCGGGAGGTGGGGACTTATGAACGCTGATCCTCGTGGGGTTCTCACCGGATCGCACTTTCTCGATGGCGATCATGCGGCCGCCGAAGGAGCGCTCGCGGCCGGCGCGAACTTTTCCGCCGGTTATCCGATTACGCCGTCCACCGAGGTTGTTGAACGCCTGGCCGGCCGATTCCCGTTCACCGGCGGTACCTTCATCCAGATGGAGGACGAACTCGCGGCGTCGATCGCGATTCAGGGCGCGGTGTGGGGTGGCTCCAAAGCCCTGACCGTCACATCGGGTCCCGGCTTCTCGCTGATGATGGAGCATCTCGGCTATGGCATCATGACCGAAACTCCATTCGTGCTCGTCGATGTTCAGCGTGGCGGCCCCTCCACCGGTTTACCGACCATGCCCGCGCAAGCCGACATGATGCAGGCGCGGTGGGGAAGCCACGGCGATTATGAAATCATCGCGCTGGCGCCCTCATCGCCTCAAGAGTGTTTCGACCTCATGATTCGCGCCTTTAATCTTTCGGAGAAATATCGCACCCCGGTTCTGCTGATGATGGACGAATGCGTCGGCCACATGCTGGAACGGGTGGTGATTCCTTCCCCTGACAAAATCCAGATTGAACCCCGCCGGTACACGAAGAAGGGCCCCGGCGAGCAGTATTGGCCGTACTCGCTGGAAGAATGCAACGATGGTGATCTGGTGCCACCATTGACCAAGGTCGGCGAGGGACACTTCCCGCATATCACGGGGCTGACCCATGACGAGCGTGGCTATCCCGCCATGAATGCCAAATCGCAGGCGGTACTGCTCGGGCGACTGGTCGACAAGATCCGCAAAAACGCCGACGATATCATCACGATCGAAGAAGACGGCACCGACAACGCCGATGTGGTCGTCGTATCCTACGGGATCACCGCCCGCGTCTGCCAACCCGCGATTGCGAAGGCGCGTGCCGAGGGCCGCAAGGTCGGATTTCTCCGGCTTGTTACGGTCTGGCCGTTCCCGGAAAAGCGAATCCGCGAATTGGCCGGGCGCGTGTCCGCCTTTGTCGTACCCGAAATGAACCTTGGCCAGATTGTCCGCGAAGTCGAGCGGTGCTCCCAGGGACGTCCCAAGGTTCGTGGCGTCACCCATGCCGGCGGCGCGGTGCACGATCCCGAGGAAATCTATAACGCGATTAGAGAGGTCATGGGATGAGTGAATCATACGAAGCCACTGTGACTGATCCTGTTAGCGCGCCCATGACCTGCGACAGCAACCCTGTCGAGGACTGGCTGCGCATGGACCGCATGCCGCATATCTGGTGCCCCGGATGCGGCATTGGTACTTCGGTCAATTGCTTCACCCGGGCCATCGAGGAGTCATCCCTCGATCGCAAGAATATCGCGATCGTCTCCGGAATCGGTTGCACCGGCCGGGTTGCGGGGTACCTCCTGCTCGATTCTTTCCACACGACCCACGGCCGCGCGCTCCCCTTTGCGACCGGGCTCAAACTGGCGAGCCCCAAGACCAAGGTCGTCGTCTACTCCGGTGACGGTGATCTGTTCGCGATCGGCGGTAACCACTTCATTCACGCCGCGCGCCGCAATCTCGACATGACCGTTCTGTGTGTGAACAATTTCAACTATGGGATGACCGGCGGTCAAGTGGCGCCGACCACGCCGGAGTTCGCGATTGCTTCGACGACTCCATACGGTTCCGTCGAGCGGCCGTTCAACCTGCCGTACCTGGCCCAATCATGCGGCGCCGTTTACGTGGCGCGCTGGACCGTGTATCACGTCAAGCAACTCCAACGGTCAATCCGCGAGGCGCTGGAGAAACCAGGATTCACCTTCATTGAAATGGTGGCGCCCTGTCCGACATTGTTTGTGCGGCGCAATCGTCTCGGCGACGGACTGGCGGCACTCGAATCGTACGAGGAAAACGCGGTCATCAAAAACGGCGCCGATACGCGTGAATGCGATCTTGGCATGGGTGGGCCGATTGTCTGCGGCAAGTTCGTCGATATCGACCGGCCGTCGTACTTGAGCAACCAGGTGGCGCATCTGCGCAAAGTCCTGGGAGACCGCTACGTGATGCCGGATGCCTGGCAGGGGGTGGTAGAGTGACGCGCGCAGAGATCAAGATCGCCGGTTTCGGCGGCCAGGGTGTCATCATGGCCGGCATCATCGTCGGCAAAGCGGCGTCGATCTTCGACCGGTTCCACGCCACGATGATTCAAGCGTTTGGTCCTGAGGCGCGCGGCTCCGCCTGCTCGACCCAGGTGGTGGTTGATCAGGCGCCCATAGCGTATCCGTACATTCAACGGCCGTCGATTCTAGTGGCATTCAATCAGGAAGCGTACGAACTGTTCGAACCGCAATTGCGAGACGACGGGCTCCTGCTCTACGAAGAGGACATGGTGACCCTCCGTCCCAATCAGCGCGCATCCCTCAAGACTTTCGGCGTACCCGCCACCCGCATTGCCGAGGAAGTCGGACGGGCCATGGTGCAGAACGTTGTGATGGTGGGATTCTTTGCCGCCTTCTGCGATTTCCTGAGCTACGAATCGGTCCAGAAAGCTGTTTTGGATTCAATTCCTCCCGCGACCAAGGACATGAATCTCGCTGCCCTGAAGCGTGGCTACGACCACGGGCGCATGGTGCGCGCCGGCAACGGCGTAGGGGCCGGGGCATAGCGCAAGTCCCGCCTGGGCGACTGCAAGTTCATCGCGATCAGGGAAGTGATTGTGCTTGGGTGTTGCGTGCAGACGCGGGACTGGAGCGTGCGACTGACCTAAGTCAGTTCCACGCCCGCCGCTGCGTCCGCGCGGGTGACGATGGTAAGCTGTAGAACTCGACTCTACTTTAACTTCTTCACCACCCGCGCCGGATTCCCCGCAACCACGGTGTAGTCCGGCACATCCTTCGTGACCACCGCACCAGCACCGACAACTGCGCCTTCCCCGATCGTGACCGGGAGCAGGACCGCACCGGTGCCGATCATCGCGTTGCGCTTGACCAGCGTCTTCTCCCATTTCTCACGCGGTTGCGGCGGCATCCGGTCATTGGTAAACATGACACCGTGGGAGATAAAGCAGTCTTCTTCTATCGTGACCAGCTCGCAGATAAACCCGTGCGACTGGATCCGCGTGCGGTCGCCGATCAAGGCGCCACGCTGGATTTCGGTGAACGGGCCGATCATGCAGTCTTTGCCGATCGTGCATCCGTAGAGATTGACAGGGGAGAAGATCTTGGCCGTTGGGTCGATCTTGCAGTCGACGATCTTGTATGGCTTGTCCTGGTCCATCTGATTCCTCGTTTAGCGTGTGTGTCTTAGCTTCGTTACCAGCCTGGCTATACTCAGCGCCAGGGAACGCGGAATATCGCGATTTGGGTCTGGCGATTCCATCGATGAATCGGCGAGGTTGTCATATCTGTGAGGTACAGATGCGGTTCATCCTATCCGCTGGAGGGGGAGGGCGAGGCTCCTGCCGAGCCTCTCTTTACTGAGGGCGTACTCGGACCGGATGTCTCTCGCCGTTCGAAAAGGCTCGGCAGGAGCCTCGCCCTCCCACGCGGCTCCCGGTCGGTCGGAGATCTTGCTCCGGCATCGCATGTCGCGCACCGCGCTAAAGCGCGGTGTTATCTGAAAATGCCGTGTTCCTTGCGCGCCTCATTCCACCTGTTCTATCAGCTAACACCGCGCTTTAGCGCGGTGTCTCGGTAGCCCCATAATCTCCTCCCCCCGCGCGAAGCGTGGGGGCAGAGCCGACGCGCCCCGTGGAAAAACGCCCTTCCCGGCAAACCGTTTCCCTGCATCTTACGTTCAGGAGATGAATTGGCGAAACAAACCGGCCCGCGCCGGGGTTTTGCAGATGACCGGCCGTCGGCCGATCTTATAATGGGGCTCGGCCCTGCGATTATCCGGAAAGTCTGGTTGCCGCACCGGTCAAAATACGCTAATATGAGAAATTGTGTCCCGTATCGAGCCGGGACTGGTGAAATCATACTTGGAGGTCTTGGCAGTGGCGACAAAGTCGCAAGCAGCGAACAACAACAAACCCGTTGAAATCGTGGATCGGGTGACGATCCGTTTCGCGGGGGATTCCGGCGATGGAATCCAGATATCCGGCAATCAATTCACTATGGCTACGGCCTTTGCCGGCAATGACTTAGGGACAATGCCCGACTACCCGGCCGAAATCCGCGCCCCGGCGGGCTCGCTCCCCGGTGTCTCGAATTTCCAGATCAGTTTCAGCGAGCGTGACATCCACACTCCCGGCGACGCCCCCGATGTCCTGGTGGCAATGAACCCGGCCGCCCTCAAGGTGAATCTGCGCGACTTGGGCGCTGGTGGCACGATCATTGTCAATTCTGACAGCTTCGCCACGGCGAACCTGAAGAAGGCCGGTTACGAGGCCAATCCGCTTGAGGATGGTTCGTTGCAGGCCTACCGGCTGATTCCGATTGCCATTACCCAATTGAACGCCAAGGCGCTGGAAGAGTCGCCCCTTTCCAAGAAGGAACGCGACCGCTGCAAGAACTTCTACGCACTGGGTGTCATCTACTGGCTCTACGATCGCCCGCTTCAGCCGACTTTGGATTTTATCGCTGACAAGTTCGCCAAATCCCCGGACATGGTTGCCGCCAACCAAACAGCGCTCAAGTCCGGATACAATTTCGCGGACACGACGGAGATTTTTACCAGCCACTTCCGGGTGCGCCAGGCGCAGCTGCCTCCCGGCGAGTATCGCAACATCACCGGCACCGAAGCGCTGGTGTTGGGCCTTGTCGCCGCTTCACAGTTGGCCGAGACGCCGCTTTTCTACGGCAGCTACCCGATCACACCGGCTTCCGACATGCTGCATGAGCTGGCGTATCTGAAGAATTTTGGCGTGAAGACTTTTCAAGCCGAGGACGAAATCGCGGCGGTCTGCGCGACTATCGGTGCCTCGTACGCCGGCTCGATTGGCGTGACTGGCACCAGCGGCCCGGGCGCAGCGCTCAAGTCTGAGGCCGTTGGACTGGCGGTGATGGCCGAACTGCCGCTCGTGGTTGTCAATGTCCAGCGTGCGGGACCCAGCACCGGGATGCCCACCAAGACTGAGCAAGCCGATCTGCTTCAGGCGGCAGTCGGACGAAATGGCGAGTGTCCGGTTGTCGTCCTCGCGCCGGCAACACCCGCCGACTGTTTCAGCATGGCGATTGAAGCCTGCCGTCTCGCGGTCAAGTACATGACCCCGGTTTACCTCATGACCGATGGATATTTGGCCAACGGCTCCGAACCGTGGCGTCTTCCCGATCTCACCTCCCTCAAGAAGATCACGGTCAGCCACGAAGCCGATGCCAAGTCGTTCGAGCCGTACCAGCGTGACCCCAAGACACTGGCCCGGCCCTGGGTGGTGCCGGGAGCGCCGGGGCTGGAATATCGCATCGGCGGCCTCGAGAAAGCCGAGGTTACCGGCGATGTCAGCTACGATCCGGTCAACCACGAACGCATGGTGCTCTTGCGCGCCGAGAAGATCCGGCGTGTGGCGCAGGATATTCCGCCAACCGAGATTTTCGGCGAGGCCAGCGGCCAGTTGCTGTTGGTCAGTTGGGGCAGCACGTTCGGTGCTGTTCACTCCGCGGTCGAGCGGGTCCGCGCCAATGGGAAGAAGGTTTCGAGTGTCCATCTGCGGCACATCAGCCCATTCCCAGCCGATCTCGGTCAAATCTTGAAGAGCTTCGAAACTGTTCTCGTCCCCGAACTCAATTTGGGCCAATTGCGTTTGCTGCTTCGCGGCGAATACGGCCTGCCGGTCGTGGGCCTCAACAAAGTCCAGGGCCGTCCGTTCACCATCGGCGAAGTGCAACAGAAGATAGAGGAGTTGATCTAATCATGACACCCACTGCCCCGCCCGCCGCCAGACCGGCCCCGACCCGCCAGGACTTCGTCAGCGATCAGGAAGTGCGCTGGTGTCCAGGCTGCGGCGATTACAGCATTCTCGCCCAAATGCAAAAGATCATGCCCGATCTTGGCATTGCGCGCGAGAACATCGTGTTCGTGTCGGGCATCGGCTGCTCCAGCCGTTTTCCATACTACATGAACACATACGGCTTCCATACGATCCATGGCCGTGCCACCGCGATTGCGACCGGAATCAAGTGCGCGCATCCCGAGCTTTCCGTATGGGTCATGACCGGTGATGGCGACGGTCTCAGCATCGGCGGCAATCACATGCTGCACATCCTGCGGCGAAACGTCGATGTCAAGATCGTCCTGTTCAATAATCGCATCTATGGTTTGACCAAGGGCCAGCTTTCCCCGACGTCGGAACTCGGCAAGATCACCAAGTCGACACCGGTCGGCTCAATCGAGCACCCGATCAATCCGGTGTCGTTCGCGATCGCGGCCGAAGCGACATTTGTGGCCCGCGCCATCGACAGCGAAACCGCCCATATGCAGGAAGTCCTCAAACGCGCTGCCGCGCACAAGGGCGTAGCCTTTGTGGAAATCCTCCAGAACTGCAACATCTTTAACGACGGCGCCTGGGATTCGCTCAAAGACCGTGAAGTGAAGTCCGACCGGCTGGTCAACCTGCAGAACCGCAAGCCGCTGGTGTTCGGGAAAAACCGCGACAAAGGCATTCGTCTCAACGGGTACAAGCTCGAAGTGGCGTCCCTGGGTGCCGGCGTCTCCGAATCCGATCTGCTGGTCTATGACGAAACCGAAACGGATTCCTCGTTTGCGTTTCTGCTCAGCCGCGAGGGCCGTCCCGATTTCCCGGTGCCGATCGGCGTCTTCCGCGATGTCGTCGCACCCACCTACGATGAGTTGATGAGCCGGCAAATTGCCCAGGCCCAGGCGAAGAAGGGCCCAGGGTCGCTTGAGGACCTCATCTACAGTGGCATGCGTTGGACCGTCAAAGCCAACGGCACCTCGGTGTAAGCGTTCAGGGACTGGTGGTACCGGCCTCCCAGAAGTTTCGAGATACAATCCCCGTTGTGAAATTGAGAGGCCGGACAGGAGTGTCCGGCCTACCGATATGTACATGTTGCGCCTGAGCCCAAAGTGAAGTGCCTCATTTCCTGCTCCAAGAGTGATGAGGTCACCGGAGGGGCAACGCTGCTCGTCCGAGTTCTCTAACCAGCCGTGTCTCTCACGTGGTCCATACCCCGGCACATCGGTAGGCCGGACACTCTTGTCCGGCCTCTTTTATTCACGACACTGACAGATTCTCGGCACACTCGCTTTTTAAGTCAGTGTCCATTTCCCGCCAAGGATCTGCCGTTTCTCGCGTATGCGTAGAAGCGGCCCAACGAACAGACATGGGCGCCTGAGAAACTGAACATTGCGCAGGAGATTGACAGCGTGGCCACAGAAGAACAGGTACTCAAGGCTCTAGGGCGGGTTCAGGACCCGGATCTGCACCGCGATATCGTCACTCTGGGATTCGTCAAGGATCTGCGAATCTGCGACAGCGCGGTTGCCTTCACGATCGAACTGACCACCCCGGCATGTCCAGTCAAGGAGCGGCTGAAAGCGGAGGCCGAGGCTGCCGTCAGGTCGCTTCCCGGAGTCGAACAGGTCAATATCAAGATGACGGCGCAGGTTCGTCCCTCCTCCGGTGCGCTCATGATTCCCGGAATCCGCAACGTCATTCCGGTGGCGCTCGGCAAACGCGGCGTGGGCAAATCCACCGTTTCGGCCAATCTCGCGGTGGCGCTGGCGCAGAGCGGCGCCGCTGTCGGGCTGATGGATGCCGATGTCTACGGGCCCAGCATCCCCATGATAATGGGCATTACAGATACACCGGCTGCCGGGTCACAGGGGATTCTGCCGTTGGAAGCGCACGGCGTCAAGGTGATCTCGATGGGATTTTTTCTGAGGCCCGATCAGGCGGTGGTCTGGCGCGGACCGATGCTTTCGAAGATGATCGACCAGTTTCTTGGCGGGGTCGAGTGGGGTGAGTTGGATTATCTCGTCGTCGATCTCCCGCCCGGAACCGGCGATATCCAGCTCAGCCTATGCCAGAAAATCCCTCTGACCGGATCGGTGATCGTTTCCACGCCGCAGGACGTGGCGCTCAATGTCGCGGAAAAAGCGGTGATCATGTTCAATCAGCTCAAGAGTCCCATCCTGGGGCTGGTCGAGAACATGAGCTACTTCATCTGTCCACATTGCGGTGAACGTGAGGATATATTCGACTCCGGCGGCGCCGAGCGCGCCAGCACACGGCTCGGCGTGCCCTATCTGGGCGGTATCCCGCTGGCCACAAACATTCGCAAGACTTCGGACAGCGGCTCGCCGATTGTCGTCGCCGATCCGGACTCGCCGTCGGCTCAGGCATTCCAGACAATCGCGCGCAATCTCGCCGCCCAAATCAGCATCCGCAATGTTGAGGACGAAGAGCGGCAGTTGGTAAAGATCACCTTCTGATGACGGCAGACGTTGCAATAATGGTGGCATGGGCATCCTGCCCATGCTGCACGGGCTGGAAGCCCGTGCCACCAATGGCAATAACATCAACTGGAAATGGCATCAACCCTGACTAACTCGCGAGACCCCAACCTTGCGGACAAGGGGCTTTCAGCCCCTAGCGCTCACGAAAACTCATGACCCTCACCCCACTCGAAATCGGCCGCGCCAACGATCACGACGTCCGCGTCAAATGGGCCGACGGC
>JACRMA010000037.1 GCA_016235085.1 Candidatus Zixiibacteriota bacterium
TCCGGAGAAATGGCCGTCGCCTACTGGCAATTTCATGCTCCGAACGGCACCTGGCCGCTTCAGAATCAGGGACTCCCGTCCGTGCTCTTTTGCTTCATCTTCCTGTACATGGCTGCCAGGGGCGGCGGCGAGTGGAGCATTGATGCTTTACTAAAACGACGAAAAGCGGCGTCCTGAACCTCATTATTGCAATGGCTCCGCTTCGAATAAGGACAGAATGCTCGCGGGAGGGCGAGGCTCCCGCCGAGCCTTTTCTCCGCGCGGTCAACAGACTCGTGCGCGGCAACAAGGCTCGGCAGTCCGCCGCGGCGGATCGCCCTCCCTCCCGCCTTCGACATCAGTTCCGTAGACTCGAGCCGGGTGCGCGTGACGAGCACTGATAACCCCACTACCCGAGAAACCAACACCCGGGGGTGTGGCCGCGGTCTGTGACCGCGGCGGCCGAAGGCCGTCATGACCCGGTTGCATGCGATTCGCTTCCACTGGCCCACTTCGCACTTCCACTTGTAGCACTTATCTCCATGACTCCAGCGCCTCCTATCCGGACTGCCGTGGCGCACTAATCTTCAATCACGGTCATAACCGCCTGATTGCAACTTTTCTGTTGACAGACGGAATACACCAGCCGTTCATGTGTATTGTTTGGGTCGTAGGGCAGCGAACGCACAACTAAATACTTAACCGAAGGGAGGGAACCCATGGTTACACGCAAGACCGCCATCATGGTGCTGTTGGTGCCATCGGCGGTGTTCACACTATTGGCCGCTGGCGGTTCCGGCGGGCCAGGCCGCGAGCGGGGTTGGTGGGCAAGGCCGCAGCCTGCCGAACCAACATCCGCAACGAAGGCCAAAGTCCCGCCAATCCCTGCCGCCTTGGCAGCCAAGGCGAGACTGGACAGCAGTTCGGTGAAGAAGTGGTATGTCCAGTGGAATGAACAAACTGGGATGATCACCGGCATTTCAGGGGAATCTAAGCAGTACTCGGGCAGCCCGCGTGAGGTCGCCGATCAGTTCCTGCGGGAACATCGAGCGCTATTCACAGGCCTGCCACAGGAGCGCGATCCGGGGGACGTTGCCTACCTTTATGACACGGCGTGGTATGACCGGGACCCAACGCGCCCGGCAGACATCATCAAGTTCAACGAGACGTACAAGGGGATCCCGGTCTATCAGGGCGGTGCAACCGTTCACGTCGGGCCGACGGGTCAGGTTCTCGGGGTTGGGGCGAATTCCTACTCCATTGACGCGCTTGACGTTACACCTGCCCGGTCAATCTCGGCAGCACTGGAGGCCCTAAAAGTAGCTACGCTCCCGGACTCCGTGATTCAATCCGGCGAGATAGACCTCCTCATCAAGCCTGATCCCTTGGGAGCTCACCTAGCATACAGAATGAGCGTCATGGTGCGTTCGAGTGGAAAACGCGTCTTCTCAGGGGACGTGTTTGTCGATGCGCACTCGGGCGAAGTGCTGGGAAAGCGATCTTGGATTCGGCACGATGGGAAATCACACACGCTTGATTCCTCCGCGGATTCCGTCCACCATAGTGGGCTTCCAGAAGCCGATAAGCAACGTCGGCACCGCGCGAAAGCGGACATTCCCATCCGGCGAGGCTCGGAGGACGAATGGCAGACACGAAACACTGGGGGGGGGGGACAATACCCGATTCACACCTGACGCCGTTCGATACCACTCTACCCCGGCCCCGTCCATACACTCCTGATTCCGCAGAAAAACGCGAGCCACCACCGCAGCGGCAGTCGTCCCCGGCCAGCGGCGAAACACTCACAGCACCGACTTCCGTGGCGTGGTTCCACTCTGTCGCACTTTACCCCGACGCGGACCTGGACCAAGATGGGTTTGTGGGCCACACCGTCATCGAGTGGGACGCCGACACACCTTCGCCGGAACTGTTGGTGCATGTTCTGATCTACGGCCGTGATTCCTACGGCCAAATCACCTTGGTTGGACAGACGGTAGACTACACGATCTATGGCACTGACCCCGATCTCTACTGGACCGAGGTCTTTGTTCGCTGGCAGAGCCAATGGGATTTACGGCTCGAACTTCAAGACAGTTGGGGAAACACACTTGAGATTCTTGACTTCGGTTCAGCGCCAGTTTCCGGACCAGCCCTTCCCATGAATGTGTCACTCGAGCCGGGACAAGTGGACGCCGTCTTCGTCAATGTCACCTATGATCCACCAGGGCAGACGGGTGGCACTGATTGGAACAACAATGGGTACTCATCGGGGACCACTCTGCTTTTCAAAATCCAAGTGCTGTATGACAGCACGTACACACTGGTCGCCGAAGTCTACGCGACCGACGCAGATTCCGCCGGCCACGAAATCTGCATCGGACAGAGTTTCCCCTTTGATGTCAGTTACAACAACAATCAGATCCTGGGATTCGAGGCTAATCCCTTCCCCGGCGTCCACGGCCACTGGGACTTCACCATAAACCTGTACGCGTATGACTGTTGGACCGGATGTCTGTTGTCCTCAGTTCCTTATCGTTTCACCCCGGGGTGGACCAACGTTCCCCTCGAGCGATGGAACGAGGATGGACCACTTACGACTATCTTCCGTCCGAATCCGATCCATACTCTCGATGATCCGTCCCTGTGGGATGAGGACGACCAGCTTGAAGCTGTTCCGTTCACGCCGCAAGCTGGTGCGTATGTCAGCGTGGCGTTGTCGGGTCTGCTTCCGGTGGGGGGGACGTATTCTCTCTCCGGGTCCTACGTACGGATATATGATATCCCGGACGGCTATACACCAATCATCCCGGACTTGGGGCTCCCTCACCTGAATCCCCCAACATCCGCGGACGGTAACTTTCCGTACCTGCGTGACCAAGCCGGGTTCGAAGCCGTGATGTGTTACTACTACATCGACCGAAATCAGACTTACGTTCAGGACCTCGGATACACAAACGCGTGCAACCGGCAGGTGCTGGTTGATCCGCATGGGTTTAATGGCGACGATGTCGGCGGCTATGTGGTGATTCATCCTAACTGGGGCCAGGGCGTCCTTGTGTTCGGCGACGGAGGCGTGGACAACGCGGAAGATGCCGATGAAATTCTCCACGAGTACGCCCACGCTGTATCTGACAACTTGCTGCTTGGAATCTTTAACGAATCCGATTCGACGCAGACGCGGGCCATGGACGAGGGTTTCTCGGATTACTGGGCGGGCTCATGGGCGGACTCGTTCTATCCAGGTGCATTCCCCTCAGCAAACGTTGCCGAATGGGACGCGCGGTACTGGCCATCGACAACTCCATACCGGCGTCAAGTGAACACAACGAAGCACTATCCTGAAGCTGACACCGGCACATATTACGATAGAAGCGAAATCTGGTCTGCCTGCCTCTGGCAGATGATGGACGCAATGGGCAAACGCGTCGCGGATAGTCTGTGCCTCAGGAGCTTCGAGCTGATGCGTCAATGGAACATCGCAAATCCAACTTTCCTCGTCGGTGCACGATACGCTCTCAAAGCTGACACGCTCACGTACTCGGCTGCCCACGCGGTCACGATCGCCCAAATCTTTCGCGACCGCGGCATCCTGCCGTGCAACTGCCCACTCCAAGGCGACATCAATGCCGACATGTCAATTGATGTATTCGACGTCAACGGCGTCATTGGAATTGCCTTGAGCGGAGATCCTGATCCTCAGGACACCACCTGCCCCACCACTCGGGGCGACGTGAACAACGACGGCGTTACAGATGTGTTTGATGTGATCTATCTCATCGCGGCCGCGTTTAGCGGTGGCCCGGCACCGCTTGATCCTTGCGCGCCGTGATCGTAAATGCGCCCGGTTCCTGATTAGAATTCGTGCCGTTTCGCCGTTCACTCTTCACCCAGGGCCATTAAATTCCATCACAAAGCTGAAACCCATCCTGCTCCAGTGAGCAGGGCGGGCTTCGTTTGAGTTCCCTCCAAATTCACCGGCCATCCGCTCACGCGGTCTGGCGCCGCCGGAAGATTGTCTTCTTGAGAATATCCTCCATCAGGCACCATTTGGTGAATGCCGATTGGAAGAGATTGACGCCGACAAACGCGGTAAACAGAAACCAGTACGGGCTGACAAACCAGCCCAGCAACAGGCTCGCAACCACGAATGTTCCGGCGATGGCGCGAATGGCATGTTCGAGTGACATTGGCGGCACTTCTCCTTTCATCAATTAAGACACAGTTGACGCGGCATCGGCCGGCGCCGCCTGAATCGCGGCGGCATGGCGTTTCCGATTGCCCGCGTAGTACAAAATGGGAACGGCGACACGGCTGATGAGCAGCGAGGCCACCTCGCCGGCCATCAGCGAAATCGCCAGTCCCTGAACGATCGGCTCAAAGCCTATAACCCCCGCCCCCACGATCACCGCGCCCGCCGTGAGCAGCATCGGCCGGAATCGCACGGCGCCGGCATCGATCACCGCCTCGGCCAGGGGCATGCCCTCGCGCAGGCGCAGTTCGATGAAATCGACTAAGATGATTGAATTGCGGATCACGATCCCCGCCCCGGCCATGAAGCCGATCATCGACGTGGCGGTGAAGAACGCCCCCAGGGCGCCGTGGGCTGGAAGTATGCCAATGAGCGAAAACGGAATCGCCACCATGACGATCAGCGGCGTCAAGAGTGACTGAAACCAACCCACCATCAGGATATAGATCAATACCAGGACCGCCGCGAAGGCGAGTCCCAGGTCGCGAAAGACTTCAATCGTAATGTGCCACTCCCCGTCCCACTTCAATGCTGGTTCCATCGTGGAAGAGGGCTGCGACGCATTGAGAATCTGCAGTTTCGCCTGGCTGCCTCCCATCGCGGTCATGTCCAGCCGTTCAAGCTTCTTGTTCATATCCCCGATCGCGTACACGGGGCTTTCGTGCGCGCCGGCAACATCACCGATTATGTAGGTGACCGGCATCAGATTCTTGTGATAGATCGTCTTGTCGACGATGCCATCTTCCTTCCTCACCAATTCCGAAAGAGGAATCAGCGCCGGGCCGTTAGCGCTCGGGAGCGGCGAACGTATTTGCAATTTTAGCAGATCCGGCGCTCCCGTTTTGCGACTGCGCGGAAGTTCGACCACCAGCGGGATATCTTCGCGCTCGTTCTCGCGGTGAACGATATCCACCTGCAATCCGCCGACGGCGGCGCGCAGGCTTTGGGCGATCATCTGCGCGCTGATGCCGTGCAGGGCTGCCTTCTGATGGTCGATCACCATGCGGAACTTGGGCTGATCCTCCTCTTGGTAGGAGTCGATGTCGACGACGCCGGGCGTGGAGGCGAACACGTTTCTGACTTCGCGGGCGAGTTGAGTCCGTGAGGAATCGGTGGGGCCATAGATTTCCGCGACCAACGTCTGCAACACCGGCGGCCCGGGGGGAACTTCCGCCACCGCGACGCGCGCGTGGTACCGCCGGGCGATTTCATCGATGCGGGGACGCACGCGTTTGGCGATGTCATGGCTCTGCGCCGAACGTTCGCCCTTGGGCAGCAGATTGACCTGGATGTCCGCAACGTGGGCGCCGCGACGCAGGAAGTAATGCCGCACGAGTCCATTGAAGTTGAATGGCGCCGAGGTTCCCGTGTAGATCTGATAATTCGTGACCTCGGGCTCGGTGCGTACCGCACGGGCGATCTCCCCGGCCGCCTGCGCGGTCAATTCGAGCGAACTGCCCTCCGGCATGTTGATCACGATCTGAAATTCGTTCTTGTTGTCGAAAGGCAGCATCTTGACCTGCACCCACCCGATGCCGACCAGCCCCATCGCCAACAGAAGCGCGGCGGTGATCAGAACCAGGAAGAGTTGCCGGGTGCGCGAATGGTGGATGAGACGTCCCATCAGGCGGCGGTAGACGCGTGTCGTCCACGCTTCCTTCGCTTCGTTATGCGCCGTCAGATGCGACTTGCCCGCCTTCCAGCCGAGAACCCGAACGGCCGCCCAGGGGGTGACGATGAAGGCCACCAAGAGCGAGAACAGCATGGCTGCGGTGGCGCCGATGGGAATCGGCCGCATGTACGGCCCCATCAATCCGCCGACCAGAGCCATGGGAAACACAGCCGCGATTACCGCCCAGGTCGCCAGAATGGTCGGATTGCCGACCTCCGAGACCGCCTCGACGGCCACTTTTCCCCACGAACGCCGCTGGTTGGCCGGCAAGTGCAGATGCCGTGTGATATTCTCCACCACGACAATTGCGTCATCGACCAGAATGCCGATCGAAAAGATCAGCGCGAAAAGCGTGATGCGATTCAGCGTGAAACCGGCCAGATAGAAGACGAGCAGTGTGAGCGCCAATGTCGAGGGAATGGCCAGGGCGATGATGATCGACTCTCGCCAGCCGAGGCTGACCAGAATCAGAATCGAGACGCTGACGACGGCGATCAACATGTGCCACAACAGTTCGTTGGATTTGTCCTCGGCCGTTTCTCCGTAGTGACGCGTGATCGTCATCGACACGTCGGACGGCAGCATCCGGCTACGCAGGTATTCGATCTTCTCCAACACTTTGTCGGCGACCATAATCGCGTTGGTGCCGGGTCGTTTGGCAATCGAGAGCGTGACGGCGGCGTCCTCTGTCGGTCTGCCCGATGCCGCACCCGTCCCGAACATCACGACCTGCGCGAGTTCCTCGGGACCGTCGACAACATGCGCGACATCACGCAGGTATACCGGGGCGCCATTGAAGACACCCAGCACGACTTGTTCCAGGTCGGCCGCGTCACGCAGGAATCCGTTGGATTCGACGACCACTTCACGGTTCTGACGGGTAATCGTTCCTGCCTTGGACTGGCTGTTGGCCTGCTGGAGAATGGGAATGACGCTCAACAGATCTAGGCCGCGAGCGGCCAGGAGATCGAGTAGACATATTCGACGCCGGGAACCTCCCAGATCAGTTTCTCCATCGGTGCGGTGACGCGCTCCTCGACCTCTTTCGCCGAGAATCCGGGTACGCCGACCATGACGTCGACCATCGGGACTTTGATCTGCGGCTCTTCCTCCCGGGGCAGCAGGAAGACCGCGAGCGCTCCGAGCAGAATTGACGCGATGATCAGAAGCGGCGTCAGCTTCGAGTTGATGAACGACCTCGCGAACTTTCCCGCGAGTCCTTCGGAGAGCGGTGCGTCGGTATGACGAGACATCAGGGGCGCTCCTCGATTCGGTCGCCATCCGCCAGTCCCGCGGGCGGGGTGTTCACGATCCGGTCGCCGTCGTTCAGGCCAGCCAGGATTTCGACTTTGTTCGGGTAGAGCCGCCCGGTTCGAACGAGACGGAGATTGGCGCGGCTTTCAGGAGTCGCGACAAACACAAGCTCCAATTGTCCGCGGTGCACCAGTGCTGTCAATGGGATGGCGACCGACTCACTTCCACCCGCTTTCAACATCAGCCGGGCGATTTGTCCGGGACGAACGTTGGCGCCTGCAGGCAGATCAATTTTCGCAGTGAAAGTACGACTGGCGGGATCGGCACTTGGCGAGATCTCTCCGACAACTCCTGTTATCTGCGCCACGCCACCAGCAATCGCCACCGGCACAGAGTCGCCGGGATTAATCGCCAGGCGGTACGTTTCGGGGATCCCGACAACCAATTGCCTTGGTGCATCATCTTCGAGCACAAAGAGCGGCCGGCCCGGCACCGCAAGGTCGCCGACATTGGCTGACTTTTCGGTGATCGTACCGGCGAATGGCGCGGTGATCTGCGCATAGCTGAGCATTGCCTGCGTCTCGGCCAACGCCGCCTCGGCAACCGACTGCTGCATCTTGGCCGCCTCATAGTCCTGCTGGGTCACGGCCCCCTGCTCGAAGAGTCGCTTGTAGCGTGCGTAATCCTGCGACACCTGCTGGAGGACTGCCTGCGCCTGATCGACATGCGCGCGCAAGTCCCTTGTGTGCAGTTCAACAAGCAGATCGCCTTTGCGCACATGAGTACCGAGCGCGACCGAAATCCGCTGCACCTGGGCTTGGATCTTGGTTTCAATCCCGGCCCGCTGGCGCGCCGTGACCGTCCCCATCTGCTCCACGAATTGGGAGCCCGGCGATTTGCCGGCGACGGTGATAACCACCGGCTTCGGCGGCCCTTCGGCGGCGGTCTGTGTGTTCGCATCGGAACGCTGGCAGCCGGTGATGGCCAGCACACTCAGACCTGTGATGATGAGAAGTGACCCTGTCTTCATGATTCTATCTCTCCCGTCGTTTGCAGTTCTCTATCGTGTTTTGTTCAAGGTGCCGTTCATCGCCGACCGATTCGGTCCGGCGCGAATGACTAATCTGCTTTCGTGATTGGAAACCCGGCGGCCCGCCACTCGGGGAAACCATCCACGAGGCGCGCCGCGTGCAAGCCTTGTTTGCGCAGAAGCTCCACCGCCTCGACCGACAGGAGGCAGTACGGTCCACGGCAGTAAGCGACGACTTCGAGTTCGCCCGGGATTTCTCCGAGGCGCTTCGGCAATTCGTCGAGGGGAATCGATATCGCTCCGCGGATGTGTCCGGCGTCGTATTCGTGGAGCGGGCGGACGTCGATGACGATGGCGCGTCCCGATTCAACACGCTTTAGAAGTTCGCTGTGCTCAACTGTCTCGAATGAGTCGCGCTCGTTGATGAATGAGTGGATCAGTTCCCGCGCTTCGGCCGACAGATCGACGGCGAGAGTGCGCATTGCCCGCCAGAATTCGGCCACGTTTTCGCCGGCCAGCGAGTAATGCACGAACAGGCCTTCTTTCCGTGATTCCACCAGTCCCGCCTCGCGCAGAGCGTGCAGATGTTGCGAGATGTTGGACATCGTGGTGCCGATTTCGGAGGCGAGTCGTTCCACAGTGCGCTCACCCTGGGAAAGCAAATCGAGAATCTCGAGCCGCCGGGGGCTGCTGACCGCCCGGCCAACGCGAGCGAATTGCCGGTAGAGTTCGGCTTTGTATCCGGTCTGGGATGTCTGCTTCGTCATGATTCAGTAATTAAGCGATTACTTAATTAACCGTCAAGGACAAATACGAGTTCCCGGAAAGTTTGTTTGCCGTAGAATCTTCTGAATCTATTAATGCATTGTCATTCAATGCATTAACGCAAGACACTGGTCCAGGCTGCGGCGGTCAAGACTTGGCAAAACGACCAAGAAGACCGGACGGGTGGCATTGACCAACGGGGCGTGTTGAAAAACCCCAGCATCTGTGACGAGAGCGCGGACAAGAGTGGGCGCCACTGAGAGACAAGAACTTCCATGACCAGGAGTGGGGCAGACACTCTTGTCTGCCCGGTCTTTCAACACGCCCCGGGGGTCAGGGCCACAAATCCTGTCGTCCAGAACAATCGAGGCAACCAAGGGTCACGGGCACTCGGCAAGGGAAGCACTGGATAACAAGCATCATGGCATTGTGGGACAATGTGCTGCATTGCTCAGAAATGTGCTTCGTAGCAGGCTACGTCCCCCACCCTGAACTAATGAACCTTGGTACGGATGTAACCTCAGCCGACGGTGATCGTCTAACGCCTATGACAATCCCATCACCGCATCACTGTCGGCAGTTGTGGATAACGCTAGGGCTGGCCGCATTCTTGAACGTATCGGCAACAGGAGCAGGCAGCCCGCCCGGAAGTACGGTTAAGTCTCCGACTCGTGATGGCGACGTATACATCCTGTCACATGATAGTTCATTCTTCAGCACAAATGCCTCTGTCAGAGACATCGAGTCAATCGGGAAAAAGGTCGCTGGAGATTTCCTCTGGGTTCGCCGTGCCGGAACGGAACTGATCATTCGCGACGCCCGAACATTGGCGGAAGCAGCGCGGCTCTTCGAACCAATAGACGGACTGGAACCGGAGCGCGAAGCGCTCCAGGCAAAGCAGGAGCAGCTCGGGAGGGATGAGGCGAAGCTGGACGACGAAGAAGAGAGACTTGAGGATGAACTCGAAGCACTGGAGAATCGGGGGGAGGACCACGTCTCTGACTCTGCACGAGCTGCTTTGGAACATCGTCGAGTCGAACTCAAAGCGAAGATGCGCACTCTCAAGGCTGGCGAACGCGAATTGGATGCCCAGGAAAGAGCGCTCGATGGCCGTTCGGACGAGCTCGAGCGGAAGGCAGAGTCAGCGTTCCGGAGACTCATCGATCACGCGATCACGAATGGTTTGGGGCGTACTGTCGGCCGTGAATAGCCAGATAGTTTCGTAGCAGCCTGATGCCCTCAGCACCGGGCGTGTTGAAAGACCGTTACCATCGTGAAATCGCGAGGCCGGACACGAGTGGGGCCTGCCGATATCGCCATCAATTCGAAGGGTCTGACACTCACGCGCCCGACCCTTCTTGTCCTTAGTCCTTGGTCCCTGGTCCTCGAACTCAATGCTGCCACTGTTCCGTGTCAGCGCGCTCAGTTCTTCGCGGGATACTCCACTCCTAGCTGCCACATCACATAGGCCAATTGAATGGAATTGTCCGTGATCGTCTTGCCGAGCGGATTCGTGCCGACGTGGCCGGACTTCATGTCATAATAGAGAAGGATGGGTGTGTCGTCTGTTACTGTTGCCTGCATCAGGGCGGTCATTTTGCGCGCGTGCATCGGATCGACGCGCGTGTCGCCGTCACCACTGATGAACATGACCGAGGGATATTTCACGCCCTTCTTCACATTTTGGTAGGGCGAGTACGCACGCAGGTACGAGAACTGGCTGGCGGAGTCGGCGGAGCCATACTCGGAAATCCAGTACGGCCCCATGAGCAGCCGATGGTAGCGCAGCATGTCCAACAGCGGGTTCCAGCACACGATCGCCTTGAACAGGTCGGGCCGCTGGGTCAGCATGGCACCGACCAACAGGCCGCCGTTGCTGCCACCCATGATCGCCAGGCGTTTCGGATTTGTGTACTTGTTGGCGATCAGCCATTCGGCGGCGCCGATGAAGTCATCGAAGACATTCTGTTTCTTGTCCAGCATTCCGTCCTTATGCCACTTCTCGCCGAATTCTCCGCCACCGCGCAGGGCCGGAGAGGCGACCACCCCCCCTGCCTCCATCCAAATTGCGTAGACCGAAGAGAAGTACGCGCCGCTGGAGACATTGAAGCCGCCGTAGCCCGTCAAGTAAGTGGGATTGTTGCCGTCTAAAACTAACCCCTTGCGATACGCGAGAAACATCGGGACCTTCGTCCCATCCTTCGAATTGTACCAGACCTGCTTGACCTCGAAATTGTCGCCCTGGAATGGCACGTCCGGCTTGAACCAGACCTCGCTTTTGCCTGAGGCGATGTCATACTTGTAAATGGAGCCGGGAAGATTGAACGTCGTAAACGAATAGTACCCTTCCTGATCGTCCCAGCGTCCGCTCAGCGTGCCGCCTGAGCCAAGCCCCGGAAGCGCCAGTTCCCCTTGTGGCTCCCCGTTCGGGCCGAAGATCTTCACCTTATTGACCACGTCCTCCAGATAATTCACGAATATCTTCCCACCGACGAAGGTGAGCCCTTCGATTGGCGATGCCGCCTCGGGAACCACATCCCGCCAATTCTCCTGCGTGGGTTTGGCCAGGTCGGTCACCATGACTTTCCAATTCGGCGCATTCAGGTTGGTTTGAATGTACAGCTTGTCGCCGATTGGCGTTCCGGAAAAGATCGCGTCGACCCCTTTAACCACCGTCACGATCGGGCCATCCTTGGTCGCATCCTTGATGAAGAGTTCGGATTTGCTCCCGCCGGCGCCGTAGCTGACCTGAATCATCAGAGTGCGGCGATCTTCCGACAGTCCCGCACCGACGATTTGTTCCGGACCATACCCTTCACCGAAGATGTATTTGTCGGTTTCGAGGGGCTGGCCGAACTCATGGTAATACGCCCGGCTGGCACCGCCTTCGATGCGTTTGACGTAGTAGCACCCCTTGCCATCCTTGGTGATCGACATGCCAAAGTACACATTGGGCGGGAAGACATCGGGCAGATCGGCGCCGGTGTCGATATTGCGGAAGTGAACCGCGGTTTCATCCTGACCGCCCTGGCGGATCGTATAGGCCATGATCTTGCCATCGTCCGAGACTTCCATCATGTCGGCACTGGTGCGGAAATCCTTGCTCATCGTATGCGGATCCAGCAGGAGCTGTTCTTTACCGTCCTTCCCTTCACGGCACCATGTTGTCCAGAGTTCCTGATCAGAATTGCGCCGCGTGAAGAAATACCGCTGGCCACAGCGGAATGGAGCCGAGACACGGTCGATGCGCAGAAGCTTGGTCAGGCGATTCTTGATCCCGTCCAACGCGGTGAACTTGGGATAGAACGATTCAGTGTACGCCATTTCGCGCGTCAGCCAATCGCGGGTGGCCGGGCTCTTTTGGTCCTCCAGCCAGCGGTATGAGTCCGGGATCGCCACGCCATGAAGCGTGTCGGTCACCAGTTCCATCTTGGTCTCGGGCGGGGCCGCAAACGCTGCCTGGGCCAACAACAAGCTGAGCGAGAGCAGTGTGAGGACGATTCGATTGATGGGGCGACGCATGAGTGACTCCTTCGGTTGTGTGAAAACACGCGTGGCGGGAAAGCTACCTTGCGGCGATTTCCTCTACAAGCGGAAAGCGGGGCTGCGACCCATCCCCCCTGCGGCGAAACCTGACCTTCAGCCTTACCTGGCGCTGCCCACCCAAGGATTGATTCCCCGAGATGGATCGAGCTTCCCTCACCGTCATTCCCGCGAAGGCGGGAATCTAGTGCCCGGAGTGCCCCTGGATTCCCGTTTTCGGGCGTATTGAAAAAGCCGGACGACAATTCTCTGTGTGTAGTGTGGCTGTGGGAGGGCGAGGCTCCTGCCGAGCCTTGCTTCCGCGCGGGCGAAAGGCTCGGCAGGAGCCTCGCCCTCCCCACAGTCGACTCGGTCATGGAAACCGATTGGCCGAGTGTTTCAACACGCCCGATCGTGGGAAAGACGAATCGCCGAGATTCCACAACCAGGAAGATGTCCCGAATCAAGGCTTGATCCGCTTGCTCCTCCACCCCACATTTTTCGAGCAACCGTGACGTCGGGGTGTTTGTCTATAAGGATAGCCACACTCGGGGCAGGCGGCAGGATTCCGAACCGGGCACATGTTGATTCATTCATACGAGAAATCGAAGTTGTCGACGCTGGAGTGACCAATCTGGGGGCTACACATGAAATCGACGATCAAGCAGGAGATCATGGGGTTCGTATTGGCCGCGCTCATCCTTGGCGCGGTAGCAAGCGCATGGGCGTTCGATCCTCCCAAGACTCCGGCAGGAGCCCGCACCACCGCTTACTTTGCCGCCTTCAACGCCGGCGAGGATTCCATGCGGGCGTATTTTCTCAGCAATGCCGCCGCACAAGCGCTGAAAGATCGCCCAGTAGAAGATCGATTGACCCGTTATCGTGGCATGCGCTCTGAACTGGGACTGTTGCGGCCGGTTCGCGTTGTCAGATCAGACTCCGCGGCCATCACGATTGTGGCGAAATCGGATTCGGGTGGCTGGCTGACATTCGCTTTCCAGTTTGAACCTGTCTCGCCATGGAAGCTCGTCAGCATTGGCATTGAGCAATCCGATTCGGACGCTGCGGAAACACCACTGACACCGATGACCGAAAAGCAGTTTCTCGATTCGCTCGGGTTGCGGCTCGACAAGATGGCCAAGGCCGATGAGTTCTCCGGAGTGGTTCTAGTTGCACGGAATTGGCAGCCTATCTTCCAGAAACCGTATGGCCTGGCGAGCAAGGAGTTCAATGTTCCTAATCGGATCGACACCAAGTTCAATCTGGGATCAATGAACAAGTTTTTCACTCGGTTGGCGATCTGGCAGTTGATCGAGAAGGGGAATTTGAGGCTGGAAGACACACTGGGGAAATTCCTGCCGGATTATCCCAATGCCGACGCGCGTCGCAAGGTGACGATCGAGAACCTGGTTGAGATGATGTCGGGAATCGGCGATTTCTTCGGCGATCAATTCGACATGACGCCGAAGGACCGATTCCGCTCCAATCGGAGTTTCCTGCCCCTGTTCGACAGTCTGCCGCTGGAATTCGAGCCGGGCCGGCAACGGCAATACTCCAACGGCGGGTATATCGTCCTGGGAGCAATCATCGAAGCTGTGTCTGGGTCTTCGTACCACGATTATGTCCGCGAGCACATCTTCGTCCCGGCAGGGATGACCGCGACCGACTCGTACGAAGCCGATGATCCGGTTGACAATCTGGCGGAGGGATATACGCGCGAGCCCGCCAAGAATCCAGACCCATGGAAGAAGAATATCTACTCCCGTCCCGCCAAAGGCAGTGCCGCCGGGGGCGGATACTCAACCGTCGGGGATCTTCTCAAATTCACAGTCGCCCTGCAGGAGAATCGTCTGCTGACGCCTGCCAATACTGAGTGGTTTCTCATGGGAGCGAAGCCCGGAGGGGCGAATGCCAACGCGGCGGGCAGACCGCGACGCATCGGAATCGCCGGTGGCGCACCGGGGATCAATGCCAGCATGGAGGCCGATTTCACAGGCGGCTCCGTCTTGATTGTCCTCGGCAACTACGATCCACCTAACACCGAGCGAGTCGCACGATTGGCGCGGCGCTGGCTGGCGGCGGTGAACGATAAGAAGTAGGGCGCGCCTTCCCACTCGCCGCTTGTTACACTTGCTCAGATGGACCGAAGCTCGGATAATGCACCTGTGGACTTGGCGGATATACCCAAGACGACCATCTCAGCCCTCTTCACGAGAGCGATAACGATTTCGATTGTAATTGCGGGGACGTTGAGTTGCGGGGATCTAGGCAGAATCGTTCCCCCATCTTGGGACAAGGAGGCGCACGGCCGGATCGTATTCGTTTCCAGCAACGTGGGTGGATTAGGACGCCCAACTCTGTACATCGTAGACGTACCCTCGCTCGCAGTTGCGGTTGTGGCAGTGCCAGACAGCCTTGAGCCGGACTCCTACCTTGGGCCCAAGTGGGCAACGTGCGGTCAGGCTGTCTTATTTGGATCGATGGTGGCCAACGGCGTCATACTCTATGATTGCGAATCCGGAAGCTGTCGGTTGATTTCACGATGGAGAACGGATCCTGACAGCGATCACGTCGACTTGAGGACTGACTCGAACGGACAACGATCTATGGCCTACGTACCAATTCGCGGTGAGAGTTGGTTTGACACTTACATTTCCGCAGGCAGACAGAGCGGCGGACTCTACTCAATTCGGCAGTCTTTCGGGAAGTACAGACGAGTTGATGTAGTCTTCCATGATACGCTGGACAGAGATTCACTGATTCTCGCTTACGGTGATCGTCAGCACCGGGGTCTGGCAGTGTCAGCTGATGAAGAGTGGCTAGCGATTTCCGACAACAAGGGCATCTATGTCCGTCGGCGAAAAGACGATGAACTAAGACACCTTGTCCACCCTCCTGAGTTTACCAAGCTGTTTGAGCCGGCGTTCTCACCGGATGGTCGGTATCTCGCAGCCGTGGGTTGGGGGACCCCACCCCACGGTCCAGTTGGCGTGGCAGTCAGCCGCGCGCCGGACTACTCGCAGTTCGTTACCTTGGCAAAGACTGTCCCTTACGTGCCCTGGAGTGTGTGTTGGTCTCCTGATGGCAAATGGATTGCATACGTTAGCGATGAAACCGGAGAAGATGAGGTATTTATTATCAAGCCCGACGGTACCGGCAAATCTCAATTGACAAATAACAGCGAATCATACAGGTTTGAACTTTCCTGGTCGCCCGACAGCAAAAAAATAGCCTGTTCAGATAAAACAATGAAATTGTATTATATCGATATAGAGACAAAAAAAGTAAAGCAGATTGCCAAATCTAAGTCATGGGAAATGCGTGATTATGCCTGGGCGCCCGACAGCAAATGGCTTTCTTATACAGACGAAAACGAAAGCGGTATATCTGTAATTTACCTGTATTCCATCGAAAATGATAAAATGGCCGCACACCTTATCTGTTTCCTGATCGCAGTTTCTCGTCAAAGAAATTCGCGATCGCGTGATATGCGTGCTTCTTCATCGCGGGCGTCGAGAGGCCGTGCTTGCCGCCGGGATAGGTCATCAACTGGAACTGCGTGCCCTGATTTTGCAGAGCAGCCATAAGCTCGGTGGAATTGAGAAAGAGCACATTGTCGTCGGCCATCCCGTGAACTACAAGCAACGGCGAGGTCAGCCCCTTCAGCGAACTGAATACCGCACTGGAATCGTACCCGGCCGCGTTTTCCTGTGGCCGGCCGAGAAACTGCTCCGTGTAATGCGTGTCGTAGACGCGCCATTCGGTGACCGGGGCTCCAGCCGCACCAGCCGCGAGTTCATTGGACGCTTTCGCGAGCATCATCAACGTCATGTACCCGCCGTAACTCCAGCCGAACACGCCAATGTGCGCCGGATCCACATACGGTTGCTCTTTTAGCCAGCGAATACCAACCAGTTGATCGCGCACTTCGACATCGCCCATCCTGTGGTATAGCGCATCGGAGAATTTGCGCCCACGACGCGGCGTGCCACGGTTGTCGAGGGTGAACACGACAAACCCCTGCTGGGCCATGTACAGATTGAACATATCGCCCCAGCCACGCGTGACCATCTGTCCACCGGGACCACCATACACGGTCAGGAACACCGGGTAGCGCTTCGACGGATCAAAGCCGAGCGGTTTGTAGATGCGATACGCCAGCGCCTGGCCATCCTCGGATTTCAACTCTCCGAATTCTGGTGCGACCATGGCGTCTTTGTACGGCCAGAAAGGATGACGCTCATCGAGCTTGTTCTCTTCGATCCAGGCCAGATGGCGGCCATCGGGTCCATGGATACTGGTCTGCGGCGGGGTCAGCGGATTCGAATACGAATCGACGTAGAGGGAGACCTTGTCGGCGTCGTTCGCGAAAGCCGCGCCATGCCATCCATCTCCAACACTCAACCGCAACGGCACCTGCGACGGGTTGCCATCGAGACGCACGGTGTAAATCTGTTTGTCGATCACGGTGTCGCGGTTTGAAGAGATGTAGATCAGATTCTTCGATTCATCCACCGCAAGCACGCCGTCGATATTCCATTCGCCGCCAGTCAGCGTGCTGATCGGCTTGCCATCAAGACCATACAAGTAGAGATGCTTGAATCCGCTGCGTTCCGAGGCCCAGAGGAACGCCGGCTGCTTCTTTAGGAAATGCAGATCGTTGTTGAGATTGATCCAGGTCTTGGAGGTCTCCGTGAGCTGAGGCCTTTGCTCGAGCGTGGCGACGTTGACCGTAATCAACTCAAGTCGTTTCTGATCCCGGCTCTGAAGCTGATAACTGACAGTCTTGCCGTCGGGCAGCCAATCGACCCGCGGCAGGTAGATATCCGTGTTGGCGCCCAGATCGATCCAGCGCACACCGCCACCAGTGGGACGGACCAATCCAAGACGGACAATTGCATTCGAATCTCCGGCAGCCGGATAGCGCTGCTCGATCACGTCTGTTCGGTTGGGATAAATCTCGTAGCGCTTCGTGATCGGTACAGGCGATTCATCGTATTGTTTGAACGCGATCGTCGAATCATCGGGCGACCACCAGTAGCCACTATGCTGCCCCATCTCCTCTTGGGCGACAAACTCGGCTTCGGCATTGTGGATCGTACCTTTGCCGTCGGTGGTGAGCTGGCGCTCCTTCCCGGTCTTGAGGTCCACTACGCAGAGGTTTTGATCGCGGACAAAGGACACGAATCCACCCTTCGGCGAAATCTTGGGATCGATCAGACCGGCGCCCTCGGCCACTTTGCGCATGGCGGCGCTGAATTTGGCATTGAGATCATAAAGGTAGAGTGCATTCCCCAGCGGGAAAAGGAGCTTGCGCCCATCGGGTGACCAGTCATAATCGAGAATCCCGTGCAAAGCGGCAGTGCGCGCCCGTTCGCGCCGCGCCTTTTCC
>JACRMA010000038.1 GCA_016235085.1 Candidatus Zixiibacteriota bacterium
GGATCGACCTGGATCCCCAAGGATTTCCGGCTGGCGCTGATCGACACCGGCCACAAGGAACTGTTCGACGGAATGGCCTGGGAGTCGGCGTCGACCGGAGGACTGGAATACAATTTGATGCGGAATGGTTTTGCGCCGCGTTTCGCTGACACTCCGGCACAGCTCGATTGCGACTCCGCCTCTCTCTATATATCGTCCGCCCCTTCCGTGGCCCCGTCCGGCGAGACCATCAACCGGTTTGAGCGTTACGTGAACAACGGCGGCTGGCTGATCGTCAATGCCGGCTGGAATCTTGAACCGAAAGTTCATGATCTTCTTGATCGGTTCGGGGTGACGATACAGAATATCCCGCTGGGGCAGACCATGGGCGTGGCGTTCGGGGATTCGGTGCGGATGGCCGACGCGTACCCATTGGGGGGCGACGGTCCCGGTATTGAGAATCTGATCACCGCGTACGACTACCCCGTGGCCAAGCTCGTTCATCGCGGGCGCGGCGGCGTGGTGATCATCGGCGATTCGCAATTTCTCTACAATAAGAACCTGGAAGGTCAGAACGAGCTTCTGGTCATGGAGAACGTCACCTTCTTCCGGAAACTGATGGACCAGATCAAAGGACCAGCTACGCCATGAAGAGATTCTACATTTGGGGCATGGTTGCATGGGCAATCGGCTGGCTGTTCTTGTGGCCCAACCCCGACATTTCGAACAGTACGTTCCTCTGGTTGGCCGGGATCGGGACATTTTTGATATTGATCGCCGGCTGGGGTGAGTCGGCTGCGCCGATGTCGAACCGCTGGCCCTGGCGCGCGATCGTCCCGGGCACGGCGCTGGCTGTGTTCTGGTGGTGGTTTGGCGATGTCTCGTACAACGGCATCGTTGTAATCGCCGCCGCCACGGCGGTGCTCGTGATCGCGGGCCGTTACCGAATTGGGCGGTTTGTGGGAAATGGGCTAATCGTAGCCGGCACAATCGGCGCGCTGCAGCTCGTCGGACTTTACATCTACTTCGTCTATCTCGGACCGCGCGGGCATGGCACGGCAATTCCGACGTCGATTCTCGCGTCGGCGTTCTCCCTGTTCGGGATCAAGGCCACGGCGCTGGCCGACGGGCTTCGCCTGCTCGCGACCGACCGTATCTACCATGCTGTCCCGACGGCCAACAACATGGGCTTGCCGGTCTTCATACAGATGGTGATGGGGCTGGTGGCGCTGGCATTGACCGGCAAGATCAAAGTCCGTTCGATATTCATCGGCGGATTCCTTATCACGGGGTTCGCGTTCCTGCGTTACGCCGTGATCCTGCTTTGGGATTACAACCAGGGCGGGATGGTGGACACCTTCTGGTCGCAGACGATTCTCGCCTGGACAGTCTGGCCGATCGGGTTGTTCCTGCACCATCTGGCGCAACGAGTCTCCCCCGTCACAACACCGGCAACGGCGATATCAGCGCATCCCACGCCGGGGCCGTTATTCCCACGGCGGCTGTTGGTGGCGGTTGTCGCCACGGCGCTGGGGATGTACCTGTGGACCGCATTCGAGGGATATCATCCCGCCGGTGAACGAAAAGCGGGACGGATGCTGATCGACGAATTGCACTCCGACTGGGAATGGACGGAGATGCCGTTCGACACAATCTGGTATGGCCAGCAATCGACCTACAATTTCTACAGTCTGGCGGAATTCTGGAAGAACTTCTACTCGGTCGATCGCGGACACGACACACTGACACCGGCGCTGCTGGCGAAGTATGATATCCTTGTCCTCAAAGTGCCGACCTCGCCTTATAGCCCAAAGGAGATCGAGGCGGTCCACGATTGGGTCAATGACGGCGGCGGTCTCCTGATTGTCGGGGAGCACACCAATGTCTTCGGCTATGCGACATTCTTGAATCCGGTAATCGCGAAATTCGGCGTTCGCTATACCGCTGACATTGTCTATGAGCTGAAAACCGGCGATTTGAATTTGCATCGAAAGTCGGAGCTTCTCCCTCACCCGATCGCGCAGAACATGCCGATTGATTTTCTCTTTGGCGGGCCGTGCAGTATGTGGGAGGACTTGTCCGCGCGGTCGATCATCACGGAGCGAATGATCAAGACGCTCCCCGCCGATTACACGCAACGAAACTTCTTCCCGGAACGGAATATCCAGACATCGTACCGGTATGGATTATTCTCGCTGGCGATGTCCACCCGATATGGCAAGGGCCACATCGTGGGATTCGGTGACTCGACCATCTGGTCGAACTTCTTCGTGTTCATTTCGGGCAAATGGGAACTGGCGCTGGGACTGGCGGAATATGCCAATCGGAAGGAATCATTCCAGTACTGGCGAATACTGGCGTTCCTGTTCGGCGCCGGGCTGCTCCTCGTCGGAGCAGTTGCGGCCGCGGGCCTGAAGCTCGAAGGCTGGGTCTGGTTCGCCGCCGTCGCCTGTCTGACGTTTGGCGGATCGGCACGGTTGTTCGAATCGATCAATCGCAAGAACTTCCCGCTACCGACACCGCACACCGCATTTGCGCAACTGAATTTCGAGCGGGAGCACTCGCAGTTCTTCCTGCCGGAGCTCCGGCTGGCGCGGGAGCCTGATAAGGACTTCAGCACTTTCTACCTGTGGACACAGCGCGTGGGAGTTGTTCCCCTGCGGTTCCCCACGCTGGAAGAGGCGTTGGCGCAGCCGGGGGCGCTCATGATTATCGATCCCGGGACGCCGTTTGATCAGAATGAACTGAAGCGTCTGAAGGATTTCGTGGAACGGGGGAGCACACTCTACATATTCGACGATCCGCTGAATCGTATGACGACGTCCGCACCGTTGATGGAACAGTTCGGAATGTCATTCGATTTGCGGCCCGTGTCGTTGCCGGCGGCGGGGGCTGTGGACCTCAGCCCGACCTTGTGGCAATCGGGCGGACGGGTCATTGGCGGTGAGCCCATCCTCGCGTTACCCGACGGCACGGCCAGTTGTGCGATCAAAAGGATCGGCGCAGGACAAGTCATTGCCTTTGCCAATTCCCACATCTTCGAGCGGAAGACGATGGGTTACACGGCGATGATACCCAATCCGATTCAGAATACGATCAGCCAGTTTGAATACCGTCTGATGCGGTATCTTAATTATCCGCCCAAGTCGGCCTCGGCAGACTCCACGGCGGCAACCACCGAGAAACGAGACTAAGCTATGGCAGAAAACGCATTTCAAAAGATCGGACAGGTGAATTTGATCCTGGTGACGCTGCTGGGAATCCTGATCGGCGGGATCGGCGGATACATGGTGGGCGTACGGGGGCCGATTGCCGTCACGGCCGACCCCGGCGTGGCACCGCCGGATCCGTTCGCACTTTCCGCGGCCGACGAGTACATTATCCAGGGGTTCTCGTGTCCGGCACCGGCGTGTCAGGATCCGCTGCTCACCTGTCACTGCGAGATCGCGAATGGGGTCAAGACATCTGTCAAAGAAGAACTGCAACTGGGAAAAGACGGATCAGTGGTTCGAGAAGAACTGATCGCGAAATATGGCCCGCAATTAAGAAAGAGCATGTGAGGAGGCTCAGATGAACGGCACAAAGGGGAATCCGATCAATGCGATTCTCATGGCATTGGTGGGATTATTGGTTGGGTTTATCGGTGGATACCTGATTGGACAAAGCCGGCCTCAACCGGTGGCGCGACTGGCAACTGTGGCCGGGCAAAACGCACCGGTCAATTGCCCGCATGATCTGGAACCTCAGAACGCGTGGATTGAAGCCGGGTTTCGCTGTCCCGCAACAGACACGGTCCAAGTTCTCCTCTCCGACTGTCATTGTGCGGTCGCGCATGCCCTCAAAGACCGAATCAAGGCCGACCTCAGTCAGGGAAAGCAGGGGGCAGAGATTCGTCAGTCGCTCATCACCGAGTATGGAGACCGCCTGAAGTTGCGAGGGGAAGCCTCGCTGAGATAGCCTGGCCTCTGTGGCACGGGCATCCTGCGGTGTTGAGTAGGGCGGCAGGTGCGACCGGCCTATTCAGTTCTTAGCGATATCGGTAGGCCGGACAATCCTGTCCGGCCTCTCGAGTTTACGGGAGGATCACAATTCAACCTCCCCCTGCCCTGTGCGACTACGACGGGTATGGACTCCCGCGAAAAGATTCGCCGCTGCGCGGCGAACGCAGGCGAGGGCGCCTGCGCCACATTCCCCCGCCAAAAACCATCGTTTGCGTAAGGGCCATGGGCAGGATGCCCATGCTACCACTAATGGCCTTCGATCCCATGTAATTGCCTTGACAGGCTTGGATGGCGGGGAGAGATTCTAGTGACACAGGAGGTTGCGTTGGCAACTGGAACTCGAGGGATCGAGGATTAGGTATCTGCCGAGGAGGAGGGATCGATGAGCCTGATAACCAGAGTCCAGAATATCGCTCTGCGGCCGAAAGATGAGTGGCCGGTGATCGCCGGAGAAACAACCAGCGTTGCGTCGCTGTACACTGGTGTCATCGCACCATTGGCACTCATTGGGCCGGTGTGCCTGTTCTTGAGCGCGCTGATTTTCGGACAGAGGATTCCCGTCCTGAACGTCACGGTGCATCCCGCGGCCGGCGTATTGCTCGGATCACTGATTGTCAGTTATGTGCTGACGCTGGTCGGGGTCGGCATCACGGCGGTCATCGTCGAGAAACTTGCGCCCAACTTCCAATCGTCGGGCGATCTTGCGCAAGCACTGAAGCTGGTGGCCTACTCGCAGGCGCCGTTCTGGGTGGCGGGAGTGCTCAATCTGATTCCGTTCGTCGGTGTGCTGACTCTCCTTGTCGGACTCTACGGATTGTACCTGGTCTACTTGGGCATGCCGACGGTCATGAAAACACCGCCGGACAAAGTGCTCCCCTATGTGCTGGTTGTGATTGGGATCTCGATCGTTGTCTGGATTGTGATCGCGGTTGTCACATCGACCATTGTCGGAACCGGGGCCATGATGGGCAGCGGGGCGTGACGGGGTTACACCAGGAATAGAAATGGGATGAGACGCCGCGTGCGCCGGGCGTAGAGTGCATATTCCGCGCCGAGGGCCGTATTCAGCGCCGCCTCCTCGATTCGAACCCGGTGGAGGATCGCCAGGGTGGTGGGGATGAGAATGATCACCACGCTGAACAGGCTGCCGAACGCGATACCGAGACCGAGAAACGACACCAGCATGCCCGTGTAGGAGGGGTGGCGGACCCAGCGGTAGATCCCCCGATCAACCAGGTGTTGCCCCGTCGCAATCGCAACATCGACCGTAAAGAGCTCCTTCAGCGCAAGGATCGCGGTCCAACGGACTGCGAGCCCGGCCACGATCAGAATCAGGCCGGCAATTCTCCAAACATGAAGATCCCCCGGCAGAGGCAGCAGGCGATTGGCCGCCGCGAGATATCCCGTAGCGATAGACAACGTGATTGCCAGCCACAGGATTCGCTGCGATCCTGAGTCGGCCGATTCAGTGCCACGATTCTGTGACCGTTTCGTGACAAGTAGCACCAACTCTGATGAAATCCAGACAGCGCTAATGACAATGAACAATAGGTTCAAGTTCATCATTTGAGGATGCTACGGCCTTACGCGCCATCGAGTTTCAGCATTCCAGTCGGGGAATGTGACACACGATGTGGCGCCGGCGCTCTCGCCCGCGTTCGCCGCGAAGCGGCGAATCTCCTTCGCGGGAAGCCACTCGAACTAAAGATTCTCAGGCTTCGCCTGAGAACGCAGGCGAGGGCGCCTGCGCCACACCTACTGGTGCTTTCTTGCGAAAGGCCAACTGTTGCGCACGGGCCGTGGGCAGGATGCCCATACCAACGGGGCATGTTGAAAAACCCCAGCATCTGGAGACGAGAGCGCGGACAGGAGTGGGCGCCACTGAGAGACAAGAACTTCCATGACCAAGAGTGGGGCAGACACTCTGGTCTGCCCGGTTTCTAAACAATCCGCAGCGGCACGGACTGAGCCTTGAAGCTAATGTCGGATTAGAGTTTTCCCCTAGAAGGAGGGATCCCCGCCCCGTAGGATCGGGGCGGGGAGATTGCGTCAGCGGAACAAGGAGGTGGCATTGTCCCGCATCGTGCTCACACCTCTTATAACAGGCGTTCCCAAGTTGAGTTCCATTTTTCTTCGCCGGAAATATCTATTTTGACCACACAGTTCGCTTTCCAGAGGAACACAACCCTCTCCCCCACTGCCAAAAGTTGCGCCATCCCCGGTACCTGATTGAGCCGGAAATACGCATCGGAGTAGGGCTTGATCTTGATGGTGTCTGACAAGGACTTCGAGGTAAATAGGGCCCAATCCGTCCAGATTCCGTCAATTAGGGTGAACTGGCGTCCGGCGGCGGAAATGGAGGCAGCGGCTTTCTGATCCTCCGGTTCGCTCGGCGCGGCCGGCATCAAGGCTTGTGTGGAACCGGAACTTCTCAACTGTTCCGACGAAATGTCCCGCTTGGCCGTGGCGTCCACACTGGCCGGGGCTTCGCTTCGGACAGCGAATCGATCGTGTGCGACCGAGATACCGACGCCCCCCTGTGCCACGCCGCTGTTTTGGGCAATGCGCACTTCCTCCGGTGCTGCCAGGAACGAGGTGTATGAGGTCATGATTCCATATTTCTTCGACAGGCGGATGACCTCGTCTTTGACCTCGCGTGTTTCACCGTTGCGGCGCATATCCTCCAGTAAGTTCCCGATCCGCCGCCCCGCCCAGAGTTTGGGGATGAATTCGTAGCGGCCGGATCTCGCGGTGAATTCGGCATTGAAGACATGGCTGACGGCGGCGGCGCCACGGGTACCGGTCAGGCGCGCCGTCACGTTCGCATCCTCATCGAACCGGCCGACCACGACAATCTCGGAGCCGGCGAAGACGTCGGGGAGATCGAATGGGTACACGTCGTGCACATCAACCCCGGTGAACTGGAGTTTGCAGTCGCTGAGTACGGGGCGGCTGATTTTGCTGAAGAAGTTCGAGACAGCAATCTCGACATCTTCCTTGGGAGCGACATACGACGACTGCCCCTTCCCCTCGGCAGCGAGATCGTTCAACAACGCGGCATTGAGATCAAACCCCACACCGAAAGTGAAGACACGGGCGTTGTTCGCATTGTGCGCGACTACGCTCTTTTTGATGAGCCCTGGATCGCGTGTGCCGACCGTGGGAAGCCCGTCCGTCAGGAACACCAGATACTTTGGGCGTTTCGCCCCGTCGAACATATCCATGGAGCGCACGAGTGCGCCTTCAATGAAGGTGCCTCCCTCGGCGTCGACATAGTAGAGGAAGCGGTGAGCCGAATCGACATTGGGTACGGTCGCCTGGCGCAACGAACCGGCATACGAATCAATGCGGTCATTGAACACGACCAGGCCGAAGCGATCATCCGGATTGAGTTTGCTCAGACAGAACTTCAGCGCCGCCCGTGCCTGCGTGAGCTTCTCCCCTGCCATGCTGCCGGAGTGATCGAAGCAGAAGACAACGTCCTTGGGGACAATCGCGTCGCTGCCGGCCTCACCAGGGGCGATGATGGCCATGAAGTAGTTCTGGCCGGCATTATCGGTTGTGGTCAGGAACTGGGCGCCGACTTCGCGCGTGTCGTAGGTACAGAGAATATGAAGGTCGGATTTGGGACCATCGGCGCGAGGGGCAGCCGTGAGTGTCGCACGGTGCGATCCGTCGTAGGTGACCTTCACTTCATGCGTTGGCGAGGTGACCGCTTTGAGCACCGACTGGGTTTCAATGCTTCCGATCAGCGAGATCGCTGCGCCGGGAGCGGTACGTTCGCCGGACAACGGGAAGGCGAAATCTGTGGTGCCGAAATCGGCCACCAGGGGATGGGTGTAGTACAACCGAATCTTGGCATCGGAGTTGGGCTGAATCGGATAGATGCGCGCCTTGAGAAGCTGGCGATCCACATACTCCAGCAACGCCGGGTCCTTCATGCGGCGCACGATCGATTCATATTCGTTGCGCGCCGCAGTGGCGTCAAGGAGTTCGGCACGGATCTCCTCTCCGTCGACAAAGAGCGAGAACTTGTCGACGGCAGCTTCGGGCGGCAGGGGGAATAGATATGTCCCCTCAAGGACCCACTGCGAGGAGTTGTGATACGTGCACTCGACATTGACCTGGGCGGCGCGGTCGGACAGATCGACACGCACGACCTCTTTGGTCAGTTGCAGCGCCTCGGGATTGTACGGATGCTGCACGGATGGGGTGACGATGATCATCGCGGACACATTGGTTGCCGCGAGGATGCATCCCAGCACTGCAACGAGTCCCGCCACGGTTCGGGGTACCAATGACCTGGACATGACGACCTCCTTTAATGGCTCATGGCCATTCGACCGGCGTGTTCACATGATCTACCGGTGAGGGGGTGGCGTATTCCCGGATTTTTGTTGTGTGCAAAATTCAGTTCCTGACTAGAAGAAATCTTGGAATTCTCTTGCAGCTTGGCTGTACCAGCGTTTAGCACTGGCACCACGCAAAACGGTGGCACGGGCATCTTGCCCGTGCGGGCGTCGAGACGCCAGTTCACGAGTCTTGTAGCATAGCTCCTTGTGGGCGACGGTGGTATTCGCGAACGCGATGAGATCGCACCAAGACAGCCCGGAACCCACGGAGGACGGGCACAAGGCCCTATGCTACAACAGGGGGCATCTGTTGCGCTGGGCGCATGGGCAGGATGCCCATGCCACCTGCGTAGCCTGGGCGGCTGGCTCATGGCCATAAGAAAACGGGCCGTGGTGTGTTCCACGGCCCGGGATTGATTCTGGAATTCGCTACTGCCGATCAGACCACGTCGCCGTCGCCGGAGGCATCGGTTGGCTGCGGAATGTCGGCGGAAGCCTCGTCGACGACTGCGCCATCGGATTTCCCGCCGATTCCGGCGGCCTCGGCCA
>JACRMA010000004.1 GCA_016235085.1 Candidatus Zixiibacteriota bacterium
ACTCGACACGGCCAGCACACCGTACTCAGAGCGAAGAAGGCGATGGTGCGTCGAAATCGTGAGGAGCCGCGGCGGATGGTTACGACCATGCTTGTCGAGCAATGCGGCGTAGTCGAGGTCGGTGAGGATGTCGCCATTGAGGACCAAGAAGTGATCCGGGAGTTCTTCCACCAGCGCCCGAAGCGGTCCGGCGGTGCCCAGCGGCTTCTCCTCGCGGTGGTATTCGATGCTGACGCCCCAGCGTGAACCGTTGCCAAAATACGCCGAGATCAATTCCGCCAGGTGTCCCACCGCAAAGATGAGATTCCGGATTCCCTGCCGCTCCAACTGGCGAACGAGAACCTCCAGAATCGGGTGATCCCCAACCGGCATCAATGGTTTGGGGAATGACGTGGTGAACGGCAGCAGGCGACGTCCCTGGCCGCCGGCAAGGATGACGGCGGTGCGTCGGCCGGATAACCCGGTATCGCCTTTCGATTCCGATGAGTGGTCACGGCGGATCATGACACGGCCTCACGAATCGAGGTCAGCCGGAGACGATGTTCCGAATCGCGTTTCAACAAAATGGTCTCTGCCAGGCGAGGCAATACAGGACAAAAATCGAAGCGATGCCCAACCAGATCCGAAGCCGGCTTCTACGCGATTTCTTCATTGACACCTTCCCATGGTGACCGTCAGTTCGCGGGGGAAATCCATTTCCACCCGTCGCCGCCACGCGGCGCGGTGAAAACACTTACAAAGCCGGTGCCGGATTCACAGCGGTCGGCGGACAGCCGCCAGAACCTACTATTTCACAAAGGGTTAGGAAGACAGGCGCCGGGCTGATCCGTGTTAGTCGGGGGCCGACTTCGGGTCAATTGGGAAACGGTGGAGCCAGGGTGTGGAAGAATCTTCCGCACCCCGGCGTGACCTGCGAAACGCGCCTCAGCCCTCTTGGGACTCTTGTAAGACCGGGCAGACAAGAGTGTCTGCCCCACTCCTGGTCATGGAAATCCTCGTCTCTCAGTGGCGCGGACACTTTTGTCCGCGCTCTGTCCGCGCTCTCGTCTCCAGAGGCTGAGGTTTTCCAACCGGCCCTCTCGGGCGGGTTGACGTTCACGAGCGAGCTTGTTCGAACTGTGTCTTCCAACGGACCAGCGCGACATCGAGCGGAATCTGCGGAGTTCGCAACGGGAATCGAGTAGCCAATCCGCCATTCAGCGGCCGGGGCGCAGGGCGGTTCAAATCACGGTAGCTGACCGCTTGAATCGCGTCGTCGCCCTGCCCGAAGAGCCGGGCCAATTTCAGGGCGAACTCATAGCGCGAAAGAATCTCTTTCCCTGCGACATGGTAGAGCCCGGTTAATCTGGTTTCGACAATGTCGGCGATCGCCGCCGCAAGGAATTCAATCGGTGTGATGTTTGACCGTTGATCGATCGCGGCTCGTAGCGGCGGGTGTTCCAGCATAGTGGTCACGAGCTTCTCCGCCCAAGTCGGACGGCCGTAAGCGCCAATCCCCAGGAAACTCGCCGAGCGAACAATCACAGAGACGGCAGACGCGTTCTTCACGACTTCCTCTGCCGCCAGTTTGGTGCGACCGTACACGTTGATCGGGTTGGGCACGGCGCTCTCGTCGTAAGGACCGTCTTTGCCATCAAACACGTAATCGGTAGACAGCAGTATTATCCGGCAGCCGGCCCCGGCCAGAGCCTTCATTAGAAACTGCACACTGGTCGCGTTGCCGGCACGTGCCAGTTCGGAATTCTGTTCACACCGGTCGACATCCGTCAGTGCGGCGGCATGGATGACGCAGTCGGGTCGTGCTGTCCCGACAAACCCCGCGATTGACTCCGCCTTGAGCAGATCCAGTTTCAAGGGAGTAACTGCTGCGGATAACGGCGGGGGAAGTTCACGATAACCTCCGGTCACCGTGTGGCCACGTGCGGCCAATGCCGTGACCAACGCGCGTCCGAGGAGGCCCGATGCTCCGGTGACCGCAACGCGTTGTGGAGGGACGTTAATCGCCACGGAGGAACGCCGGTGTCCATGTGGTCCGGCGCCGGCACCATTCGAGGTTTGATTTCATCCAACGGACAGTAGTTTCCATACCGGTGTCCATCGTCGTCCGCGGACGCCAGCCGAAGACCGTTTCGGTTCGCGTGAAATCCAACGCGTAGCGGCGGTCGTGTCCGGGACGGTCTGGCACACTGGTGATCAGTGCCGGGTCGGCGTTGCAGAGCCGGCAGATCGACTGGGCCAATTCCAGATTCCGAGTTTCATCCGTTGAGCCGAGATGCCAGACGATCTGCTCACGGCGATGGGCGGGATCGTCGGCGATTCGCATGATCCCATCGACAAAGTCATCGACATAAAGCCACGAGCGCGATTGCAGCCCGTCGCCATAAAGCGGCAGCGGTTCGCCGGCCAGTGCGCGTGAAATGAAAAGCGGGATGACCTTCTCAGGATATTGGCGGGGACCGTAAACATTCACGGACCGGACGATGGCCAGATCGAGATCATACGCCCGCGCGTACGCGAGCGCCAGCCGGTCGGCGACCGCCTTGCTTGCCGCATACGGGCTGGTTGGCGTCAGTGGGGCATCGGTTCCAAATCGGATTCCATGCGGCGTCGGCCCGTAAACTTCATCCGTGGAGATAATGATAACTGCCGGCTTGGGCGACAACCGGCGACGCCCGGCCGATTTGAGCATATTCTCGGTGCCTCGGACATTGGTTCTCACAAAAGCGCCGGCATTCTCCAGCGAACGGTCCACGTGAGTTTCGGCAGCGAAATGCACGATCAGATCAAATCCCTGCATGAAGAGTCCGTCCACGGCATCGTCGTCGGCAATATCAATGCGTTCATGCCGATGACGAGGATCTGCGGCGGCCTCTTCCAGATTATCCGAAGAGCCCGCGGGATGGGCGCGGTTGTACGGCTCGGTGGGGCAGTTCATACAAATCACGTCGCAATTCCCGATGTTCTTGAACCCGTGGTAGACCAACGGCGGGATCACGATCAACCGCGGCTGACCGCTGTCACACTCGACTTCGTCCAGTTGTCCTCGCGTGGGTGATTCCGGACGATCATCATAGAGCGCAAAACGTGCCCGCCCTTCGATCAGACAGAAATGATCGGTCTGGATGTGATGTTGGTGCCACCCCTTCACGATCCCCGGCCGAGCGGTGGTCACATACACCTGCCCGAATTGTTGAAACTCGGGATCATCCCGGCGAAGGATTTCAAATAGCCGCCCGCGTTCATCGGTGTGAACGGTCAGCAGACGAACCGAACAGCCCTGTATCATCGGCCCCGGTGCCTCCGTGCGGGATGGCCTGGGCTTGCGACCGACGCGTCGAACAACTCTTTGACCCAAAGATCGAACGGCCGCCAGAATTTCTGTTTGCTCCCGGGACGGAACCAGGTACGCGCCGCAAGTTCGGCCGCGTGGTGCAGTGATTCGACCGTCCCGGCATCGCTCCACCAACCGGAAACAACACCGTGCGTCAAGTTCCCCTGCCGCACATAGTGATTCGTGACATCAGTAATTTCGATTTCGCCTCGGCGGGAGGGACTAAGCGTCGGAATGATTCTGAAAACGTTGGCATCATAGAAGTACACGCCGATCACGGCAAACTCCGACGGCGGCACTCGAGGTTTTTCAATGACCGCTCTGATCCGACCGTTTGCGAACTTCGCTACGCCAAACCGCTCGGGGTGCTGGACTTTCTTCAGAAGTATCCTCGCGCCCGATCCCTGGCGCACAAACTGCTCCACGTGGGGACGGATGCTCTTCTCTAGAATGTTGTCTCCCAGAATCACGCACAGGGATTCTCCGCCGGCGAATTTGGCGGCATGGCCGAGCGCCTCTGCGATTCCACCCTGCCCCTTTTGGTAGGTGTAGTACAACCCCTTGAACCCAAACTGACGGCCGTCACCGAGCAAGCGCATGAAGTCGCCGGGATTCTGGCCGCCGGTGACAATTAGAACCTCGTCGATCCCCGCATCGATCAGCGATCGCAGCGGATAGAAGATCATGGGACGGTCCCAGATCGGCAGCAGATGCTTGTTGGTGATCTGCGTCAGCGGCCCGAGTCGCCGCCCAAGTCCGCCAGCAAGAACAACGCCTTTCATATCGCGCCGCACCTGTCGTCAGGAGTGTGAACCGGGTAATCCATCGCGGTAGAAAATAGAGTCTCGATCCCGGCGTGTCGAGGGAATCGTGAGCAGTGGATTTGGGGGTCACCCGCCGCTAGGTGGCACGGGCTTCCAGCCCGTGCAGTACGCATGGGCAGGATGCCCATGCCACCATGTTGATCCCGCATGCCATCCGATGTGCGGGGCGTATTGCATACGCCCCGACTCCGCGCGTGATTCGCCAGGTTTTCGGAAGATTGATTCCGCTACGAAATTTCCGCCTCGCGCCAGCGGCGCCAGAAGGAAAGCAGCGACCCAAAGGTGATGATAATGACTCCCGCCCAGACCAAGCTGACCAGCGGTTTCGTCGCCAAGTCGATTGTCAGCACCCCGCCGGAGCCGCCCATCGGTTTGTGCGGATTATCGACCGCGAGACGGATGGTCTGCGATTCGACTTTCATCCCGGCCAATGATACCTGAATCTCCGTTCCCGGAATTTGCGCCGGGACTGGGGTCATACCCGCAGCGCCGGAGGCCATAGAAGGCATGATGGTCAG
Source organism: Candidatus Zixiibacteriota bacterium (assembly GCA_016235085.1). Lineage (GTDB taxonomy): Bacteria > Zixibacteria > MSB-5A5 > WJJR01 > WJJR01 > JACRMA01. The sequence goes on from JACRMA010000004.1 coordinate 4,674, forward strand.
CGTGTCCGTACCACGCGCGGCGCCGATCTCCACGGAAACAGTCATGGCGCCGGTCGTGTCGTGACTGTCCATCGCAAATCGCCGGAATGTCAGCGTCCAATCACCGACCGTCTTCGAAGTGCCTTTGACCAGTTCAACAAAATTGCCGGCTTCGCCTTCGCGGAAGTCCATCGGGGCGAGATAAATGTCCTGGATCAGTCCTGTGACAATGTGCGGGTTGCGCATCTCAGAGTTGGTGTAGTCTGAATAATAGAGTTTCGGCCGCGCGCCGATCGTCGTGCTCCCCTTTGCCAGCGTCAAATCGAAATACCCTTCGGTTTCCCTGTGCCCTTCAACCTTGCGGTTGAAGGTCACGTCGTACCCGAATGCCTCCTGCGGCTGGCTGGGTTCCAGGCTCAACCGCTTGGACACCGAATAGCCCGACGATCCCAGAATACCAAGCAGCATGATCGCAAAACCGAAGTGAGTCATGTGGCCGGCCATACGCGGCAGCTTCCATTCCGAGAAACGTATCAGTGCGATCAGATTGGAAACAAGCGCGCCAGTCGCACCAACTACTATCAGCAAATGGAAGACATCGACGACACCGAGGAAGATCGCCACAACTGCCACACCAATAGCACACATCAGCGAGGGGAACACATTTCGATAGAGCTCGCGCCACGGGGTCAGACCGAATATCAGGAACGGCGAGATTGTCAGTGTCAGGGCGATGAATATCCCCATCGGAATGCTAATCATGTTGTAGTAGCTCATCGCGACATTGGCCGGCTGCCCACCGATCTTGGTCAAAAGCGGCGCCGAGGTTCCAATCAGGACCAGCGCCGACGTCATCACCAGTAGCAGCAGGCCAAACACGAGTCCGAACTCCCGCGAGTTAACGGCCCGCGAAATCGGGACCGTTGGAACACCTCGGGTCCGCGTGATCAGCGCAACCATCGAGAGAATCGTGGCGCCGATCATGTACACGATCAAATAGCCGTTGATGCCCAGATCGGTAAACGAATGCACCGAGAAATCGGCCAGAACGCCGGAGCGTGTCAGGAAGGTCCCGTACACGACCAGCAGATAAGACACGAGCGCCAAACCGATATTGGTCTTCAGCAATTTGGGCTGCATGCGGAACAGGATCAGCCCATGCAGCATGGCCAGTGCGGTGAGCCATGGAATGAGCGAGGAATTCTCAACCGGGTCCCATCCCCAATATCCGCCCCAGCCGAGAACTTCGTACGCCCAGAACGCCCCGATGAAGATCCCCGCCCCGAGGCTCATTACGGAGAAGCCCACCCAGGGGAAGACCTGCGCGGTGAATTCGTCGAATTTGCGTGTCGTCAGTGCGGCGAGAGCATATGCGAATGGAATCGCGAGAGCGGCATACCCGAGAAACACAATGGGCGGATGGATTACCATCCACGGGTCCTGCAATAGTGGATTCAGTCCCCGGCCATCCGGCGGGATATCCAGTGACATCGCAAACGGCGAACGAACCAGCAGCAGAAGCACCAGGAAGAATTGCGTGATCATGAAGTAGGCAATGACCCATCGAGTCAATGGACCATTGCTGCGCAGAAGGAACAGTCCAAGGATCGATCCCAGAAATGCCCACAGCAGAAAGGTCCCTTCCTGCCCCGCCCAAAGTGAGGAGACCAGGTATCCCAGCGGAAGGTCACGCGAGGAGTACGAAGCGACATAGGAGAACTCGAAACGGTGGGCCAAAAACGCATAAAGAAGGTACACGAAGGCCAGAGTCAGGCACGCCGTCGTCGCCACATAGGCCGGTTTCAGCCACCGTGCGAGACCCGGCGAGCGGCTTACGCCCAAGGCGAAGGTCGCAATGCTTAATATTGCGGCCAGATAAAGAAGAGTATCCCCAACGTTCATTAATCAATCCTCTCGATGCTCACACGAAGTCCATGCCCGGCAGGCCGATATCACACATCGTCTCATGATACGCCGCCATGGTCAAACGACCAAGCGTTCCGACGACAACCGTGACAGGAGCATGTCAAAATCGGAGAGAATCGGCCACCAATCCATTTCTCGCAACTCTCTGATCTGTTGCCACTTGTGAACGTGATGCGGCAACCAACCCGACCCCATCTCCCTGGCCCCCTATCCTTCGTCTATCGCCCCTCGCCTGAGCCCTTGATCCCCGATGAAGCCCTCGCGCCGCACTTTTCTTACTGAAACTCTTGACACCCCCTCCCCGTATTGATTATCAACATCAGGACGGCCAGCCGCTTTGGCTGCGACTGTCGATTGGGGAGGTGCTCGATGATCACAAAACTTAGGACGACACCGTGGCGCGCAAGTGATTGCGTCATCGCGTGCGATCCTGTTTCGAGGGCATTGTCCCCGGCCGGCGGGCCGTAGCGTTTTCCCAGCAAGAGCAGTTGGAAGCGACTCCGTTCCGCCGAAAAAGTGGAACGGTTTTTTGTTGAATTGAGACAAGCAAAGCAAGGGAGCGACATATGCAGTGGTCGATTGAAACTCGAAATTTGCGGCGCACGTTCCGTGATCGGCCGGTGAGGCGATTGTTTCGCCGCGCCGTCGGTACGCCGGTCCCCGACAAGGTGGCCCTGGACTCGGTTAATGTGACCGTCAGGCCGGGCGAACTCTTCGGCCTTTTGGGGCCCAATGGCGCCGGTAAGACGACAATTATCAAGATCCTTTCGACGCTGCTTCTGCCGAGTGCCGGAGAGGCGTTGGTGGATGGAATTGATGTGGCCAAGGATCCGGATAGTGTTCGTAGGCGCGTCAACATGGTTTCCGGCGGTGAGCATTCTGGATACGGAATTCTCACCGTGCGCGAAACGATCTGGATGTTTTCGCAATTCTATGGTGTTCCGACCAAAGTGGCGAAGAAGCGCGCGGATGCGATGATCGAGCGGCTGAACCTGACCGAATCGGCGGATACCAAGACTTCGAAGTTGTCCACCGGCATGCGCCAGAAGATGAACATCATCCGGGGATTCGTCACCGATCCGAAAATCCTGTTCCTAGATGAGCCGACCTTGGGGCTGGACGTCGGCATCGCTCGCGAGGTGCGCGCCTTTGTCAGCGAGTGGATCAGTGAACACCCGGAACGCACGGTGCTTTTGACCACGCACTACATGGCCGAGGCCGATTCAATGTGCGACCGCGTGGCGATCATTGACCAGGGACGTGTCTTGGCTTGCGACACTCCGGCCAATCTCAAGCGTGACTTGGCGCCAGACTGTGTCTATCAGATTGAAGTCCCCCTTTGGACGGAAACGATCAGTCCGCTGGATCAGATGCCGGTCGTGCGTTCGGTGGCCATGGAACACCGCGGCGATCAGGGACGGACTCATCTGCGGGTGATTCTCGAAGAGGAAGGCGGGATTGCCTCGGTGACCGACCGGCTGGCGAAACGCGGCGCCCGGGTGCTGTCGATGACCCGGCTGGAACCATCATTGGAGGATGCGTTCCTCAATCTGGTGGGCCACGGCCTATCGTCGGGCAACGGCGAGAATGGAGCGCGGTAGGGCGCGATATACGGATACTGAGTTACCGGACTGCGGCGAGGTTGGGAGGGCGAGGCTCCTGCCGAGCCTCTTTTCGCGCGGACGCTTGGCTCGGCGGGAGCCTCGCCCTCCCTCAACCTGCGGGAATGAGAATAGTCTATGCGAACTTACCTGATTACGAATCTGAGAGCCATCTGGGGACGCGCCTACGTTCGCGTGGTGGGTGCCAACCGTGAGCCGTCATGGCTGTTCTTCGAGGTTGCCCTCCCGCTTCTGGCGTCTTTTTCCTTCGCGCTGATCTATCGCGGCATGGGTGCGCCGGAACAGTATGTCGGCTTTGTTGTCGTGTCGGGCGCGATGATCGCGTTCTGGCAGAACATCCTCTGGTCGATGGCCGCGCAGTTCTATTGGGAAAAAGAGATGGGGAATCTCGAACTGTATTTGATGGCCCCCATCTCGCGTATGTCGATTCTGATGGGCATGGCAGTCGGGGGGCTGTTCATGACTGCGATCCGCGCCACACTCATCTTGTTGATTGGGACCTGGGTCTTCGGGGTGACCTATCAGGTATCGAGCTGGCTGCTTCTGACTGGTGTTTTTGTGCTCACCATGGGCGCCGTGTATGGGCTCGGCATGCTCTCGTCGTCGCTCTTCATGTTGTTCGGACGGGAAGCGTGGCACACGGCAAATCTCTTCCAGGAGCCCGTGTACTTTGCGACCGGATTCTATTTTCCGGTACGCGCGCTGGGTGATCTGGGAGCGATGCTGGCATCGGCGATCCCGCTCACCCTGGGACTCGATGCCATTCGGCAGTTGATCTTCTCCGGAAAGCCGGTCAATCCCCTGTTCACGGTGAGGACGGAAATGCTGCTTTTGGTCGTGGCAACGATCTTCTTCAATTGGGCGGCGTTGCGGGCGTTGCGGTTTATGGAGAATCTCGGCAAACAGTCGGGACGTTTGACACTGAAGGGACAGTGACGTAAAGAAACTGAGATCCTTATGATAAATAGACTTTCAACAACATATCGCTCATTGGTCACCTCCGGCCGACTGGGGTGGGCCGTGGAATCAAATTGGGCCGACCCCTTTGTGTTCATGATCTATCAGATCGTGCGCCCACTGTTCGGCGCCTTCATTTTGGTAGTGATGTTCAAGGTGGTGACCGGACAGCCGGCCTCGGCCCCGGCATTTGCGCAAGTTTATGTCGGCAATGCCATGTTCATGCTCGTGGTTCAGGTGCTGTTCGGGTTGGGGATCGTGATCTTCGAGGACCGTGAACGCTTCGAGATGCTGCGCTACATCTATCTGGCTCCGGTTGGTTTCGGTGTATACCTCACGGGACGCGGACTGGCCAAGACTATTGCGACCACCGCCGGAGTCGTGTTCACCATTCTGGCAGGCTGGCTGATCTTCGGCATCAAGTATGATCTGGGGTTCGGGGATATCCCATATTTCACTGCCGCCATGCTTTTGGGGATTGTGGCAATTCTCGCACTCGGAGTTGCTTTGGCCGCGGTCGCCATGGTGACCTCTCGCGAAGGATTCGGGCTCTCCGAAGGCGTAGCTTCGGTCTTCTACCTCCTTTCGGGCGCGGTTTTCACAATCGATATCCTGCCGCGATGGATGGTGTCGATAGGGCATGTCCTGCCCTTCACCTATTGGCTGGAAGCACTGCGGCGCAGCCTTCTGCACACACCGTACATCGGCTCGCTGTCGCACCTGAGCGACGCACAGATCCTACTGCGGCTCTCGTGGACAACCGCTGTCACCGTGATCATCTGCTGGGCGCTTCTTTCGGCCGCTGAGCACTACGCCGTCTCCAGCGGGAAGCTCGACCAGCGGACGGACCATTAGTTGCGGGAGAGATGTGGCGCGGATGCGCCACTCGGTCAACTCGTGTAGCATAGGGCCTTGTGCCCGTTCTCCACGGGCACGAGCGATCCGCCTTGGAACGGGTCACCCCCAATCCCGCGATGCGGTAGCGAAATCCTACAACGCCCACAAGGGGCTACGCTACAGGTGCGGAGCCCCACCGGATAGCCGCGGGCGACAGCAAGAACCCCGCCGCGCTACGAGCAGAGCGCGGCGGGGTGTTCCCCCTATGCGATCCCGCGAAGCCCTACTTCAGCAGGATCAAGAAACGAGAATGAGTTGGGATCAAAGCATATGAGGGAATCACGCAACGGCAATCCAGCCGTTCTCTCATAGCCTGCGACGATCACTCCATACGGGAGTCGACGCACAAATACTCTGATCCACTCACCCAAGACGAATTGACCAATTCCGGTTCCCAATCTTGTTTCCACGCCGTTACTATCCCGGTTGACATAGAACTGATTGCCGTCGGAATTGGTGGCGGAGAGACTCAATTGGTACCCAATGTGACCGATTGGATTAGGATCCGGACTGGAGCCCACTGCGAACTGGGTGTAGACGGAAAAGTGTCCGGTACTATGCTGCTGGTTCACCCACACTGAGTACTCCCCGTAGCCGGCCTCGAATCCAGTGCGATAGATGGACGAATGACAGCCGCCGTGAAACTCAAGCGAGCTATCTCCCGAGTGGGTTGGTGACCCAACGAGTGTCTGGTACCCTTGGTATACCGTCCATTGCGACGGGATGGCACTGCCATCCTCGAAGCCATCGCAAAAGGGTCCGGCCTGGCCTTGTGCAATCCCGGGGTCGATGGCCACAAGAACCACACTGGCAAAAACGGCAAAGGCTGAAATCAGGACTCTCCCACGCTTCAACATGATCCACCTCCGGTTGAAGTACACTTGCCCGATAGACCGCCCGTCGGCTACCGGTATCAACCGTGAGTGGGTGCGAGGAGAAGAAGCTGCAGAAAATCAGTTAGTCGATTGGCGTTGTGCTACATCTCACCATCAACGACCCAGCAGGTGTCCTGCCAATATGACACCGCGTTGAAGACCATCCTTGTGTATTGGGTCCAGTCCACGGCCGGTAGCTTCCCCTCCCCCAACAGTTCCGCACGTCGTTGAACAAACTCGTCAGTAACCCTAACCTCGCGGACACGAAGCCCCCGATCCAGTTTATAAATGATCTTCGCCGAGGCCGACTTGCTAGACTCTCCTGTGATGAAGTCGAATTGGCCCTCAACACTTTCCCTGAATCCCACCGGTTGATTCGACCATGGATCCAAGTCCACCTTGCCCAGATCGCTTGTGAGGAACAGAGCGTACGCGAATTGGCGCCCTCGGATTAGCCCATTCAGATCCCAAACTGGATCAGTATATGGTGGTGAGCACCCGCTTGCAGAGTCCAAGCTCAACGCGATTAACGCACAACCTCGCATTCGAATGTTGTAGCAGAGAAACAGCAGTTCTTCAGTACTATCACCATCGAGATCCCGCGCCAGAATGAAGTGGCTCCCACCCGCATTTACATACCACCCCAGTGAGTCTCCTCGGGCATTCCAGAAACGGATATGCGATCGCGCAGGCGAATTATTAGCGATCTCCGTGACGATTACCGGGTTCCCTCGTACTGTCGCTACGTTAATCCATTCGGGATCATACAGGACACCCGAAGTGTCGCCTGGATACTGACCGCTCACAGCGCAATACCGTCTGAACCGCAGTTCACAGTCGGCAGAAAAACAATACAGCCAATCACGCTGCGGGGAGGCCTCGGTCGTATGCGGTATGACGAGGACTTCATTCTTCCCATCTCCATCAAGATCATGCACGCAGATCAGTTGACGCCAGTCACCAGTGGCAAGCGTGGACGGGAAGGGTTCGGACCAAATGAGGACTGAATCCCGATTCCGAACATCGAGACTGTTACTTGCAAGATTGAAGTTTCCAAGAGCCGGATTCCGGTCAAACCACGGCATGTACCGCGCTGGAAGAATCAGGTAAAGCAAAAGGAGGGCGGCAGCGAGCAGCGCCGACACCTCCACCGCCGGGGCCCGCTTCGCCCTCCACACCCGGCGGGCGGCGGATCCGATCGACGAGAACCTCTCGCCCTGTATTAAGCGAGGGTCGGCCGCCACACTGTCGAGCGTGTCAGCACCGACCAATTCCAGCTTCCGGTCCGGGTGGTGGGATTCTACCTCTCTCAGGTATGTCCAGGCATCTTTGATGTTTTCGCGAGGGATCACCAGGTACTTCAGACGGGAGAAGAAGGCGCGGTCGATCTTGCGCTTGAGCGCTTCGTCGTCTATCGGGCTGAGGACGCCGTTGGGCTGAAGCGCTCCGGAGAACGCGACGTCTGAAAGGATGGACAGGCGCTCTCGGAGAACTTCGATCCGTGCCAGGGAGGCAATCGCCCCCGCCGCAAAGGCAACGCCCAACGAGTCGCCAGTGAATCGTGCCCCTGCGGTATCGACCGCGAAATCGAAACGGTACCGTTTCGCGAGTGACAGTCCGTAGCGCCGTTCCATGTAAGCGCGCGCCGCATGGACCGAATCGCGGGCTTGGGCGAGAAAGCGGTCGTCGGGCTTGGTCACCGGATTGCGAACGACAAGATCACCGGCTGCGATCTTCCGGGAAATCGAAGTCGCGGTCACCTGCAGTTTCAGCAGCCGCCCACGGGGCGGCAGATCGAGATCGGGGAAGTGCTCGACAAACAGGCAGTTGAGTACAATGGAATCGGAGCCGTCCGCAGCGACGCGGGCCGGCGACAGGAGGCCCGAACTCATCACATCGGCACGCATGGATTCGTCGAGAGTCTTTTGAGATGCCCCGCCAAGTTGGGTAATGGTCGCCAGGGAGAAAGAATGCGCATCACCCTCAACTTTTCTCACCCACTCTGCGAAACCAAGAAGGTCGCTGACTTCCTCGGGGAAGAACCACTCGGGATCGGCTTTCGATGCGGCCGCTGCCAGCCGGGGCAGGAATTGGATCAAATAGGAATCTGGCGCGCAAGAACCGGAGGCTCCGCGCAGCAACTCGAAGAACTTCAGGCCAAGCACGAGCTGGACTTCCGGAGGGATCCCCATCTCCAAGCGCCGTTCCAGACGTTGCGCTTCTTGTTCGATGTCGAAAATGCTGGTCATGCGAAGAGATAGATGTCAAGTGCACCGGGCAGCTCGAAATCGTCGAGTACCATGACCGGTTCGAGGTTCAACAACTGGCTGCCGGTGGCGGATTGCACAGCGACACGCAAAGGCTTCCCCGCCAGGTCAGGGGCGAGCGCGACAATCTCCAACCGTAGACTGCGGGATGTTTCCGCATGGGATATGGTGACCTTGAGCACATCGTTGTGCCCCGACTTCAACAGAGCGGAGGATGGCCTCTGTTCCGGCAGCACGGCGGCTTTCAGTGAGAAAGTCGCGGCCGGCGAGGTCACGATCACATGTGGATTCGCCTCCATTGGCCACCTGACTCCGCCAAGATCGACACAGCCTTTGGCGTCGGTTACATAGTCAACGGCCAATCCCGATAGTCTGACCAGCAGCCCAGCGACAGTCGAGCCCTCACTGGACATGACGTACAGTTTCTCATGATCGGTGGTCGAATCCCACACCGCTTTGACCATCCAACGGCGGTCGTCGGAGGCGAATGTCGATGCCGCCAGGGACGGTTGTTCGGCCGGCCCTGCGGCCGCCATCACGCTTTCCACTCGAGACGAGATCTCAACCAGGCTCAGTGGTGTCAGTTTCAATGGGACCGGAATTATCCGTGCCGCCACGTCGCCGATTGATCCCCGAGCCTCGCTGCTCAGGCTGGAATAATAGGAACGCCGGTCGGAGACCAGGAACCGGCAGTCTTCGCATCCGTCGAGATGAGACGTTAGGAATGACACATCAACGCCAGGAAGACCCAGTACGAAGGCATCCCAAACGCGACCCTTTGGGCAATTGCTGAGTGTCATCTGGCAGCCCAACATTCTATCCCCAACAGGATGAATGCCTTATGCGGCCCCGCCCCGGGGATGGAGGTGTAATTCACTCGCCTGGACCTTTGATCCAGAACTTCAGAGATCGTCTGGCCCATCCCCCTCATTACCATTGCCTCATGGGCGCCTGATCCTGCTTCTGCAGAATTCGCGTTGAGTCGAATTAGGGTTGCCATAAGTCTCTAAACCGCCGCCAAGCAACCTTGACTATGTATTCAAATCGCTCTCGAATGCTCTGGTCCTGGCGGTATTGATCCCTCGTTAACCCCGGCCAAAACTCCGCCAGGCATTCATGCTGGACCGGTTCTTGTCCCAACGCCGCTAATTTGAGGAAGTGCCCTGCACCTTGGCGCATCCAACTGCATTGTTGCGGCGTCTGTTTCCCGCGCTGGCAATATCCATTCAATACCGGATCAACAGCGACAAGGGACTCCGCGATCGACCGTTCAAGTTTCAACTCAAATGCAGGATCCCGATCATGCCGTTGGGAGTGGAGTTCAAGGTCGCTCCTTTTGATCGCATGCTCCCGAATTAGGACAGCTTGGCACAGTAAGGAGAATGGAATGAGCTCGCCGCGGTCGGGCAACTCAGTGAGCAAGTTCACCGCGGCCTCGACGTTCTCTTTGTCACTTAAGTCCGGCAACCAGGTGCGCTCAACGGCCCTCTGGACATCATCCAGAGACACCAGCTGTTTGTTGTGATTCAGCTCCACTGAAGCTCGCAGCCGAACATACTCCAGACGATCAGATGGAAACCCAATAAGCAGTGAGCTGGCGCGAACCGCCTCGCGAATGCGGCGGCGAACTCTGGTGCGGGCGCGGTGCCCATCGATGTCACGCCGTGCCAGCTGCCGAACTCCCGTCACGAACACGACAGATTCCAGCCAGGACACAACGCCGGCTGGAGTATCCAGAGGGGGGTTGTTCCGCCAAGAGCGCCCAATTGGGGACAGAGGTCCTGGCGGCTCTTCGAATACCGAATTCAGCAGCGAGATCGCCAGTGTTGCAGGATCAGTCCCTTCGGTTCGCGCCGCCCAAAAGAGCTCACTCCACAGCCGTTTTCTGGCAATCTGACCCGCTACTCTGACCAAATAGTCGATTTCCGATGAACTGATTGACCCATCGACCCATCGATGGACCAATTCCGAAATCCGCGCTGGATCGAGGGCGTCTGCTGACATCGTCGGCGATGCGGTTGTACGCCAAGTACCCCCATGTTCCGCCTCGAGGATGGGCGTGGCCAGGGGCATAATGTGAACTCACCATATTCCGGATACCCCTGCAAGGCTGATGATCCGTCAAGGGCGACCTGGGTACCCGGCGGATAGGCAGAGTATACACGGCTGTTGGCATAATTCCAAGCGGCGGTCCCAGTCTGCGACCTATTGCCACCTTTTTCTTGCTTCACCGGCCATATTGTTCTGATTGGGATGTGAACGGCATCACGAGGATGCCTTGGACCGGATGGAGAATCATGACACTCGAATCACTTTCAAGTTTCGCTAAACAGAAGAGCGCGGAATTCATCGACTTGAAATTCTGCGACCTGGCCGGAAGTTGGCACCATATCACCCTGCCGATTGCGACTCTGGGACAGAATTTGTTCAAGACCGGCGTGGGTGTTGACGGATCTTCGCTGCCAGGATTCTCCTCGATCGAACGCGGCGATATGCTGGTCCTCCCCGACCCGTCAACTGCGTTCATCGATCCGTTCTTCGATCGTCCGACGTTATCGCTGCTTGGCGACATCATGGAATCGTCGGACAAAGTCGCGCCCTACTCGCGCAATCCCCGACGGGTTGCCGCCGACGCCGAGCGTCATTTGACGCGGTCGGTCAAGGGTGCCACCGCGGTTTTCGGGCCTGAGTTCGAATTCTATGTCTTCGACAAGGTCAATTTCTTCCAGGGGCCACAGCACGCGTACTACTCACTCGACACCGCCGAGGCTGTCTGGAACGCGGGACGTGACGATGAGGGTCTCGGGTACAAAATCCCGTACAAGAAGGGGTACCACGTTTCACCGCCGATGGACCGCACATACAACCTGCGGTCTGAGATCTCGGTGCTGCTGGCCGAGGCTGGAGTCAAGCTGAAGTACCATCATCACGAAGTGGGTGGCGGTGGCCAGCATGAGATCGAAATCGAGTTCGCCCCATTGCTCAAGCAGGCGGACAAGACCATGCTGGTCAAATACGTCGTCAAGAATCATTGCTTCCGGTCCAACAAGTCGGCGACGTTTATGCCCAAACCGTTGTTCAACGAACCCGGCTCCGGGCTCCATGTGCACCAGTACCTTTCCGACAGCAAGGGATCGATGTTCTTCGAGAAAGATGCACTCTGCCGGTTCTCCAAGATGGGGATGTATTACATCGGCGGAGTGCTGGCGCATGCCGATTCGCTGTTGGCGCTGACCAATCCCTCGACCAATTCCTACAAGCGGCTCGTTCCCGGTTTCGAGGCGCCTGTCGCCGGAACCTACTCAGTCGGCAACCGGACCGCGTGTGTTCGCATCCCCGGCTATCAGCGCGACCCGACTCGGATGCGGTTCGAATTCCGTCCGCCGGATGGCACGATGAATCCCTACCTCGCGTTCGCCGCCATGCTCATGGCGGGGATCGATGGGATCAAGAATAAGATTGACCCCGGTCTGCCCCTAGACGCCAATCTCGACAAGCTCTCGAAAGCGGATCTCGCCAAGATCCACCAACTGCCGACCTCACTCACCAAGGCGCTGAACGCTTTGGAGGCCGACCACGATTACTTGCTGGAAGGCGGGGTCTTCACCGAGGACTTGCTGGAGAACTGGGTGGAGATCAAGAGGCGAGAGGTGGACCAGATCCGTATCCGTCCGACGCCCTATGAATTCGAGATGTACTACGACGGTTGAGCCTGGTCTTCGTTCCTGGCATTAACTGAACCGCTCGAAGGTGTCCCGCCTCAATTTCTGTTCTTTCCCGCCGATAATCCCAATAGAGGTGGGCGTAACCTGTGGAGTCAAAATCAATTACACAAGCTCCTCCGAAGGCGCATTCGCGCATTTCGCTTCGTAATTTATATGAGCATTTGTGTTGCGGTGACAGGTCGCGAGGGTATATTAGAAATGGAGAGTTGACGGAGGCGCGCAGGCGGATACTCTCGCCAATTCCCTGTGGTACAACAACCTACCGGGTGCGCCAACCGTCCAGAGAGCAGAGGGTGATGTGAGACTTGAACTGGGACTGCGCCTCAAGCAGACGCTGGCACCACAGCTCATTCAATCGTTGAAGATGCTGCAGATGCCGGTGCTCAAACTTGAGCAGGTTCTCCGGCAAGAGTTATCGACCAACCCGATGCTCGAAGAAGTCGATACGCTCGAGACTGTTGATGAATCTGAACCAGCAACCGTTGAGATCGTCGAGCCGCCGGCAGAATCCGAAAAAGACGAGAAGATCGACTGGGAGAGCTACCTCGGTGAAGACTCCGAGTTTGTACCCCATCATTTCTCCGAGCAATCCGAAGAGCAGTGGGAGCGGGCACCGGTTTTTGAGCTGACTCTATACGACCATCTGGTCGAGCAACTGAATTTCTCAAAACTGACTCCCGAAGAGATCGAAATCGGTGAGTTCATCATCGGAAATCTCGACCCCGCCGGCCTGCTCGGCATGTCGGTCCCCGAATTGGCCGAGGCGCTCAAGGTCCCGGTCGAAAAAGTTGAGCATGTTCTCAAAGTGGTGCAGGGATTCGACCCACCGGGCGTCGGTGCCCGTGATTTGCAGGAATCGCTGTTGATCCAGTTGGGCCAGCGCGGCGCCAGCGAGAGCTTGGAAGCCCGGATTGTCAAGGAGCATTGGCACGAACTCGACCGCAAGACCCACATGCAGTTGGCGAAAGCCCTCGATGTATCAATCGATCGGGTGAAAGAGGCGATGGAAGAGTTGCGCACCCTGTCACCGCGTCCAGCACAGGGCCGCTTCACCTCGGCTGCCATGCCGGTCATTCCCGATCTGATCGTGGAACGGCTTGACGAAGAGTATATCGTTTTCCACAATGACCGCAATCTGCCCCGGCTTCGGGTCACGGCCGCGTATCGTGACGTCCTGCGACGCGGGAGCACCTCCGAAGAGGAGATCAAAAAGTACGTCAAAGACAAGTTGGAGCAGGCGCGCTGGCTGATCAACGCGATCAACCAGAGACGGTCGACCATGATCAAAGTCATGGAGGCAATTGTCGAAGAGCAGAAGGACTTCTTCGATAAGGGCGCCAGCTTCCTTAAGCCACTGCGGATGAGCGACATTGCAACGCGCGTGAGTATGAACGTCGCGACGGTCTCCCGGGTCTCCAAAGAGAAGTATGTCCAGACTCCCCAAGGTGTGTTCGAGATCAAGGCTTTCTTCACGGGGGGGGTTGAGCGGTCCGATGGCGACGCCATGACCCGGCGTAGCGTCAAGACCCGTATTGCCGAGATGATCCAGGCGGAGGATTCGGCCAATCCGCTCTCGGATCAGGATATCTACAAGAAGCTTCAAACCGATGGCATTCAACTGGCCCGACGCACGGTGACCAAGTATCGCGAAGAACTGAAAGTGCCATCCGCCAGATTCCGTAAGCGCGTATTCGGGCGTGAAGGCGCTCATGCCGTTCACGCGGTTGCCAAGGCCGATACGGAGCCACACCCGCTGCCGGAAGACGTTGAAATTAACGACGGATTCACCATGACCCGCGAACCGGAATCCGCTGATGATCGAGCCATCGGGCACACACGGCTTCATCCGGCAGCACCCAAGGGAGCATCGGGACCGACGGTCACGACGGGGAGAGTTTGATTGCGACTTATCATTGCACCGATTTGGGGACGGACTTATCATAAGCCCGTCCCCTTGTTTATTCTGGGGCTCGTTGATTGACCTGCGATAACCGATTTTCACATATCACATGATGATCCGGGGAGGCGCATGGACCGCAACCTTGCCTTGGAAATGGTACGTGTAACCGAAGCGGCGGCTTTGGCGAGTGCCCGCTGGCTCGGAAAAGGCGATGCCAACGCGGCTGATGGCGCCGCTGTCAACGCCATGCGCACAGTTTTCAATGCCGTCGAGTTCGATGGAACCGTGGTGATCGGCGAAGGGGAACGCGACGAAGCCCCCATGCTCTACATCGGTGAGAAAGTCGGCACCGGTAATCCACCACAAGTCGATATCGCCCTGGACCCGTTGGAATGCACCAATTCCGTGGCTTATGCCCGGCCCAACGCCCTGGCAGTTGTCGCAATCGGCAAACACGGCCACTTCTTGCACGCCCCTGACACGTATATGGAGAAGATAGCCGTCTCTGAAAAGGCACGTGACGCGATCGATATGACGCAAAGCGCCTGTGTCAACTGCCGGAATATCGCCGACGCCTTGGGCATCAGCCTGGAAAACATGACCGTGGTGATTTTGGACCGCGAACGCCACAAGTCACTCATCGATGAAGTGCGAAGCTGCGGCTGTCGTATCCAGTTGATCGCCGACGGGGACGTTTCCGCCGCCATTGCAACCGCACTGCCGGATACCGGCGTCGATGTGCTCATGGGCACCGGTGGCGCTCCCGAAGGCGTGCTGGCGGCCGCCGCCCTGCGCTGCGTGGGCGGTGTCATGCAGGCCCGGCTTAAACCACGAAATGACTTGGAGATCCAACGCGCCCGGAAGATGGGCGTGACCGACATCAACCGCATTTTCACCGAAAAAGAGCTGGCCCAGGGGGATGACATCATGTTCGCCGCCACCGGAGTGACGAACGGGGACCTGCTCAAAGGTGTGCAATTCAAACCCGGAGGTGCACTGACCCATTCGATCGTCATGCGTGCTCGAACGAAGACAGTACGGTTCCTGGAAACACATCACTCGTTTGCCAACAAACCGGCGTTCGATCAGTTCTGACCCGCGGCATGTGTGTGCGGGGCCGCTTTTCAGAAAGGAGTCGTGGTGATGAAAGTCCGAATGACAGCCCGGCACTTCGACCTCAAAGAAGGACTCAAGGAACATGTGGAAGGGCGCTCCACTCAACTGGAACGGTTCTTCGACAACATCATCGACCTCCATTGGGTGATGGAGATGGACAAACACCGGCACTCCACCGAACTCAGCGCCCAGGTGCACGGCTCGGTCCTGACCAGTCGGGCGGAAACCGGCGACATGCGCAGTTCCGTCGATGAAGCCACTACGAAGATGGAAGCTCAGCTCAAAAAATATAAGGAACGGCTGAAAGACCGCGACCAACGCGGCGTCGCCAACGGCAAGACGTCGTTCACATTCGGGTCGCCGGGCGAAGAAAGCGCTGTCTGAGAGGGGATGGCAGGGGCGGCCGACTCGACCGCCCCTTCTATAGAAGCCGCAGGTCGAAGGCATCCGCGGCGGGGGTGTAATGGACACTGTCACTGTAGAGCGATTACTTGAGGATCGGCGAAATCAGTTCGAATTGGCGGTGCTCGCCGGCCGCACCGGGCTGAAACGCAAGATTCTCAATGCCGAGATTCACCGGCCCGGTCTGGCCCTTTCCGGTTTCGTCGAACGGTATCCCAATAAACGCACGCAGGTATTGGGCGAAACCGAGCTGGCCTATCTCAACTCGCTCGACTCTGATCTGCGCCGCGAAGTTCTTGAGCGGCTCTATCGTCTCGATCTCACGTTGGTCGTGCTCTCCAAGAATCTGCCCCCTCCAGAGGAAATGGTGGCCCTGGCAGACCAATACCAAACTGCGCTACTGAGCACCCGTCTTTCCACGACCGAATTCATCTCGCGTCTCTCGATCTACCTTGATACCCGTTTTGCCCCATCGACCCAGATTCACGGCACACTGGTCGACGTATACGGAGTCGGCCTGCTCTATACGGGAAAATCCGGCATCGGCAAATCTGAGGTGGCACTTGATCTGGTCGAACGCGGTCACCGGCTGGTGGCCGACGACGTGGTCCGGATTACCCGGCGTTCGGCGGAGGTCATCATCGGCACCGCCGGGGAACGGCTCGGGCACCACATGGAGATTCGGGGCATCGGCATCGTCAATGTGGAAAAGCTCTTCGGTATCCGTGCCGTCCGTCAGCAGAAGCGAATTGAGGTTGAAGTGCGGCTGGAGATGTGGAAGGATGAAGTCGAGTACGAACGGCTCGGGTTGGAGGACAAATTTACCACAGTCCTGGGAACGGAGATTCCACTCGTAACCATTCCCCTATCCCCCGGCAAAAACATCACGGTTATTTCAGAAGTGATCGCCATGAATCACATGCTCAAGGTCTACGGCGTCCACACGCCTCGTGAGTTCTCGAAGGCGCTGGCCGACGAAATGATGCGACGCCATGCCACGGCACAGTATCTCGAGTCGGATACGGAGTGAGCGACGCGTGGCTGGCCGAAGCGATGGGACATTGGCCGAGTGAGCGATTTAGCCGATACTTGAAATATGGGAATTTCGAGATTGTCGCAAATGATCGAGAGCCCGAGGGAGGGCGAGGCTCGTGCCGAGCCTCTTGTCCGCGCGGAAACAAGGCTCGACAGGAGCCTCGCCCTCCCTCACCGCTTGGTTTCTCT
>JACRMA010000005.1 GCA_016235085.1 Candidatus Zixiibacteriota bacterium
GGAGATCACCATCGATACCACTTCGGGCACAAAGTCAACCACCAGCACCAGCGTGATGACGACGAGCGCGAACCAAAACGGACCGTTGAGTTCACGGAGAATGTAGCGATCAAGCCGGCTCACGAGCGGAATATAGACCCGATGGCAGGTCCCCTCAACAACGCATCTTCAGCGAACCGCGCGCAATCACCACGATGGTGTTCCGATCATGGGCCGGTTAGGACGCCAACGGGGTCGCCGGAGGCGTTTTCCCTTGACTTTGTCCCCCGCCGACGGAACGTTAAGCAATTCCCGCGGTCGAAGCCGTTGGGGTGGAAAGGGATTGGGGGACGTTCCGGAATGTCCATCCGGGAGTGGGAACCGGGTCAAAGGGTCGAGGCTTTCGTCGCGCTTCGGAAGCTGGAGCGGCGGGAGTATACCGGTGGCGAACGCCTGGCGCTGGAATTCGGCGATCAGAGCGGGCGAATAGAGGCCGTGATGTGGGAGGGATTCGACACAGTCCTGGATGAGCTGACAATCGGGGGAGTGGTCAAAGTCCGAGGAATTGTCGGGAGCTACCGCGACCGCACCCAGTTGAGAGTCGAGAAGATCCGTCCAGCGACTGCGGATGAAGCCAGCCCCGCCGATTTTCTGCCCCATTCTCCAGTGGACCCTGATGAACTGTCGCGCGGGCTTGCCGCGTGTCTGGGAAGCCTGTCAAATCCCGATCTGCGGCGTCTGATGGACCTTATGTTCACGACGGGCGACTTGCGCGAGCGGTATCTCACGGCCCCGGCCGGTAAGCTATGGCACCACAATACGGTTGGCGGGCTGGCTGAGCATTCCCTGAATGTTGTTCGGCTGTGTGAGTTCGCCTGCCAGATGTACCCCGATTTGGACCGGGACCTGCTTGTGTGCGGGGCCATCCTCCACGATCTGGGGAAGGTCGACCAGTACGAAGCCAAGGCGATGTTCGATTACACGGACGCTGGACGGCTGATCGGGCATATCAATACCGGGGACCAGCGCGTGGCTTCGGCGATTGAGGCGCTGCCGGATTTCCCGGCGGAGTTGGCGATGGTCCTCCGCCACCTGATCGTGTCCCATCAGGGGGAGCTGGCCAAGGGCTCGCCAGTGGTCCCGATGATGCCCGAGGCCTTTGTGCTCAACTTTGCCGACGAGCTCGACTCGAAGATGGGCGCGCTGCGCCATGTGGGCGAAAAGACCGGAGATGCCCCCTGGAGCGAATTTGTGAACTTAATCGGAAGATATGTGTACTTTGGTCATCGGCAGGACCACGTTCAAAAGGCTGAAACATAGGAAACCGACATGTCATTCTTCGATTTGATATCTAGTGATATAGGGATCGATCTCGGGACGGCCAATACGCTCGTTTTTGTCCGGGGGATCGGAATTGTTCTCAACGAGCCATCGGTCGTGGCTACCGAGGTCGGCACCGGCCGTGTGGTGGCTGTGGGCGCCGCCGCCAAGGAGATGCTGGGACGTACACCGGATGACATCCGGGCGGTGCGTCCGCTCAAGGACGGCGTTATCGCCGACTTCGAAATCTCCGAGAAATTGCTCTCAGATTTCATCCGCCGCGTGGTGCGCCACCGGTATCTGATGAAGCCCAAGATCGTGATCTCGGTCCCATCAGGAATCACCGAGGTGGAAAAGCGCGCCGTTCGCGATTCGGCGGAAAATGCCGGTGCCCGCGAAGTCTACCTGATCCAGGAGCCGATGGCGGCCGCCATCGGGGTGGGGCTTCCGGTTGATGCGGCATCGGGGATCATGGTCATCGACATCGGCGGCGGGACATCGGAAATCGCTGTCATCGCCTTATCGGGAATCGTCAACAACAAGTCCATTCGCATTGCCGGCGACGAGATGAACGAGGCGATCGTTCTCTACCTGAAAAAGAACTACAACATCCTCATCGGTGAACTCACCGCCGAGGAAATCAAGATTCGCATTGGATCGGCATTCTCGCTGGATCGCGAAGAATCGATGGAGATCAAAGGGCGTGATCTCATCGCCGGCGTGCCCAAGACGATGAAGCTGTCCTCGGTCCAGGTCCGTGAGGCGCTCACCGAACCGGTCGATGCGATTGTCGAGGCAGTGCGGCAATCGCTGGAGCGCACACCACCTGAGTTGTCGAGCGATATTCTGGATCGCGGTATTGTACTCACTGGCGGCGGCGCGTTACTGCGCGGGCTGGACAAACGCCTGCGGCAGGAGACGAATCTGCCGGTGAATGTAGCCGATGATCCTTTGACCTGCGTGGTTCGCGGTACAGGGCGCGTGCTGGAAAATATGGCCCAGTACAGCAAGGTCCTGATCCGCAGCCGGCGGGACTAGGCGCCTGCAGGTCTGCTCCGCCGCCATTGACGGCCGGATGACCGTCTGGAATGAATCCACCGACTCCCGAGCGCATTATCCGGTTCATGACCGATGAGGCCGGCCGGCCCGTTCGCGCACGCGAGCTCGCCCACCTGATGGGCGTGCCCGATCGGGACTACCCTGCCTTCCGCGATGCATTGAAACGGCTTCTCGATGAAGGCCGAATTGTCCGGCTGAAGCGCGGACGATTGGCGCCCCCCGACCCACTGAATCTGGTCGTGGGGACGGTCGTCGTACGGCGTGGCGGGCACATGTTCTGCCGGAGCGATGAACGCGAGGGCGTCCCACCCGAGATCTTCCTGCGTCCACGGGAGCGAATGACCGCACTGGATGGAGACCGCGTGATGGTTCGGCTGCATCCCGATCGCGATGGACCGTCGCCCGAAGGGGAAGTCATCCGTGTCATCAGCCGTGGGAGCACACCGATCCTCGGAGTGTTCCGGCGCGCCAAGCATTTCTGGTATGTTACCCCCGAGCAGCCGCATCCGTTGCGGGAGATCTACATTCCCACCAACGCGGCCAGAGGAGTGGAGGTCGGGCAGCAGGTGATGGTTGTGATCACCGACTGGGAATTCCCCGATCAGACTCCCACCGGCAAGATTATCCAGATTCTCGGATTCCCGGATGAGCCGGGTGTCGACATTCTGCGCATTATCGCAGAATACCAGTTGCCGCAGTCGTTCCCCAAAGACGTGCTGGCGGAGGTACGCCAATTTCCGGAGGAGATCGACCCGGCGGATCTTACCGCCCGCGAGGATTTTCGCAGCCTTGTCACATTTACGATAGACCCGGCCGATGCCAAAGACCACGATGATGCGGTATCGCTCGAGCCTCGCGATGGCGGCTGGCGTCTGGGTGTGCACATAGCCGACGTATCGCATTACGTCCGCGAGGGGAGTGCGCTCGATCGGGAAGCGTACGAGCGCGGTACGAGCGTCTATCTGGTCGACCGTGTGATTCCCATGCTGCCGCCGCGGCTTTCTAATGACTTGTGCAGCCTGCGTCCCAAACGTGACCGCCTGACGTTCAGTTGCATGATTGACCTGTCGGCTGACGGGGAACTACTCAAGTACCGTTTCTGCCGCTCGATAATCCATTCGCGCGCCAAATTGAGCTATGACGAAGTTTCCGACTTCTTCTACAAAGGTGAAATTTCGAAAGTGGTCAAACCGCACGAAACACTGTTGAGCGACATGCGCACGGTGTCACAAAATCTCCGCCGCCGCCGGTTCAAGAACGGCAGTCTGGATCTGGATGTGCCGGAAGCGAAGGTGATTCTGGATGACGACGGCAATCCGGTGCGCATCGAAATCCGCCGCTCCGATGATTCTCATCAACTCGTCGAAGAGTTCATGCTGATCGCGAATCAGTGTGCCGCCCATCAGTTCCTGCGGCGCAATCGTCCGTGCCTGTTTCGGGTCCACGCGCCGCCGGATCAGACGAAGATGGAGGAGTTCGCGAATTTTGCCACGAGCCTCGGTTACCGGTTTTCGGTCAAGGGCGGGGTCAATTCGCAGTTGCTGGCACGGCTGCTCGACCGATTGAAGGATGATCCCCGGCGGGAGATGATCCACCAGATTCTGCTGCGGTCATTGATGAAGGCCGTCTACCAGCCGGAGAACGTGGGGCATTTCGGACTGGCCTTTCCGCATTACGCACATTTCACCTCGCCGATTCGACGGTACCCTGACTTGTGGCTGCACCGGCACCTTGCTGGAATTCTCGATGGCACCTGGACGACCGCGCAGCAGAATATCACCAGGGCCAACCTGCCCGCGTTGGGCAAGAAGACCTCGGAGCGCGAACGTGCCGCAGAGGAAGCGGAACGTGAATCGGTGCGGATCAAACAGCTGGAGTTTCTGGAGACTAAAGTCGGCGACGAATTCGACGGGCAGGTCTCCGGATTTTTGGAGTTTGGCGTTTTCGTGTCGCTGGCGGGAATCGGCGCCGATGGACTCATTCGGTTCTCGAGC
The DNA here is from genome assembly GCA_016235085.1 of Candidatus Zixiibacteriota bacterium. Classification (GTDB taxonomy): domain Bacteria; phylum Zixibacteria; class MSB-5A5; order WJJR01; family WJJR01; genus JACRMA01. The sequence goes on from JACRMA010000005.1 coordinate 4,353, forward strand.
ATCGATGATGATTACTACACCTGGGAACGCGAGGCCTGGCGGGTTCGCGGCCGGCGCACGGGACGAACGTTCAATCTCGGCGATAAAATTCGCGTGCGATTGATCAGAACCGACTCGGACCGGCAGGAAATCGATTTGGTCCTGGCAGAGACTGCGGCCAGCGATGAACTGGCTGGGTCAATTAGAAGACGATCCGGACGGGGACGGCGGCAATCGAAAGTGTGAGCACCTGATGCGCGAGTACTTCCTTCCATTTTCTGCCCCAACCATCGGTGATGACGAAATCGCCGAGGTGGTGGATACACTGCAAAGCGGGTGGCTGACCACTGGTCCCAAGGTGAAGCGGTTCGAGGAGCAGTTTGCCTCGTATGTGGGGTGCCGCCACGCCGTCGCGGTCAATTCGTGTACAGCGGCGCTTCACCTGGCATTGGAGGCAATCGGCGTTCGTGCGGGCGACGAAGTCATTACCACACCGATGACCTTTGCCGCCACTGGAGAGGTGATTCATTACCTGGGTGCCAAACCAGACTTCGTAGATATCGATCCGGCTACGATGAATTTGGACGTTTCGCTTCTCGAAGCGGCAGTCAAACGCTGTTCACGTCCCAAGGCGATTCTTCCGGTGCATATGGCGGGGCTGGCGTGCGAGATGGACGAGATTCTCGCCATTGCCAGGGCACGCGGACTCAAAGTGATCGAAGATGCCGCGCACACGTTTCCAACATTGTACAAAGGGAGAATGATCGGCACGATCGGTGACGTGACTTGCTTTTCGTTCTACTCGACCAAAACCATCACGACCGGCGAAGGCGGGATGGCCGTGACAGGGGATGAAGCCCTGGCCGAGCGGATGCGGGTCATGAGCCTGCACGGAATCAGCAAGAACGCATGGACGCGCTACACGGCGTCCGGCAGCTGGTTTTATGAAATCCTGGCGCCGGGATTCAAATACAACCTGACCGATTTGGCGGCGTCATTGGGAATCGCCCAACTGAAGCGCGCCGATGAATTCCACCTGAAGCGCCAGGCGATCGCCCGGCGGTACTCGGCCGCGTTCAGCGCGATCTCCGAGTTCATTGAGATTCCCGCCGACGCACCGTCCGGCAGTCTGCATTCCTGGCACCTTTATATCATCAAAGTGAATTCCGGCCGTTTGAAGATTGGCCGCGATCAGTTCATTGAGGAGTTGAAGGAAGCGAAGATCGGAACGTCAGTGCATTTCATCCCGTTGCACCTGCATCCGTATTACCGCGAAGTCTACGGGTACAAGCCGGAGGATTTTCCCAACGCGACGGCAACCTACCAACGGGCTATCAGCCTGCCGATTTACCCCAAGATGACCGAGGCCGATGTTGATTCGGTTATCGAGTCAGTCTCCTCCATCTGCCACAAGCACGCGAAGTAAGATGGGGAAGCGAATCTTCGATTTGGTCTTCTCGATGTTGGGACTGATCGTGCTTTCGCCGGTCATCCTTGTGGCCGCGGTTGGCGTCAAGCTCTCCTCGTCGGGACCGGTCTTCTTCCGGCAGGAGAGAGTGGGACGACACTTCAAAGTCTTCCACATCTGCAAATTCCGAACAATGCGAAGCGATGCCGTCTCCGATCCCCCGATCACCGTGTATGGTGATCCACGTGTGACCCGATTCGGCCGCTTTCTCCGGCGAACGAAGCTGGACGAAATTCCCCAACTGTTCAATGTCTTCAAAGGCGAAATGAGTTTCGTCGGGCCGCGCCCGGAAGTGCAATTCTACGTCGATCGGTTCCGCGCGGACTACGAAGAGATTCTTAAGGTCCGCCCTGGTATCACGGACGAAGCGAGCATCGAGTTCCGTCACGAGGGCGCGCTTCTCGCCGCCGCCTCCGATCCGCAAGAGTTCTACGTGACGAACATCCTGCCAAGAAAAATCGAGCTCGCCCGCCACTATGTGAACAACGGACATTTGCTCGATGATTTGTCGATTATTTTCCGAACCTTGATTCATCTCTAGATTGAACTGTCCCGTTTGGTGCAGTTGCACTTCACGGTCGCATTTCTAGACGGGGCACGGCAGTTTCCCTCCCGATCCGCAAGTTCTTCTGTGGCAGGACGTTCGATTGTTGCAAGCCGCACAGAGATGGAAACGGCATGGATTTTGTAATGATTCAACTTGGAACGCAATGGACGCCCAATAGTAGTAGATGGAAACGTCCAAGCCCTCGCGCACATGGGATGTGCGAGCGGTATCTCAGAGAGGAGGCACACCATGTCACGGAGAACATCAGTCCTATTGGCTGGGCTTCTCATCCTGCCATTGGCGACTCCAGCGCAAGGCTCGGGATTCGGTCTCGGGGCGCGGTACAGTTTCATCAGGAATCATAGTACCCATGACAACTCGAGCACGATGGGTCTCATGGCGCGGCTACGGGGCAACTTCCTTGGGGCCGAAGGAACGATCGATTATCGCGACGACGACCTGGATGCAGGCGGTGTCCAGAAGACCTGGCCGGTGACCGCCAGTCTGATGCTCTATCCGATTCCCATTGTGTACGGCCTCGCCGGTCTCGGCTGGTATCACACATCGGTGAGTTTCCCGGAGGGTTCGCCGTATGCCAATCGGTCTGATTCCAAGCTGGGTTACCATTTCGGAGCCGGTGTGGAATTACCTCTGGTGCCGACTTTGAAACTGACGGGAGACTTCCGCTATCTATTCCTCAATTACAAACTCGGCGACATACCGTCGAGCGTCGGACGGTCCCGCGCGAATGCGTACAGCCTGAACGCGGGTGTGATCATCTATCTCAAGTAGCGCCGGGCAATTGCACCGGTCCATAGTCCGTCACCGGCGGCCATTGCCAGTCGGGCGAAGTTAGGAGTGCCTAACGGCGGGGCGCCTGTGAGCCGGCGGAAAGCAATCGGAATGAAGGCACCGGCGGTGAATGCGTGTCGTCGGTCGAAAGGAGCGATCCAATGCGAAGAATCAATGTTGGACTTAAGGCGGGACTGATTTGTGCCCTGGCTATCGCCGGCCTGATGCCCGCGGGATGCAGCGACAAGGGAACCGGTGGTACATCCGGCAACGGCAAGGTCGTCATGATCATGCATGATGGTCCCGTCAGCAGTATGAAGCACGTGTGGCTGACGGTCGAATCGGCCATGATGATCGGTTCGAGCGCCTACGTCGGACAGGGAACCGGGCCGATCGTTCTGGCACAGCCGGTCAGGATGGACTTCCTGGCTCTGGATTCGGTGGCCCGCATCCTGGCCGGCGCCAATATCGCGGCCGGCACATACTCCAAGATTCGCCTGCAGGTGTCGAATCCGGAATTCGTGCTCGCGAACGACAGCGTGGTATCGGCATCTGACATTCAACTGGTTGCCAACGGCCAGGTTGATCTGAATCCGCAGAGCTGGATTGTGATCGACAATGACTCGACAACTGTTGTGAGTCTCGACCTGGATCTCGACAATTCCATCCAGGTGAACACCACAGGGTCGGGACGGTTCATCCTGCGTCCGCAGGTGATGGTGGACAGCGATTCCGCGGCGAGCATGAAGAGCGTCATCCTGGAAGGTACAGTCCTTTCGGTGAATGCCGCCCAGAGTACGCTTGAGCTGCAGGCGGCGGGTGGAAACTCCACCGTGAGCGTGGCCACATCATCCCAGACGCAGATCCTCGCGATCGGTGGCCTCCAGGTATCGCTGGGTTCCATTCAGGTGGGATCGCAGTTGAGCACCACCGGGCGGATCAATGTTCACACAGGAGTCGTCACGGCGTCGAGGATTCAGATCGCATCCTAACAACGCTCGGGAAGCGGACGTGTCAGGCGGAGCGGTGACCTGGCCCGCCTGACACCGCCGCACACGAGGATAGAGTGGAGGTCATTATGAAACGACTACTGAGCCTGGCAGTTGTGATCGCGATGTGCGCGCCGGTTGCGGCCCTTGCGGGATCGGGATTGTCGGCGTGGGGCCCGCGAGTCGGGATCGCCGCCAACCCCGATCAGATCAATCTCGGTGCCCAGTTGGATTTTGGCTACCTGGCATCGCATCTGCGATTCCAGCCAAACTTCGAAGTGGGGGCGGGGAACAATCGAACGACGGCGTCATTCAATTTCGATTTAGCCTATGTGTTCCTGTCCCGCAGGAGCCAGTGGCGGCCGTATCTCGGCGGCGGGGTGGGTCTCAACATCATTGATCGCCATTACCCGCGTCGGTATCCGAGCGAGTCCGATCTTGCTGCCGGGATGGGTTTCATCGGCGGGATCGAGAAGAACATCTTCGCCGGCAATCGATTCTTCACCGAGGTTCGGATCGGGTTCATCAATTCGCCGGATTTGAAATGGACGGTCGGATGGTGTTTTAAGACCTGACAATGCGGATCCACGGGGACATGCGCGAAGGACCGGCGTGGAGGTATGTGGCCCGGGGGGCCACACCGCACGTCCACGCCGCCTTCCGCTGGCCCCGTTGGGTGACAAGCCGAACCGCCCCCGGATCGTTCGCGATCACGGGGGCGGCTGGGCTTAGATCTGAGAATTGGTTTGGGAAATCAGCTACTGCTTCTTGACGGATTCGACGAGTTGCTGGAAATCGTCGAGCCCCTGAATCACCGTCTGCTCTGGACCTGTGATCTTGAAGAAGACCGGTCCTTCCGGCGCCTCCACGATCGCACCCAACAGGCGGTATCCCGTCTGCTGCTCGGGTTTGCCGGTCATCGGGCCACTCATTGCCGAGGACATGTAGATGCCGGTCAAATCAACCGTTGTCACCTTGAGACCGCTGACCGTGTGAGTGGCGGTCTTTGCCGCCTTGCGCGAGTCGGATCCATCCGGCTGGGCGAACTGGCTGATCCACCGTTCGACATTGGCGTCCACCGCACCACCCTGCCCCGGACCGAAGTAGAACACGGCACAGTCGGCCTCTTTCCCTTCGGGTCCGAATGAATACGACGCCGCACGCATTGGCTTCTCGGCGCCCGGCTTCCATGTGGCAGGGACCGTCCAGCTGACCCCAGCCGCACTGGTGACCGCTCCCGATGGGGATCCATGGGGATTGGCCATCTGCGGAGTTGTTCCCGGCGCCGTTTGCGATGCCGTCTCGGACTTCTTAACGTCGGCCTTTTCCACATTGGAATCGCGGCAGCCGACTGCGGCAATCGCAATTGTCAGAGTTGAGGCCGTCAGGATCTTGTGCATCATGTGTCGGTTCATCAATCCTACCCTTTCTCAGCGAGTGTTAACGCGATGTCTTTGGATGCCGGTTACCTGATGTTTCGGCGGTGTCAAAGAGCGGGAGACGGGATTCGAACCCGCGACCAACAGCTTGGAAGGCTGTGACTCTAGCCAACTGAGTTACTCCCGCGTCATCGCGCGGCAACGATTATACGTGCCGCCTTAAGTTTGATCAATGCCAAATCGTTCCTGATTGGAGGCCCTATCTCCGTCGAATCAACGCCAACTTCACCAGTCCATCCCGTATGGGGGTCCGCACCCACACGAGGTATATACCTGATGCGACCGGCTGATTGGACTCGTTCGTCCCCAGCCAAAGCGAGGATCTTCCCCAAAACTCACCCGAGTAGACCGGATCCCCAGCGGCGGTAAAAACATCGAAGTGCGATGGTGCATCTGTGGCTGCGTCCGGCGTGCCAATCCATACTGAGTCAGAGGCGGGGTTGGGCCAGACTTCGATTCCGCTCGCTTCGTGACCGGAGGGCAGGGCTGCGAAGGCATGGTCGGCGCGCACCATTCCCCAGCCGACGTCGTTATTTGGATGACTTGCGTTTGTCGCCGTCGCCCGAAGGACATCGATCACCTGCATCGGTGACAGACTTGGTTTCTCCTGCAACAACAGTGCACACACGCCGGCGACAAGCGGCGTGGCGAAGGATGTGCCGCTGCGTCCAAGGAACGCTCCGGGGCGCGTCAACGCCGTCCACACACCAAGACCGGGAGCCACCACATCCGGCTTGATCCGATTATCTGCCGTCGGTCCCCGCGAGGAGAAATCGGCGACCGTCCCCTGCCGGTCGGACGCGCCGACAGTCAGCACGGAATCACCGTCCGCAGGTGCAACGAGCCCGTCGAATCCTTCGTTTCCGGCGGCGTTGACGACCAGCAACCCCCGCGCCACCGCAAGTTCGGCAGCCTTGGTGGTCGTAGCCGTGTGCCCATCAAGATCGGCACGCGTGTACCAGTTGTTATAGCCCAGCGAACTCGAGACGATGTCACACCCGAGTGAATCGATCCACCACAACCCGGCGACCCAGTAATCCTCCTCGATGCGCGTCTCAGCGTCCATAACTTCTGTCTTCGCCAGAGCGTATTCGGCACGAGGAGCGATCCCGATCAATTCGCCGGGGAGATAGCCGCCGCACACGGACAGCGTCGAGGTCCCGTGGTCCATTTGCACCGAATCTTCATCGCCGACATCCGTGTCGCCGTTGATGAAGTCGCGCGTGCCGATTACCTTCAACGAATCGAAGACATTGAGATCGAGTGAATACCCTGTGTCGAGGAATCCAATTCTGACTCCTTGACCGTCCAGGCCGCGATTGTGCAAGAGGTCGGCCTCGATGGCTTCGGCCTGCGCCGCCGAGTTTCCATAGTCGAAGGTGGCCGGCTTGACCAGTCCATAACCGGCCGGTGGCAAATAGCCTGGCAGCGGCGTGTCAATCGGGCGACGGTAGATCACCACGGGCCGGATCGAATCCACAAATCGGTATGCGGCCAGCGCGGCCAATCGATCTGAGGGGACGATTCCGGAAACGGCGTTAAGCCATCGGCTCTCGGTTCGGATAGTGAGTCCCGCTGAAGTCAGTGCATCGAGATAGTCACTGAAAATCGGCTGATCCAGCCTTGGGTCGTAAGCCGCACCGCGACTGGCGATCCGGGATGCGGCGCGCTCAGATATCCATGCTTGTGCCAGAGGGCCAGGTACTGTTGCCGATGGGCCTTTGTCTTTGAGAAAGATCCAGACAGGGTCTCCGGCCGCGGCAGCATTCTGTGCACGCGGGGAGATGACCGCCGCGCGCGCGCCAGCCGCCGACATCAAGGTTATTGCGCTTATCAGGCAGATGAGCATATGAAGCAGCCGTACGGTGGGCAGAGCCCACCCTACCTGCTTCTTGAGCGAAGAAATTGTAGGGTGGGCTCCGCCCAGCGCGTTTCGCGGAAAGGATGCCGCGCTGGTCTTCTTGCCTTCCGAAGACAGTGGAACAGAAGTCTCACAGAACCTTGTCAAAAAACTCCTTGGCGCGCGGATGGCGCGGTGCCGATAACACCTGATTTGGCGGACCCGATTCCAGTATCTTTCCTTCATCGAGAAATATCACGCGATGGGCGACCTCACGGGCGAAACCAATCTCGTGTGAAACCACAATCATCGTCATGCCCGATTGGGCCAGATCACGCATCACGGCCAGCACTTCACCGATCATTTCGGGATCGAGTGCCGACGTGGGTTCATCGAAAAGCATGACTTGCGGATCCATGGCCAGCGCCCGGGCAATCGCTACTCGCTGCTGCTGTCCACCCGATAGCTCCGCCGGATAAGAATCAAGTTTGGCGCTCAGCCCAACACGCTCCAGCCGCTCCCGCGCCTGGTTGAGGGCTTGCTCCTTGGGGAGTTTGAGTACAGTCCGGGGGGCGAGAGCGACGTTGTCCAAAGCATTCAGGTGGGGAAAGAGATTGAACTGCTGGAACACCATACCGACTTTCGCCCGAACAGCGTGAATGGTGTCGCACGTCGGGTCGAGGCGAACTCCCCCCACCTCAATGATACCGGCATCAAGCCGTTCCAGCCCATTGAAGCACCGCAGCAAAGTCGATTTTCCCGATCCGGATGGTCCCAGCATGACGACCACTTCCGAAACGGCGACGTCCAAATCCAACGCATCGACGACCACAAGGTCCCCGAAACGCTTGCTGATCCCCCGCGCGCGCAACGCCGGGCCATCATGATCCATCTGATGGTTGCGATTCGGATTCAACGCCGGACACCCATTCCGAATCCGCGGACGGCAAATCGATGTTCCAGATGCCGGGTCAGCTTGGTGAGCAGAAGTGTCATACAGAGATACACCACGCCCACCAGCAGCCAGGTTTGGAAATCCACGAAGTACTGCGAGTAATACTCCCGTCCCGCTCTGGTCAGTTCCCGCAATCCGATGATCGAGACAAGCGAAGAGTCTTTCAGGCAGGCGATAAACTCATTGGCGGCCGGGGGAATAATTACACGCGTTGCTTGAGGAAGAATCACGAAACGCAGGGCCTGAGCATTCGACATGCCGAGCGACGCCGCCGCCTCATGCTGGCCGCGTGCGATCGACTCGATGCCGGAGCGGATAATCTCCGCCAGGTAGGCGGAGTAACAGATCCCTATGGCGAGGACTCCGGCGGCAAAACGCTCGAGATTGAGCAGCCCACCGAGTCCAAAGTAGATGAAGAAGATCTGAACCAGCAGGGGAACGCCGCGCAGCACATCAACGTACCCCTTGGCCAGTAGAACCATCGGCCGGCAGCCAGAAATCTGGCTCAACCCGACAGCCAGTCCGAGGATCAGCGCCAGCGTGAACGACAGGACCGTCACGGCGACCGTCATGGGCACAGCCGGCGCCAGGAACTTTAGAATGTTCAGCGCCAGAGCGCCCTGGTTCATGAGAAAGTCGATGGTGCGTCCTCCGCTGTCCCCAAATTCGGGGCAGAAAAATCAAGTTATCAAACCCAACAAGGGTTTTCAATCGGATTTCGGACTGGCGTGGAACCGGTTTACTGGGACGGGGTTGGCGAAGAACCGCAGGTCGCGGCCAGCCCTTTGACAAGTTCTTCGGGTGCTCCTATCCGCTCCAACGGGATCGCGGCCATCAGGCGTGCTTTGAGGTCCTGGCAACGTGCCCGGTCGCTCTCCGCTTGAGCCAGGCTGAAGAACGCGGCGTAGGTGGCCTGCGCGACCCAGCGGGAAGGTGGCTCGAGCACAATGGTCGGATCCGCATACCCGCGGCTGGAGTAGTTGGTTAGCAGGTTGGCGATCAACAGCGTCGTGTCGGCCGGCGGGTGCTCGACCGGCATCAGCCGGTGAACGAGGCCCTCCGGACGAAGATAGGGCCTGAGCCAGCCGAGTTGATGGAGCGCGAAGGATGTGAAGTAGATGGGACGTTGCCATCGGTTTGCCTGGATCAGCCGGATGATGATGTCGTCGTGCCCGAAGATATGAGTATTCTGCGCGGTGGCTGGTACATGCAGCCGGAGCGTGTCCGGCAAGGTGAAATGATCTGTTGGCCCGGTCCAGGTCGACGTCGGGATGGCGATTGTTGTATCGCGCCATGCTCGGAATCCATGGGCCGCGATCTCTTCCGCGGTCATGGTCAAGCCGACAGATGGCTTTGCGGCCAGCACCTGCGTCAGGTACCAGGCCGTATTCAGCAGGCTGACATTGGCGACACTCACATCGGGACGCTTCCCGTGATCACAATGCTCTGTTGGGGCAGGGATGTCAGCAGGTTCCAGCCGAAATCGCAGGCGAAGTATGTACGCGAGTGGTCGAGTTCCCTCCAGTTGGTGGTGATCTGTGCCATTGCGCCGGCCGCCAACAGTACGTCTACGGAAAGCACAACGATTCGCGTCCGGTATCTGTTCGCGATCATCGCAAGGGCAACCGCGCCGTAGACGATGAAAACAGCGAAGAGGACAAACGAGGGCAGGTAATGCCGGTCCATGGCGCGGAAGAAATTCGCCGGCAGATTGAAGTAGACAATCGCACCAAGGCTTGTCATGCCAAACAGAATGAGCAGACCAACTGCCAGCCGGGTACTCCGGCGCCAAAGCATGATCAGGCCAAAGATGCCCAGGAGAAGCGGTACCAGTCCAAGAGGTCCGAGCGGCCCATCAAGCGTTGCAAAGCTGTCCGCGAAACCGCGCAAGTAATCGGCGACCTGCACCGTCCAGAAATCGCCCTTCCGAGGGAGCAGGTCGACGAGAAATCCACCGCCGTACTGCTTCAGAGAGATGTAATCCCAGAACCCGCCAATTGTACCGGGGTTGTTGGAATTCAACGCCGGCATGCGGCGTGCCATCGGGATCAGCAGGAGATGGATGCTGAATCCAAGCCCCGCCCCGCCTGCCCCCGCCGCCCACAACTGCCATCGGCGGAATAATGACCGGTGGCGCAGGAGAAACCAGGCGACGATTCCCGGCAGCAGCAGCAAGTTCGTGCGATGGACACTGAAGTCAAGACCGAGAAGCAAAATCACGACGAAGGTCCAGCGCCACACGGATTGCTTATCTGCATCTCTCCACCAGGCCAGCAGGGCGAGGAAAATCGCCGCGGTCAGCCAAGCCGTGAATACATAGGGTGTGAACAGGGTTCCGTTGGACCAGAGCGTCCGGCTGAATGCGAAAGTGAGCACCGCCAGTGCTGCCACCGAAGTGTACGCGGTTTTAGACGGGTGCAACTCCGGCGCGGCCGATTGCCATGTCCAAAGCCGTCGTGCGGCGATCAAGACCACGATCACGGTCATTCCGGCTATAACTCCGGCGAGAAGGTTGAGCCAGTGTGCCGGCGAAGTGAAAAGCGGCAGCCTGAGTGCCAGCCATCCGATGATCGTGGGAATCAAGGCTCCCGGCGGGTGGACGATTCCCAACACTCCGGCCGCAGCGGTCAACTCGCCGTTTTCCCACCAGGAGATTGTTGGAAACGCTGTCCGCCAATAGACGACGCTCGCGAGCAGGGCGCAAAGCACGATGATCGCATTCCCGGCACGCGGCGATGAGTGCGTGGATGGCATGACGTCAGGTATGGTAATAAAGTCCCGTTTGCTATTTGTCAAATTCTCTTGTTTCGTCAGGTTGAGACAGTCTCGCGGGGTATGCCATCTTGTCATGATGGATATCGCGGTAACTCCTTGTCAGGCAGACCACAGCGCGGGTACATCGTTTTCCATCGACTGCCGATAATGAAATTGGTGTTCAGGATTGTGGCCGTGTCGATGCTGGGCCTTGCCTTCAGTACAGTTTGTACTGCGGATGTCAAAGGGGCCGAAATCCACGGGACGGTGAATGTCCCCGGAGCCGTTCATACGCCTCCGCCCCGGTACCTGGGTGGCGGTACATCGGGCGTGAAAGGGAATCCGCAGACTGAGCTGATCGCAGTGGCGGTGGAATGGCTCGATTCAGCCATGGCTCCGGCGGTGACAGACACCGCGTTGGTCATGGCCCAGGAAAACACCTGGTTTGTGCCCAACCTACTGGTCGTTCCAGTCGGTGGCCAAGTCACATTCCCGAACCACGATGCAATCTTCCACAATGTATTCTCATATTCTCCGCCGCACTCGTTCGACCTGGGTCGCTACCCGAAGGGACAGACTCGCACGGTGCGATTCGAAGAGCATGGAATTGTCCGGATATTCTGCGAGATTCACGCATCGATGTATGGAACGATCCTGGTTGTTAACAGCAACTGGTATCGGGTGATCAATGCCGGAATACCATTCGATTTCGGAGGGCTTCCCTCCGGCAATTTCCGGGTGATCGCTGTCGATGCTGCCGGGCGTCGGTCGATGCAGGATGTCCATGTGGACGCCAGTGAGAGCAAGTCCGTTTCCCTGACGTTAAAATAGGCATCACCATGAGCTTTCCGCTTCGTCTCAAGTTTCTCTTGGTCGCCGCGACGGTTTCAGCGATTTCACTCGCTTGCTCCATGTGGATCATGGGATACCAACTGGAGGACCGGCTCATATCCCAGATTGGTGCACGTCTGACCGCGGCACAATCCACGCTCGACCGGTGGCGATCGGAACGGGAAGTGCACTTGAAATCCGAAGCACGTATCGTGGCACATGATCCCCGTTTCTTTGCAGCGGTTGCCGAAGGTGATGCCGCTACGACAATTCCGTCGGCACGCGAATTTCAACGGCTCGCGAAAAGCGACCTCTTTCTTGTGGCGGATCGGCAGGGGCGTCCGCTGGCGCATCTGGACGAGACTGGAGAAACACGCTCGCTGGATTGGCCGGGGAAGATTCCGCCATCCATAGAGCTGCTTCGGTGGAATGACAAGCTCTACCTGCTGCAATCACAGGCCGTCACGGTGGCGATGGACACAGTCGGCTATGTCGCACTGGGCCAGCGCGTCGACAGTCAGTTGGCTGGCGAGATGAGCCGTGTGGCCGGGGCCGCGGTCATCTTCTTCGGAGACGGCAAAGTCTTCGGATCGACGCTGCCAACGACGCGGAGCAGTCGCTTGATCGGCACGATCGGCAGTGGGAGGCAGGCGGATAATGCGGTGCCTTCGACGGTTGTGATCGAAGATGAGCGATTGCTCTACCGAACCGGTTCGCTGGCTCGGGACGCCGATATCCAGTACGCGGTGGTCACTTCGCTCGATGCGTCCCTCAGTCCCCAGATCGCCAGTCTGCGCGGGACGATGGTCTTCGTCGCGGTGATCGCTATCGCGCTGGCGCTCGTCATTTCCTGGGCGGTTGCCCAGCGTGTGACGGCCAGAGTGCCCGAACTTGTCGAAGCGGTGGAAGCGGTCGCCAGAGGTGAGTACGAGGCGGTTGTTACGCACCGGGGAACGGACGAATTGAGCGTTGTCGCGATGGCGGTCGACCGCATGCGCCGGGAACTGGCGATGCATATCGAAGCCATCCGCAAGGCCAACGCCGACAAGATCGCCTCGGAACGCATGGCAATCATCGGTAACATGGCATCGACCATCATCCACGACTTCAAAACGCCGATGCAAGTCATCCGTTCGGCGTCGGAATTGTTGAGCTCTGAGGACCTTCCTTCTGAACGGCGGCCCAAATACACGCAAATGATCATGGTGGAACTTGACCGGATGGTGGGGATGGCGCACGACCTCCTGGGGTTTGCCCGCGGAGAACGAAGGATGGCGCGCTCTCAGGTACGGATCGACGAGTTCATCGCCGAAGCGGTCGCTAAGTGGCAACAAATGTGTACCCCGAGGGGGATCACTGTGGAATACACAGCGGGTGCCAACGTTTCCTTGGCAATTGACCGCGAACAGGTCATGCGGGCACTGGACAACATTACAGTGAATGCAATGGAAGTGCTGTCCCCCGGCGGGGTGATCGCAATTCAGACGTCACGCGATGTCAACCGCATCTATATCAGGATCTCCGATGCCGGCCCCGGTATTCCGGATGACGTCCGGGCCAAGCTCTTCGAGCCATTCGCGACTTTCGGCAAAGCCAATGGCACCGGGCTGGGGCTGGCGACGGCCAAAAAGACGATCGAGAATCACGCCGGAACCATTGAAGTCGATTCTGCCCCAGGGAGCGGTGCCAGCTTCCTGATTTCACTGCCACTGACTCAGAATGACGACAGTCTTCCAGATGCGGAGGCGGGGGCACCGGAACAGGAGGCTTTGCATGAAGCCGTTAAATAGATCCAGCTTGGTCGTATTGATTCTGTTGCCTGCATCCTGCGCATTTGCGGAAACGACCGTCCACGGAATAATTTCCATGGTGGGCCGCAACTCGAACGCGGCCGACCGCAGTAATCGCACGATTTGGGATGTCTCCCCGTTCGATCCGGTCTATGCCACGCTGTTTTTCGATGCTTCCGTTAGCGAACGCCTTTCGGCGTTCCTGGAATTGTACGCTGATGGCCGATACGACCGAGCCACTCTACATGGCGCGTACATCCGCTACGACCATACTCAGCAACTTCACTTGGAAGCCGGCCTGATTCCAACTCCGGTTGGGCTATGGCCGGCACGGGCCTATGCGGACAAGAACCCTCTGATCTCAACCCCGGCGATCTATCAGTATCAGACCAGCCTCGACGTCTGGGACGAGTTGCAGACTAGCACCGGTGAGGTACTGGAAGATAGAGGAAACGCGGAATACGCTGCCCCGATCTTCGATTTCTGGTGGAACACGGGCGTGCACGGCTATGCCTCGGTTGGACGGGCGTCGTTCGGGTTGGCGCTGTTGAACGGCTCGCTCAGCAATCCCCAACGCCGAATCATTTACAATCAGCCCAATGTGGCTGCCCACGCGAGCCTTGCTTTTGGACCGTACGTGACCGTTGGTGGTTGGGGTGCCATAGGGCCATACCTCGCGTCTTCATTTGGTCCCTCCGTTCCAGAGGGGAAGAAGCTGACGGATTACCGCCAAATGACAATCGGCCTGAATCTGCATGCTTCCGCCGGGCACTGGGATGCCAATGCCGAAGGATTGTTGAACCGATATGAGCATCCCTACTTTGGATTGCTCGACAACGCTGGTGCTTACGCCGATGTCAAGTATACGTTCGCCGTTCGCTGGTGGGCTGCCAGCCGCATCGATATGCTTGGTTTCTCGCACCTCAACGCCGACAGCGCAAACGGCCAGCGTTGGGATTACCCGATAACCCGATTTGAACTCGGGGTTGGCCGCTGGATGTCTGAACATGCCGCGCTGAAACTCGTGGCGCAATTCGTGCGCTACTCTGAGGCGCCCCTGGCGTTAAACGACGAAGTCTACGCGCTACAGTTCATTTTCAAGATGTAGTTCGTCCGATCCCCAATTGACGAGCTGCAACTTAGGCCGGGAGGGCGATCCGCCGCGGCGGATCGCCTTCCCAAACGCTGAATACGGCCTACACCGCCGGCGCGGGCATCCCGTACTGGGACCATTCTTCCATCACCGGGCCGTAGATTCCCGGTGGTTGAATCCCTGCCTGGCGCAACAGGACAAACATTTCGCCGCGATGATGCGCCTGATGCAGGAGAAGTGCGGTAATCGTTGTCCCCCGACTCCAGCGCTCGCCGTACATCTCGTCCTCATTCATCAGCGCTGCGTCATTCCACTTGGCTTTGATCTGTTGGACCAGCGACTGCCCCACCTGCGTGTAGCCGGCCTTGATTGCTTCGACAGTTGCCGGTGTCGGGGCATCGACATTCGGCCCCGTGATTACCAAACCAGTGCGGTTCATCATTTCCGGCACGGTGGTGACGACGTGCCACGCAAGACGGCCCAGCGTGCGATGGCCGGGGGCAACCGCTTGCGAGAGTGACTTGTCAGTGATCGCGCTCAACACGCGTTCCGTTGCCTGGAATTCGTGTTCCCAGTCCTTAATGAAATCGTCGACATTTCGATACATGGCGAATAGCCTCCTTTGCGCAGCCAAGTTGGTGCACGCGTTGAAATCGAATCAATCACTTTCTCGGGCATGACACGGCGATCTGATACCGCTCAAGGAGCCGGTTGGCTTCACGAAGTCACTTCCGTGAATGCGGGAACGACGGAGGAAATTTCGTGAGTTTTCGCTGATACAAGATGGCCCGCTAGGAATGTTCCTCCTCGCGGGCCGGACGGTAACTCGCATCGTCAAATCTGCTAAGGGCTACACGGGCTGACGGGATTCCCGCCGCCACTAAACGCCGTCGCGATCAAAAAGATTACATCGAATACATCGGTAACGCCGTTGTCGTCGACATCACCGCGGGTCCGCACGCAACCTGCGTCCTGTGGATCACTATCACCGGAGAATGCCACGCCAATTGCCGCGATGACGTCGAAGACATCGATGGCAGCATCAGAATTCAGATCTCCCTGCCACGGGCAGCTACAGGGCGAGTACAACGCGGTGAAATACCGTGAGGTGTCGATACTCACGGTGATCGATGGCTGCGTGGAGAAATCGACACCGTCGCGTTGCCACCTATTGAAGAAGCTGCCGGAAGCGGACGCTGGCGCCTGCAATGTCACCGAAGCTCCCTGGTAATAATTCCGTGAGAACGGCGTAGGGCCGCTCCCGAACCCATCCTGATCAACCAGACTGAGGGTGATTGTAACGCCTTCGGGCGGGTCCATCGAGAAGACGACGATATCGAAACATTTGCCCATGGTGACTGATGCGGGCGGGCCGACGGCACTGGTGCCGCACCCGTTCCCAGCACGCAATTCGTATGTCCAGGTTCCCGGCGTGGTCTTGATGACGCCCCACATGTTGGCGGCGCCGCAGTTGTGCCACGCACCGCCGTTCTCGCGGATTTCATAGTATTCGGCATTGGGCACGGGATTCCAGCGTACCGCGCACTGCCGATTGACACATATCGGACTTCCCGGTTGGAATGTCAACTGGCCCGGTGTATCCGGACCGGCGCCGCTTCCCGAAACGGTGATGCTGACCGGCGGGCTGGCGTTGCTGGCGCCGCAGGCGTTGATCGCCCGGACCTCATAGGTCCAGGTACCTGAGACTGCCTTCATCCCCATCCACACAGTGATCAGTCCGAGGTTTTGCCAGACGCCTCCGTCTTCTCGAATCTGATAATCATCGGCTCCAGCGACCGGAGCCCAACTCAGCGAGTATTGGGAGTTTGGGCATACGGCGGTTAGGGGCGTAGGCACCGGTTGCAACGGGGTGGCTGGGGCATTGCTCTCGACCGTGATACTGATCGGAGTGCTCGTTGCCCCGGTTCCGCATCCGGAAAGTGGGCGAACTTCGTATGTGTACGTTCCGCTCACTGATTGCATGAATGAGCGTGTCGTATCAGTCCCATTGCTGGTCCAACCTCCGCCATTCTCGCGAATCTCGTATCCACTCGCGCCGGCGAGTGGGCGCCATGCGACCAAATACATCGAGTTGGCGCACACCGGACTTCTGGGCGATGTCCACGGCAACTGCACCGTCTGGCTGCAAGGCAGGTACACGGCGGTCATCGTGTGATTCATGTCCGTCGTCACGAGGACAGACGGCCCGCCGGGGTAGTCGATTCCATCACGCTGCCATTTGGCGAAGCTGTTGCCGCCGGCGCTGGACGGGGTTACCAGAGCGATGGATTTGTCGGGACTGTAATTCCGCATGAAGGGTGTCGAACCATTGGACTGCCCGTTCGTGTCGGCCGGACTGACAGAGATGGCGACACCCGTGTCGGGATTGGCGGAGTTGACGGTCAGGTAGACATGGAACGAATCGGCGGAGGGTTTGATTCCGACGCGCATGTACTCGTACGTCGGGTCGCTGCCGTAAAGGCTGTCGATGAAGAACCATCCGGTCGTCGATCCGCCCCAACCGTAGTTGACGTGCATTTGATTGCCGGAGAAGATTCGCCAACCATCGAGGACGGGAGCATGGGCGAGGGGATAGATCGCCATCTGCATCGGCCGGCGCGCCTCGCATTCGCTCTGAATGAGTTCAAACCAGCCCTGCGCCGAGTAGTTGTTTCTGTATTCCAGATGAGTCCCGGCGTCGTACCAGAAATACGTCGACCAGACATTGGTCTCGATATAGGCCCCGGACCCGTCGCAGCCATACATCATGTTGTAGGCGACGCCCAGATCGTAGCTGAGTCCGGACAATGCCTCCTGCTCTGCGGGAGTCCAACTGCCGCTTCCTCTGAGCGGCATATTCGCCCAATCATACGTGTGGTTGAACGCCGCACAGAGCTGGGCGGAATTGGATTGGCCGTGCCAATTGTAGCAGTGGCTGCCAAGTCCCTTGGATGGCCATTGCCAGTACCGCATGATCTGCGAGGCTCCGGTGGCCACACATCCGACCCACGTGCGGGTGCAGCCACCATCCGGCGGGCACTTGAGATTCCACGGGTAGCCCTGGCTCCAGGCGTTGGAGCCAAGCAAGATATCTCCACCGGTCATCGGTTGCATCCCGGCCAATTGGACGGCGAATGATTGATCATCCAGCGCGTAGACGTCCCAGGAGGATGGTTGGCGCGAGGCAGACTTCTGGGCGGTGACCGCGTTTAGGCTTCCGTACCTCGCGATAAATGTCCGGTCACGTGCGAGCAAGATATCCCGCAGCATCTGGACCATGCCGATGGTGTCCTGCACATCGAGATCGCTCTCGTCGGAGTACGCCATGACAGCGGGCAGGGCGGTGAGATAGGGCACAAGGACAAACCCGGTTGGATCGATCGAATACACGATACCAAGCGCGGTGTCGCCGGCGGTAAGAACCTGCGAGCTCCTGATGCCCGGCGTCACGCTTCCGGCCCAACTGCCCTGTTGGCTGACCATCGCGGTCAGCCAGTTACCGCAAACCTGGTTCATCGCGGTTTCCCCGGCCACCTCGGCTTGAGCCGCACCGGCGATCAGCAACAACACGGCCAGCGCAATGCTCCCGAAACACGCCAACCCACGACCACTTGTCATCCTTTGGACCAGTCCACGATCTGGCAGCGGCATCTTTGGCCTCTTGTGATTTGGGAATCGGTTCTCGATCATCGCGACAACGGTACTGGAAAGTAACTTTCAGCAATCGAATCGCGGCCGCGGGAGCGCGATCCAAGTGAAATATAGCACGATTTGCCGATTCCAGCAATCAGTCTGAGTCCCAAAGTCTCCAGAACGACTGAAATAGACAGGGGCGCCAAGCGGCGCCCCTGTTGTCAGACATATTTGCGCCGA
>JACRMA010000049.1 GCA_016235085.1 Candidatus Zixiibacteriota bacterium
GACCGATTTGGCCCTGCGAGTGACGTCGATATTCTCGTGAGTCTCCAGGATGATGCGCCGTGGAGTCTCTATGAGTGGGTGGATATGATCGATGAGCTTCGGCGGATCTTCGGGCGGGACGTCGATGTCGTCGAGAAATCCGGTCTGCGCAATCCCTTCCGCAGGCAGGAGATTCTCGCCAACAGACGTGTGCTGTATGCGGCGTGAGCAGGCAGATTTCGCATACCTCTGGGATATGCTGGATGCTGCGCGGGCAGTCTCCGAATTCGTCGGGGGCCGCAGCTTCCACGATTATCTCACAAATCGAATGCTGCGGGGTGCCGTCGAACGACAAGTTGAGATCATTGGGGAAGCCGCGGGCAAGGTCTCGGTCACATTCCGGGATGCACACCCAGAAATCCCGTGGCGACGAATCATTGCTCAACGCCATGTGCTGGCACACGAATACGGCGATGTCAGGCACGAACTTCTTTGGAGAGTTGCCACAGACCGAATCCCTGAATTGATCCGCGATCTCTCACGACTTATTCCCTCAACTCCCGAGACCGGTAACTAGCGTCGAGCTCGGATTCTGGCTCGCAGTCTGAGTAGCCTAGAACCCACCCCCGCCTCCGCCGCCGAACCCGCCGCCTGAGAACCCGCCGCCGCCGCTGAAGCCCGATTTGCCGACACTGCGCGGGGCGGAGGCCATCACTGTGCCCGCACGGGCGGACATGTGGCTGAGAGAACTTACCAGCAGCCAGGGGTAGAATGCGCCGGAGTAGCTGCCGCGATACCACTGCGGCGGCTCGCGGTAGATGTCGGCGAACGCACCTGCCCAGTTCTTTTCGAGACCGAGCGCCATGGCATAGGGGAGGTATTTCTCAAACATCGCCGGTGTCTTGATCAGCTTTTCGATGCGGCCGGTCTCGACGCGCTTGATGAATTCCTCGAATCCCATGATCCCTTCGAACGCGCGCGTGCCGGCGACCGTGCGCGCCGGCATGACCAGCCCGAACCCGGCGATGATCGCGCCGGTGAGGATTCCGGCGACGATCGCCGGGAGCGGCGCCATCCCGGTGCTCTTGCCCAGCATCAGGCCGCCGGCGACAATGATAATTCCCAGCACGAAACCGGTGGCGATATATCCCGCCACCACCCGGTCGGGACGTGACCTGAAGTACTTTCGCTCCATCAGCCGCTCGAAGATCTGCTCGCGGATACCAGGCAGGCTCTTGTAGAACCGGTTCTGCAAGTCGGATAATTCAATCTTGCCCGACTCGGCCTCCAAGAACATGCCGTCCAGCAAGGCACGCTCGTGTGTTTGCAGTCCGCCCCACTCCGATTGGGGTTTGCGCAGATGGAACACGTAATCCTTGCTCGACACCAGTCCCAGAAGCTGCGACTCCTTTTTCTCCTCGATCAGGATGTATCCGCGCACCGCCAGATCGACCAGGCAGGCGGTGATGTCACGCATGTCCGGCGAATTGTCGATCAATGTCCCGACCTCGGCCGGGGTGAGTCCCTCCGGCGGATCGTACTGGACGCTGATCGGCCGCAATCTTGGATCGCGTCCGCGCGTGAACCAGAGCCAGATCATAAACACGAGGACGAAAACGGGAATGAACAAAGGCCAGTTGCTGCGCAGAAACAGACCGAGAAGGGCCATCGTCCCTGGTTCCTCGACCAGTCCCTTGTTCCAGCCGATCACCGTGGTCAGCCCCTCGTGAAAATCGAGCGAACGATTCATCCGCAGGCGGATTTCGCTGCCCTGCATTTCGACTTTCGCGTCTCCATCGCGCGAACCATACGCGCCGGTGAAGGCGAGCGCGCGGAGCCCGCTCGCTCCGACGGGCAGCACGATCAGGGCGGTGGCCTGCTCGATGGGAACATCCCATTCGTCACCGGTGACGTTCCAGTAGAGCTCGTCGTGATCCTCGAAGAATTTGAGCGCGTTTTCCACGCGGTAGTGAATCACGACTGTGCGGGTGACATCGGTGGCGCCGGGGATCCAGATTTTGAATTTGCGGTAATGCCGCTCGCGAGAATCCTTGAACCGCAACGCATTTCCGCGTTCGTCGGTGACCGTCACGTCTTTGATGTAAAGCGAGTAATTGAACGCCTGTGATGTCCGGTACTCGACCGGAATCGTGCGGTACATGCCATTCCACGCGCCGGTGAAACGCGGTTGAATCGTCTCTGTGACATCGATGGCGCCATCGATGCCGACCTTTGCGACCACGTCGAAGCTCGCGATAACGAGGGAGCGGGCGAGGGCTGGCGGCGCCAGTGCAAGGGAGATAGCAAGAGCGCCAAGGATAAAGAAGAATGTCAATCCGCGTCTCATCGGGTTATCCCTCCCGCACCATTGCCAATGGATCTCTTCTCGCAGTTCGGGGGCGTATGCAATACGCCCCTACAGAACGCGTCATCTCTGATTCACAAGACGCTCCGAGGGAGGGCGAGGCTCCTGCCGAGCCTTCGCGCGGCAGGGCACAAAGAGGCTCGGCAGGAGCCTCGCCCTCCCCACGGATCCCACTCCAAAGATCTACTTCCCCGCCCCGAAACTCACCTTCGGTGTTTCGCGTTCGCCCGGCTCGGACAGTTCGAAGAACTCGCGCGCTCTGAATCCGAACATGCCGGCGATGATATTCGACGGAAATTGCGCGACCTTGGTGTTGAAGTCCCGCACGACGGCGTTGTAGTAACGGCGCGCGTTCTGGATCGTGTCTTCAATCTGATTGAGCGTCGCCTGAAGCTGGTTGAAACTTTCCACGGCGCGCAGTTGCGGATATGCCTCCGCGACCGCGAAGAGCGACTTCAGAGTCTGCGTCAGCATCCCTTCCGCTTCGGCCCGCGCCGCCGGACCCTGCGCCGCCATCGCCATATTGCGGGCGGAGATGACCGCTTCGAGGGTTGATTTCTCGTGTCCGGCGTAGCCTTTGACCGTCTCCACCACATTGGGAATGAGGTCGTAGCGCCGCTTGAGTTGCACATCAATGTCCGACCAGGCGCCATCGGCTTGCACCCGCAGTTTGACCAGCGCGTTGTAGATCCCGATGATCATCGCCACGACGATGACGAGCACCAGGACGAAGAGTCCCAAGAGCAGTAGTCCTGTCATGAATCTCCTCCCTGTGAAAATCCCCGCTCCGCGACAGGCGGAGAGGGGAACGGTTCCTCTACGTCAATCTTGGGGTGGGTGAAGGGATTTGAACCCTTGGCCCCCAGGGCCACAACCTGGTGCTCTAACCAGCTGAGCTACACCCACCATCGCATAGCTGGCGCCCATTTTAGCGGATTTCCCGCCAGATGTCCACTCCAAACGACAGGCGTTGCCGCGCGGCCTGGGGCGTACGCAATTCGCACCTACTCAATGTCAAAACCCGCCAGCAACCGCCTCGCCCGTGCCCGGACCGCCGCGGTTCCTGACTGCGCCGCAGCCTCGATCAACTTGCGTGTGGGTACTCTTCGTTTGGGATCAATCATCGCCAGGTCGGCCAGACCCTGCAGCGCACAAGCCCGCACAATGCTGCTTTTGTCGGCCAGATATCGTACGAAGATTCCGGCCGCGATGTTTCTATCCTTTGGGCTCAGCCAGAGGCGAGGGAGTACCTTGCAGAGTTGTTCGCGCACCTCCCATTGACCGATATCTGAAATCTCAACCATCAGCTTCCGGCGCAACGGCTGGATGATTTCCGGATTCGACATCGCGACTTCCATCAGGGCGTGCGCCGCGTGGGCGACCGCGGTCTTGTCCTCGCTTAGCAGGACGCCCACAAGTTCGGCGGCCAGCGACGGCTCGCGGCGCACAAGCCCCGCGACATATGTGGATTTACCCAAGGCACGGCGGTCTCCGACACGGAGCAATTCGAAGAGACTGGGAGTAGTTCGAACTCTTGACGATTTCGGCATGGTGAACCCTCGATCAGGTGGATGCAGATGTGTCCGGTGTGGCGAGAACCATCGCCATCGCCACCGCGCAACGCCAACCTTGCGGATAAGGGGCTTTTAGCCCCTTGAACTCTGCGTGAATCGCCAAGGGGCTGAAAGCCCGTTGCCCGCGATAGGGCGACAGATTCTCCCATGACGTCATTCCCGCGAAAGCGGGAATCCAGACGTGTGCGGACCTGGATTCCCGCTTTCGCGGGAATGACATCGGGATAGGCTTTGTAGGAAGAAATACCCCCGGCAGGACTCGAACCTGCTACCAGCAGCTTAGAAGGCTGCTGCTCTTCCACGTGAGCTACGGGGGCAAAGAAGAACTTCATCAGGCCATTAGCGCATCACCACGATGATGTAGCTGAGTCCGTGACAGTACCACAACGTCACGCCACCCTCGCGAATCGACGCGAACATCAGTGTGAAGTTGGTGTCGCCCGAGAACTGAAACAGGAACGGCAACTCGTCGTACTCGCCGGGACTGACCTGCACGAACGTGCTGATCAGCGAGGGGTCGGCCAGATTCATGTTCGGTATCGCCACGAAGAAGCTGTCGGCCTGTGCGGGTACGGTGCCGGCGTAGATCGTGCGAGTCACGCTCCCCGGGGGACCTTGAGCTCCAGTGTCCCCCTTGACACCCTTGGGCCCCATCGGCCCCTGTTTCCCGGTGCAACTGGTGAAGGCCACCAGCGCCAGGCACAGGACAACACAGATCGCAGAACGTCCGTTGAATCGCTTCATCCAATTCCTCCCTTTGGAAGTATCCTGACCATGTCGTTGAAATCGGCTGTGGCGGTGCGGGTTTGCCCTTGTTCCGCAACGGGTTACAATCGGGGTGAGAGGATTTGAACCTCCGACGTCTTGGTCCCAAACCAAGTGCGCTACCAGACTGCGCCACACCCCGAAACCATCGGCTAAGAATACGAACCCGAGGCCATGCGTGGGTAGTGTTTTTGCACCTCCCCTGGTAGGATCACTCAGCCCCGGAGGGGCGCAAGATAATAGCCCCAGGCGCCAGCCTGGGGATGTGTTAAGCAAGAATGCAAAGCCCCGGAGGGGCGAAAGAAGTCGTTACGTCTTCACCGCGCCGGTCTTGCGACAGGCGTCGAGCCGAAGCTAGGGATCGTGTCGAATGGGGCCAGCCAAGCTGTTGCCCCGCGGCTCTGCAGCAGTTGGATTCGAATTCACCCCGGCCTCTTCGAACCGCACGCACTTGACTGCCCATCCCGAAATCGAACCCTGACCATCTCGTACAGCCCGGTACCTGGCGCCAGCCTCACTTCTTAGGCGGCACCACCTCAGGTGTATGCCAAACCAGCACCTTGCGCGTCGTGTCATACTCAACAATCTGACGCGTTAGTGGTTCGGCAGCACGATCGAATGTCGGGGTGCCATAAATGACGATCTTCTTCGCGACGCCAACACCAGTGGGCTCGTAATCCCAATAGTAACCGCTTAGGACGCTGTCGCCGGTCGTCAGCCACCGGGCGTCCTTTCCATTCCATGAAAAGACCTCTCCGTTCATATGCATATGGAGCCCCGCCAATCCTGAGAGGACAATCTCTGGGATAGAATCACCGGTCAACTCGACAAAATCGATACTGGGCTGCGACACATCCGCGGTCGGATAGGCGGACCAAACGAGGCGAGCGGCGGAATCTCTCTCTTCGACTATCGCGAAGTATCCACTGTTGCCGCCAATGTAGCACGCCCAATCTCGTGCGAAGGAATCGCTGGGTAGCCGGAGCTGTTGCGCTGCGTAGAAAACTCGCATCGACTCGACCGTGAAGCCCTTTTCGCCAAACAACCCTGCAACGTTCTGCGACAGGATGGACGCCGGTATCGTCCTGCAGAAGGCAGCGGACACAGTCTCGGGAACCAGCATCGACGCATTACCTCCCCAAGTCGGCAGCAGCGTCGCCAGAATGACGCGGATAGAGTCAGCGTTGCGCGAAGTCCCGCCCGACACGGAGCGAGGTGAGATCAGTAGCAGACAGATCGCCACTGTTACAAGCCCGCGAACACGCATCAAATTCTCCTCTCTTATGGCGGGTCAGATCGATACCTGGGCCGTTGTACCCCGTTCGCCGCAATGGCTCAAAGGTCGAACCACGCGACTATGTCACGGCGGTGAACCCCCGCAGCCGCTCCGCCACCTGCCGGAACGCGCGCCCTCTGTGCGAGACACGGTTCTTGGCATCGGCAGAGGCTTCTGCGAACGTGCGGGCCAGTTCCGGCGAATAGAAGATCGGGTCGTATCCGAATCCGGCTTCACCGCCGGCGACCGTCGTGATGATCCCCTCAGTGACGCCATGGAACACTTCTAGTTTTCCGCCATCCATCGCCAGTGCCGCAACACAACGGAAGCGCGCGGTGCGCTGACTATTCGGGATGCCATTAAGCAGTCCGAGGACTTTGGCGTTGTTGTCGGCAAACGTGCATCCGGGCCCGGCGAATCGCGCCGACATCACGCCGGGCGCACCCTCCAAATAGTCGATCTCCAATCCGGAGTCATCCGCCAAAGCCCACAAGCCGGTGCTGTCGCAAAGTGCCCGCGCCTTGAGGATCGCATTCTCCTCAAGCGTCGCGCCGGTTTCTTCCGGTTCGGGCACCGAAGGGAAATCCATGGCAGTGAGAATCTCATAGGGGAGATTCCCCAAGATTTCCCGAATCTCACGAACTTTGTGCAAATTGTGAGTGGCCAGAACGAGACGGCGCAATTGGCCTCCAATGGCAAGTGTGAGGTGCTGGTTCCCTGACTCGAAAATCTAACGACGTGGTTCTGTGGACTCAACAGCGCCGTGTAGAACTTCCATATCCACCAGGTGCACCGGAGCCACCTGATACCCCAGGAATCGTTTGCCGACCCGGGCGAACCGCTCTGGCGTGTCGGAGACATAGAACACATGCTCGGCGACGGCCTTGCTCTCACTGTGATGATTGCGGGTGACCAGACTGTCGCGAACCACTCGCGCTACTTCGGTGGCCGAGTCGATCAATTCGACACTCGGTCCCATCACCGAGGCGATGTCGGATTTCAGCAGGGGATAGTGGGTGCAACCGAGCACGAGCGTATCGACGCCCGCTTCGATCAAGGGCGCCAGATATTCCTCTGCCACCAGTTGTGTGGCCGGCTTGCCCGAGAATCCCTCCTCGGCGAGGGCGACGAACAGGGGACAGGCTACCGCGCTGATCCGGATGTCGGGCTGAATGGCATGAATCGCTTTGGTGTACGACTCGGAGCGAATCGTGGCTTCGGTTCCGATGACACCAACGTGCCCGCTCTTAGTGGCGCGAACCGCGGCAGCGGCGCCCGGCTCAATCACACCGATCACATCGACTGCGGCTGAGGCGCGCACCTCTTCGAGCGCCAGCGAGGATGCTGAGTTGCAGGCGACGACGAGAAACTTGCAACCCTGAGTCTGGAGAAATCCCGCGATCTGACGGCTGTATTCGACAATGACACGTTTGGACCGGACGCCATAGGGGGAGCGGCCGGTGTCGCCAAAATAGACGAGTGATTCGGAGGGACAGGCGCGCGCGAGCGCATCGAAGACTGTCAGGCCCCCGACACCGGAATCGAAAACTCCAATGGGTTTGTTCTTCATAGGTTGAAAGACGTTAGTTCGTCGAACTGGTGATCATGACCAGGACCCGTTTCGGCGAATACGGATCGGTGGTTACACGGTATTTCTCGACGGGGCTGGACATCCTGAATGACAACTGTGCCGAGTTTGGGAATTGATGCGCCACGACCTCCAGCACTTCGGCGTGCGGTTTCATCGAATGCATCTTGTTCGGGTCGAGACGGCCACCATCGAAGGTCAGATTGATCCACTCGCCATCGGTCAGGAACCACTCGTAGTGCAACGGTTCCCGCAGCAAGACCTCGATTAGAATCCCGTTGCGGCGTACGTCGACGGTGTAGCTTAGAATGTTGTACGGCCGCAGGATTGAGGCGCCGGCGAGCAGCCGCGAGCGCGCAGACCATCGTCTTGTGTCCGTCATATTCTGTTAAACCTACTCACGGTCGAAACGTTCTCGCTGAAGCCGGCGCTGGGTCTCCCGTTCGGCGATCGCGTCGCGCTTGTCATGCAGTTTCTTGCCGCGGCCCAGTCCCAACTCGATTTTGGCAACCTTTCCCTTGAAATAGATTCGAAGCGGCACCAGCGTCAGCCCCATTTGCTGGGTCTGGCCGGCCAGGCGGCGGATTTGGCGTTTCGACAGCAACAGCTTACGGGTGCGCGTCGGCTCATGATTGTAACGATTGCCCGCGACATACTCCGGAATATGGACCCCGATCAGCCATGCCTCCTCGCCGTCAATACGGGCGTACCCTTCCTTGAGGTTACATTTCCCTTCGCGCAACGACTTCACTTCTGTCCCTACCAGAATCAATCCCGCTTCCACAGAGTCCAGGATTTCAAAGCGAAACCGTGCCTGACGGTTGGTGCTGATCACCTTGATATCGGATTTCGCAGCGGGATCCATGCCGATGGGAATAAACCGGTTGGCGTCCCATGAACCAATGGCGAATTGCACGCGGCCTTGCCGTCCTTCTGATGCAAAATGCACTTGCAACAACGCGCGCGAAGTGGCATACTCGGGCGGCGCCGAAGTGGTGGAACTGGCAGACACGCTGTGTTCAGGGCGCAGTGCCCTCTGGGTGTGCGGGTTCAAATCCCGCCTTCGGCACCAAAGTTTATCACCCCGCCGCGCTCAAGTCGCGTCGGGGTGACTTCGTTATGACATCCCGTTTCGTGGCGAACTGGCGCGGAAGTGATTGGGCGGCACGCGGTCTGATCCTGTTGGCCGCGGCCGTGATCTTCTCCGGGTATCTCGCCAATGAACAAACGGCCGCCAGCGGCCTGGGGTTTTCCTCCGACGATGCCTGGATTCACTTCCGCTTCGCCCAAAACCTGATTTCCGGGCAGGGGTTCTCATACAATGCCGGCCAGCCGGTCGCCGGGTCCACGGCGCCGCTGTGGACCCTTGTCTGTGCCGGATTCTTGGGAATCTTGGGCAATCCGGTGTGGGCGGGGAAGCTTGCCGGATTCCTATCCTGGGTTGCCTTGCTCTGGGGAGTGTTCGCCTTGGTGCGGGACCTCACTGGTTCCAAGATCGCGTCATGGGGCGCAACACTTTTGACCTTGCTTAATCCGCGCGTGATTTGGGGCGCGCTTTCCGGGCTGGAGGTGATGCTGTACTCGGCATTGATCGTCTGGGCTCTCGTCCTGCACTTCCGTGCCAAGAACGATCATCGACGACTCTACTATTTGGTAACGCTCCTCCTGTTTCTCGCGGGCGTAACCCGTCCCGAATTGTTTTCGCTGATTCCGGTATTCTGGATTGATCGATGGGTGGTCGGGCACTCCGATGCGATGCCTCATGCACGTGGGCGTGAGATTGCATTATCACTCGGCGTCGGCGCATTGGTTCTCGCGCCATACTTTGCGTTCAACCTCTGGTCAATCGGCAAACTGTTACCCCTGACCTTCTATGCCAAGCTGGCGCCGACCGGAGTCTGGGCCGCGCAGGCGTCGGGGCAATTTGGACAAGTGGTGACAACGATTTTCAA
>JACRMA010000028.1:0-23388 GCA_016235085.1 Candidatus Zixiibacteriota bacterium
CAATCCGGTCGCTCAGAACCTTGGTCCCGCCGGTCACCGCACTGCGGTCGCCGCCGCTTTCCCGGATGACTGGCGCCGACTCACCCGTGATCGCCGATTCATCGACACTGGCAATCCCATCGACCACGTCGCCATCAGCAGGAATCACATCGCCTGCGTCACAGACAACGAGATCGTCACGTTTCAGGTCGGTCGCCGGGACCCGAATCTCGGCGCCATCACGCAGCAATCGTCCGAACACCTGTGTGCGCGCCCGTTTCAGGCTGTCGGCCTGCGCCTTCCCTCGCCCTTCGGCCATTGCCTCGGCAAAATTGGCAAACAGAACGGTGAACCACAGCCACAGCGCGATCTGGCAGGAAAATGTCCATGGATCGCCGTGCATGAAAGCGATTATCACCGAGATCGTCGTCCAGATCGCGCCAATGTAGACGACAAACATGACCGGGTTACGAATCTCCCGGCGCGGAGCCAGTTTGAGCAATGCGCCCCGCGCTGCCGGGAGCAGCAGCGACCAGTTCGATGATGTGTATTGGCGCCGTGCCATCAGTAATCCTAAAACGTCCGCCCCAATCCCATCAGGAAATGCTCAACCACCGGCCCGAGACAAAGAGCGGGGAAAAAGGTCAGCGCTCCGACAATCAGAATCGTCGCGATCAGCAACACGGCAAACAGGGTGGTGTCGGTCTCGAATGTCCCTGCCGTCTTCGCCGAAGCCTTCTTGGCCGCCAGGCTTCCCGCAATCGCCAGGCAGGGGAGTATCACCACGAATCGGCCAATGAGCATGCTCAGTGCCAGCGTGATATTGAAAAACGGCGTATTGGCATTCAATCCGGCAAACGCGCTTCCGTTATTACCCGCTGCCGAGGAGTACGCATACAGGAGCTCCGTTAGCCCATGCGGCCCCGCATTCGCCAGGCTCGCCAGTGCGACCGGCAAGACACACGCAAGCCCCGAGCCCACCAGAATCACCGCACTCGGCGCCAGAATGGCGATGATCACCATCTGGATCTCTCTCGCCTCGATCTTCTTCCCGAGATATTCCGGTGTCCGCCCGACCATCAATCCGGCAAGGAAGACCGTCAGCAAAACGTGCAGTAGCATTCCGTACATCCCGGCGCCCACGCCGCCAAAGACGATCTCACCGAGCATGATATTGAAGAGCGCAACTCCGCCCGCCAGAGGCGAGAGACTTCCATGCATTGCGTTCACGGAGCCATTGGATGCCGCCGTGGTCGCGACCGACCACAGGACGCTATTCACAACTCCGAATCGCGTTTCCTTGCCCTCGAGATTGACGGTGGCTCCCAGTACGGGATTTCGCTGGTACTCGGCGATCATCGATCCCGCCAATCCTCCCAGGAGCAGCAGAAGCATCACTCCAGCAATGATCCACGCATGCCTGCGGGCGGTGACCATCCGTCCATAAGTGAAGACCAGCGCCGCAGGAAGAAGAAGGATCGCCAGCATCTCAAGGAAGTTCGAGAGCGGTGTCGGATTCTCGAGCGGATGCGCACTGTTCGCATTGAAGTACCCGCCGCCGTTCGTGCCAAGCTGCTTGATCGCAATCTGAGAGGCTGCCGGTCCGAGTGGAACTTGTTGCGTGCCGCCCTCAACTGTAATCACAGTCTCGGCAGGGGAGAAGTTCTGCACAACTCCTTCGCCCACCAGGACAACCGCCAAAACAATGGCCAGTGGCAGGAGTACGTAGACAACCGAACGCGTCAGGTCAGTCCAGAAATTCCCGATCGTTGCCGACGTCTTCCGGGCAATTCCTCGTGCCAACGCCAGCAGGACGGCGATTCCGGTGGCTGCGCTGACGAAATTTTGCACTGTCAGCGCCAGCATCTGTGTTCCGTAGCTCATCGTCGTCTCACCGGCATACGATTGCCAGTTGGTGTTCGTCATGAAACTGACGGCGGTGTTCAGCGCGAGGTCCCACGGAACGTTGCCAAGTCCTTGCGGATTCAACGGCAGCCAATTCTGCACCAGTTGCAGCACAAATACAAAGAGGAAGCCAAGGAGATTGAACCAGACAAGCGCCCACGCGTACTGGCTCCAGCGCATTTCGGCCTTCGAATCGACACCGCCCAGCCGGTACACGATGCGTTCGATCCACGAAAGCGCTGGATGCAGGACGGTCCTCTTGCCCTCGAACACACGGGCCATAAAGAAGCCCAACAGCGGGGCGAGAACTGCCAGCGCGCCAAAGTAGATCAGAATCTGAATGAGGTCTCCAGGCGGCATCCGGCAATCCTATTGGAACTTCTCGGGATGCAAAAGAGCGTAGGCAAGATAGACGAGAAGCCCGAACGCTGCGATCCCGGCCAAAACGAATTCGACATCCATCATTCACTCACAATCAGGCTTGCTTCGTACCGGCTATCAAAAATCTCCGCGCAGTTGCCTCGACCAGCCGCGTACAGAAACGAAATTCCAAGGTGATTTTGCCATGCGAAAGTCGCATCCTGCCGCAAAGATTTCATAAAGAACGCTGATCGCAGCCTGGAGACTATTCTGAGGACTCAGCCGGCATTGGCGGTGGCCAGAAGCTTCAGGATCAAATCCTCAAGTGATCGTGCATTCTGGTGGAGGAGTTCAAGCGGCGGAATTGCCAGGGTCTCAGCGGTGCGACGAATAAGCCGCATCCCGGCAAAATACCCGCCCCGCGACTGAAACACGTTGCCGGTATCACCCAGGCAAAACAACCCATGTTCACGCAGGCTGTTATCGAAGTTCGCCAGGAAGAACGAGCACATCTCGCCATACCGGCGCTCGCACTGCGCCAGCCACCCGGTGAGTTGCCCGTCTGGCAAATGCCCACCCCACAAGGCCTCTTCTTCGGGCACGTCGAGAACCACAGTGGTGAGGTAGGTTGCCAGCCCTTCCGTGATCAGCATCCGCCCGATCCGCGATTGCTCCTCCCGATTCTCAAAATAGAATCCGGGTGACGCCGTGTAGTGTAGCGCGTGGAGAATTTCATGGGTGAGAAAGACGTTCGCCAGCCGGGCGCTGCCGTAGGTCTCGACCGGAATCCAGACCACGAACCGTCCGCCCTCGCGGTACGCGTGCCCGTTGGTCGTCCCATGCCCCACGAACAGGACTATCTCAAGCTCAGCCAAATCGAGCCCATGTCGCGCAAACTCGCCATCCAATCGCTCCAGCGTGGATCGGACCAAGTCGCGTTTGCCGCGCAATTCCGCAACATCCCAATCGCGCCGGTACGGCCGTCGCGCCGACCAGAACTCGTGGTAATGTGCGAAGAGTGCAGGACGCTGTGCTTCGTATTCGCCTGCAACGTCCCGCGCGATAACGGCGTCGATGTATCGATCAACGAGGTCGCTCGTCCGCATACCGAATTGGGCCTGGCTGTAGCGATATCAGTGGGCCGGACACTCTTGTCCGGCCTCTTCTGCGCGCACTGGAACTCAACGATGATGTGCTCACAAACCGGCTGCAATCAGAAATTCCGATTGTACTCACTCTCGATCCGCTCCGCGCTAATTCCGGAGTCGAGATATTTACTTTGGTCGAAGCTCAGCCACTTCGGATTGGGACGCCGCCGCGTGATGCGATGGATGTTCAAAAGATGCCGTACTGTGATATTGTCGGTCGTGGTGTTGTTCGCTCCCGAGCCACAACTGAGCGTAAACGACGGACTCAGCGTGTTGTACATCCCGCCCAGCGCCCCATACGTCGACGGCATATTGACCAGAATGCGTCCCGCCTGAATCGTGCGCGAGAAATACTCGATTCGTTCGTCGGTATTCGAATAGATGACCGCCGTATGGCCGACACCGCCGAATCGGGTGATCTCCGAGCAGCGCTCGATCGCGGTATCGAAATCCTTCTCCACATAGAACGCCAGGATCGGCGCCAGGATCTCCGCCGAGATCGGATACTCAGGGCCGACTCCGTCAAGTTGTCCGATGAGAAGCGTTGCCCCCTCCGGTACCGTGATCCCCGCGCTCCGTGCGATCTCGGATACCGGCTGGCCTACCACTCCGGCCTTCATCGTCCGTCGTTCCAGATCATACGCCACCGCGCCGACTTTCGCGATTTCTTCCGGATTCATGAAATGCGCACCATGCTTCTTGAACTCGGCGATCACCGCCGCCGCCGTGTCCTGCTTGACCACGATTGCCTGCTCGCTGGCGCAGACAGTCCCATTGTCGAATGTCTTCGACCGCACCACATTTTCGACCGCAAAGGCGATGTCGGCAGTGCGCCCGATGTAGACCGGCACGTTGCCCGGTCCAACCCCAATCGTCGGTTTCCCCGAGCGGTATGCTTTCCGTACGGTCGAATTGGTCCCGGTCGCCAGAATGAGGGAGAGGTGATGGTCGGACATCATCTCGGTGATCGTATCCTCCGACGCCCGATCCATACACTGCAGGCAGTGCTCCGGTGCCCCGGCGCCACGCGCCGCCTGATAACAAATGTCCAATGCGGCCGCCGTGCATTTGCGCGCCGCCATTGCGGGACTGATGATCAGCGGATTGCGTGTCTTCAGCGCAATGAGCGCTTTGAAGATCGTCGTCGAGGTCGGATTCGTCACCGGTGTGAATCCCAGGATCGGACCGATCGACTGCGCCACTTCCTCCATACCATTCTTCGGATCGACCGAGATCACCCCGACCGTGCGCTGGTCCTTGATGTCCTCATACACCAACTGGGTGGCGATCACGTTCTTGACCACCTTGTCCTTCCAGACCCCCAGGCCGGTTTCCTCGCACGCCATCTGCGCCAGATCTACGCGGTGATTGAGCGCGGCCAGGTACGCCGCCCGTACAATCGCATCGGTCTGTTTCTGGTCAAGCTTGCGAAACTCCGCCGCCGCCGTGGTTGCCCGCTGGATGATCTCTGCCACTCGTGCCATTGTATAGTTTGTCCTCTCCCGAATCTCGACGATCTCGCCTGTGAATCTACCCGCCTGCCTGCACGAGTTCAACAACCATGTCATACCGAAAGTCGCTCGCTCGCATCATACTTCCCATTCTTCCCAGATTTCCCATTTCTCGCCGGTCATAATTTCCCCTTGCTTTGCGGCCAGGGCCACGCAAATTACAGATCAGTGACCGCGCCAGCCACGCGGTCTGATGTGTCCCGGCATTCGAGAACGGCTAAGGAAACAGGTGCCTGATTCGCAGGCGCTGGAGATTTTATGTGCCGTCCCTGGGGAACCCGACTCCTGGTATCCCTGATACTTCTGTCCGCAACTTCCTCGTCGTTGCGAGCCGAAATCGCCCGCGGACAACTCCTGGTACAGCCGATCGTGGGGATGGCCACCCCGCTCGGACACCTGAAGGAATTCGCGAAGTCAGGCTACACCGTCGGTGTCTCACTCCAATATATGATGACAGATCGCCTGGCCGCGGGAATGGACATAGGCGGAACCCGATTCAGGGTGACCTCCCAGAAGCGGGAGGATCCATCTGGACAGGTGTGGCACTCCACCTTTACCAGGAGGCTTCTCTATGGCGTTGCGGGGGTGAGGTATTTCATAACTCGAAAGACCCGCGCCAATCCCTATCTCGAAATGGGCGGTGGACTGTACTGGGCGGATTTCAACGAGAACTTCTACGAGGGTGAATACGGGTGGTTCACGTACTTCCAGGATCGAAACGCCAATAGAGTCGTACCCGTAATCATGTTTGGCGGTGGTCTGGATTCTGAGCTCAATCGGATGACCAGAGCCACGATGGGCGTGCAATACCGGCTGATCAATGATCCACAAAGCTCTGGATTCCTAGGGTACTGGAACTTTCACGTTGGTCTGAGCTTCCAATTCAGGCCGGCCCACTCGTTGGATTGAGGAGCCAGTGATTGTCTTTCTCGTGGACACAACCAGGGGATCTGCAGGTCGGTACTGCATTAGCCGACGAGGCGAATGAATGAACCGCATATTGGGGGCCATGCTGCTCGCCGCAGCAATCCTGATGACCCATCCATTGGACGCGAGCGCCCGTGTTGGCAACGGCTGCCTCCTGCTTTCACCCGGATTTGGGGGCGCTGTGCCTCTCAGCAAGTTCAGAGATGACATTCGCGCCGGGTATACTTCGGGCATTTCTCTGGACTACATGGTTTCCGAATCCGCGGCGCTTGGAGTCGAATTGAGCGGGACCCGATTCAAGCCCGCGGTACATGAAGTGCGCTCAGGCTTCTTTGATGGGCAGCCCCAAAGGCTGCTCGTCCGAGACTCGTGGAAGCTGGTTCAGTACGGCATCCACGCCCGAATGTACGCGGCAGGGGCACAGGCACCGAACCCGTTTGTGGAAGGTGGAATCTGCGCCACGTCCGCAATCTTCGGCCAGGCCGGCACGCTCGGCTCTTCTGAGCGCGTGGGGACAGTGCTCGGTTTCAAGCTCGGGGTCGGGTTCGATCTTTATATCAGCAACTTCGTGAGTGGTGTGATGACTGTTACTTACCATACGTTCAATTGGTCCAACGAAGAGACGTACCGCTTCTGGACCGCCCGCTTCGGCCTGGCCTTTCAATTCCGACCGATCTAGCGCCCTGATCGCTTGAATGCGACCCAATGTCTTCTTGCCAAGATCACTGAAGCAGCTTTCTTATCTACGCACCCGGAAGTGCAGGGTCTCTCCACGTCGGGTGCAGGAAGGATCTGCTGTGAGTCCGAAAGCACTGATCGCTGCCATCACCGTAACCGCACTGCTGCTGCCCATTTCAACCCTGGGCGCTCACGGCCGAATCGTGGATACCACGATCGCCGCGCCCTCTTTGGCCAACAACCTCTACGACATGCCGGCCAGGCAGCCGATCTCAGTCTACCTGCCGCCGTCGTACGATACCTCGAGCAATCGCTATCCTGTCGTCTACTTCCTCACCGGCTTCGGCGACGCCCTCTACTACTACACTATGTGGTCCGTGTATCAGGGCTTCAGTCTCCAGCGGAGCATGGATACGCTCATCGCCCAAGGCACGATCGGCGAGATGATCGTGGTCATCCCCAATGGCCGTAATTTCATGATGGGATCCTTCTATGCCAACTCCGCGGTGACCGGAAACTGGGAAGACTTCATTTCCAAAGACCTGGTGAGAGCGATCGACACCCGTTTCCGGACACTTCCTCAATCAGAATCCCGGGGAATTGGTGGCCATTCGATGGGTGGCTATGGTGCGATCTACATGGGCATGTGCCACGCCGACGTTTTCGGCGGCGTGTATGCGCTCAGCCCCGGCCTCGCGGCGCCCGGCGGTATCGAGAAAGCGCTTGGCTTCGCCGATTCGAGAACTCTGGCCAAACGCATGGCCGAGATCGATCAATTCGCGGCAATGCCGGAGCCTCGCGCCCGGACCGCATTCATCTCCCACATCAATTATCTCCTCGATGCCGGCGATTACGATGCCGTGTTTTCCTATGCCTACGGCTCTGTGTTTTCGCCTGATCCCCGTGGCAAGGCACCGTTCATCGACTTCCCGTTCCGAAAGACTGCCCACGGAGTCGAGAAGAAGGCTGAGGCGATGCAGAACTACGACCGCGGATTCGGGGATCTGGCGTCAAAAGTCGAGCATTACCGCGGAGGCTTGCTCAGGCTCAAGTGCCTTGGCATCGACATCGGCACCCGCGATGAGAATCCCTGGATCATCGAGGGATGCAACTATTTCGGCTCGTTGCTGGACAGCGCCGGCGTGCCGCACAAACTCGTCAAGTACGACGGGTCGCACAATAGCCACATCCGTCAGCGGATCGAGGAGCATCTCCTGCCAGAGTTGTCCAAAGCGATGAAATTTGCCCGGTGAAGGAGGGCGCATCCGCAACTGCTGGGAAGGAACCGTGGCCTCCAGCCACCGGTCCGCCAAGCCGACTCGGTCAGCCCCCTGATTCCTCTTTCCCCGCTTCCGCAATCCCGATACATTCGCCCGGCAGAGCAGGCGGATTCCCGACAGATGCGGTCCCCAATCGCCGGATCGTGCCGGCTGGAGCCGCCGCCGACGCGGACAGGTGCGCATGACGCTACGACCCGAACGATTCCTCAGACAACTGCCACTCGACATCAGCCTATGGCTGTTCTGCGTCGGTCTCCTTGCTGTCCACCGTCTTGTCTTCCTGTTCATCTACCGGGGCGAACTCGAGCCAATCACGAAAGCCGGTGCCATCATTCTGGCCATCCTTGCCGGCGCCCGTTTCGACGCCGTCGTTGCATCAACCTGCATTCTGCCGTCGTTTGTTCTTTCGGTGGTTTGTGTTGTGGCCCAATGGGAAAATGCCGCCGCGCGGGTGCGTCGGATACTCGGTGTCACGTTCGCGCTGTTCACGCCGATCTTGTGTACCGTCAGTCTGGGTTACTACAAGGAATTTCACGAGCTTTTCGGCCCGAGCGCATTCGGGATCTACTACGACGACGCCGGCGCTGTGACGCAGGACGTCCTGAAGGAATTCAACATTATCCCCATCATCCTGGGAACGGCCGCCGTCGCGTTCATCGCCCAATGGCTGATCCGCCGCATTCTCAGGTCTCAACGCCTCCGGATCAGGACCGGCGACCCGGCGAAGCCCCGCGGTGTGCAGTGGGCCATTCTCGCATCAGCGGTTGCGGTCCTCCTGGCGTCCTTCTACCTATCGCCACGCGCCCCAACCGCGGATCGCCCCGGTTCCGAACCACCGCGCGACGAATTCCTCAGCAAGACGATGGTCAATCCGTACATCGCCGCCAGAGACGCGCTCGCCGACCACTTCGCCTTGGCGAATGAGAGCGGAATCCTGAGGTTCCTGCCCGACGGCAACATCCGAACCGCGCTGCGCCTTCTGGACATAGACCGTCCCGGCAGCGACGATCTCGACAGTTGCATCACTCGCCATGCCGCCGGACCCAAAGGCGCGGTGCCTCGCCACATCTTTATCGTGGTAGGGGAGACCTACGACATGTGGCCGCGCCTCCCCAAGTACGCTTCGCTCCGTCTGACCGAACACGTCCAGGTGCTGGCCGACTCAGGCTTCTATCTCACGAGCTTTCTGCCCGCGTCCGATGGCACCATGCTGTCGCTGAACACAATAATCACCGGACTGGCCGACGCCGGTCTGGTCACCAATTACCAAAAGGCATCGGCGCAGCCGTACCCCAGCTCGCTCCCTGAGATCTTCAAACGGCTGGGCTATCGGACGTCGCTGTATTACGGGGGATTCCTCACCTGGCAACGGATCGGCTTGTTCTCCAAAGCTCAGGGATTTGAGCATGTCTATGGCGCGAACGATATACCGCACGCCACCGCGGCCAACGAGTGGGGTGTCGATGATCAGTACCTGTATGATTTCATCCTCAAGACAATCAACGACACCACGCCGACATTCAGCCTGATCATGACCACGACGTACCATCCGCCGTTCAGTGTCGACGTCTACGCCAAAGGCTACCCGGTCAGGGAAGTCCCGGAGAGCCTGCGCTCCGTCTGGGGGAATACGGTCACTCTCAAAATGCTCGGCCATCAATGGTGGGCCGATCTCTGCATGGCGAACTTTGTCCGCCGTGCAAACCAGGTGTTTCCGAATTCGGTATTCGCGATCACCGGGGATCATTCTCATCGGAAATTCATCAACGGCCGTCCCGGGTATTATGAGCGCACCGCTGTCCCACTGATTTTCTACGGCCCGTCGGTTCTCTCCCAGTTGTCCTTTCCTGCCAATGCCGCCGGAAGCCACATCGACATCGGCACCACGTTGATCGAACTCGCTGCGTCGTCCGGATTCGCCTATCAATCACTTGGCCAGGACCTCCTGAGTCCAAGGAGCCAGTTCTTGGGCATCGGTCGCGACAACTTGATCACGCCCGATTTCGAAGTGGAACTGGCTGACTTGCCGAAAGTCCACCAGCTTCATCAACGATCGCTTCCGTCTGCCGCACCGGACATCAGGCCCCTCAGGGAAATCCACGACGCAATTCACGCCATCTCCTGGTGGCGCATCCGCCACGGCGCCAAACTCCCGCCCGAGACTCAGA
Source organism: Candidatus Zixiibacteriota bacterium (assembly GCA_016235085.1). Classification (GTDB taxonomy): domain Bacteria; phylum Zixibacteria; class MSB-5A5; order WJJR01; family WJJR01; genus JACRMA01. The sequence continues at coordinate 9,957 of JACRMA010000028.1, forward strand.
CCCAGCGCTGATCCGCCGGCCCGAAGGGGCAACCGAAACTAGCCGAAGATCCGAAGGATTGATAAAAAAAACGGGCAGACAAGAGTGTCTGCCCCACTCTTGGTCATGGAAGTTCTTGCCTCTCAGTGGCGCCCACTCCTGTCCGCGCGCTCGTCTCCAGATGCTGGGGTTTTTTAACACGCCCCCGAGCCCAGGAATTCGGAGCGGGTGTGGCGCGGGCGCCCTCGCCCGCGTTCCACTCCCGCGTGAATAGCGAAGATTGATCGGTCAATTATCTGCACGCGCGTGCTACCGATGGAGGTCGTATTAAAACTGGCGGGCAGGAGTGCCCGACTTACCGGCGTGTAGCGATATCGGTAGGCCGGACACTCTTGTCCGGCCTTGCGGGTTTACACGGGTGAACGTTATTCAACACACGCGAAATTCAACCGTACACACTGGGCACGATTGAGGACCTTCGTGCTCTACGACTTCCGCGCAGAAAACCAAAAGGGGCGCCGATCGGCGCCCCTGTGATCGAACCATGTTATCTGCAACTTACGGTGCACACGGATCCACCGCGTTCGGCCCGTTACTGAACGCAGTCGCGATTTCATAGATCACGTCGAACACATCCGTCAGGCCGTCGTCGTTGACATCGCCACGCGTCCTGGGACACAACGAATCCTGAGGATCGGGATCGCCGCCAAAGGCGATGCCAATCAAAGCGATCACGTCAAACACGTCGACCGTTCCATTCGCATCGATATCACCAATCCCTGGATCGTATTCCCAGGAAGACCACCGAATCCGTAGCTGCCAACTGCCGCACCCATTCCGCCATTTCCACCGTTGCCGCCGGGCCCCGCGGTCGCATTGCCGGTGTTTCCGCCATTGCCACCGGCGCCGTTCCCAAACGTACCGGATCCGCCGTCGCCACCTTTGCCGCCGGCGCCACTGAACGCGTCACCGCCCTTGCCGCCGTTTCCACCCTGCCCGCCGACGCCGGATGGGCAATTGTCTCCGCCCATACCACCATCACCGCCACGCCCACCGGTGGCGTCCCCGCCGTTGCCGCCAAATCCGCCCGCACCGCCTGTCCCAAAGAAGCAACCGCCGCCGTTCCCGCCCGGCCCGCCGCAACCGCCAAATGCGTTTCCGCCGACGCCTCCCGCGCCGCCGTTGCCGCCGAAACTCCCCGGTCCGCCCGGCCCGCCGTTTCCGCCGACCGCGGCGAATCCAGGAAATCCGCCGCTGCCAAAGCTGCAACTTCCACCGTCAAAGCCATTGAAACCGCACGAGGCGTGCACATCGCCACCAGGAGATCCCGGCGAACCGTTGCTCAGGATGGAGGCGATCGCGACACCGCCATCGCCGCCGGTTCCGCCCTCCTCGCCGCCCGCGCCACCATCGCCGCCGCGCAGGACGAGTTTCTCCGCTTCCACCGAGCTGACGTTGGCGGCAATCAGTCGAACATCACCGCCATTACCGCCACGCGCGCCGCGTCCACCCCGGCCGCCATTACCGCCACGGATTTCGCCCGAGCCGATAATCGCCTCAGCCTGAATCTGAATCGTTCCGCCGTTGACGCCCTGCTGCCCATCGGACGTGGCTGCGTCGCCATCGGAGGCACGCACCACGCCGGAGATCGTGACTCTTCCGCTGGCCTGCAACATTAGGCCGGAAGCCAAAGTGGTAGAGGCCGTACTTCCCGCGGCTCCGACCAGGGCTCCCTCGATAACAACGTCATTCTGACTCGACAGGATGACCCCGGGCGCGGCCGTGACCGTAACCCCTTTGGGAATTGCGATACGGGTGTACTCGGACGACACCGTTATGGTCATGTCGCGAACCGGAGCGAGTGCCTCAGCCGCGCTCCACGCGACCGGGGACCAAGCCAGCACAGCCGCCAACGCGAATGCACCCAAGCGCCAACCTCTTGCCTTAGCCATGTACTTCCTCCCTTTGCTGCAACGAAGTAATCAGGGTACCACTCTACTGTTAGAAAGATAACGCATTTGCTCCGGATTCACAACTGACTTTCAATTTCATTTTCACGTGATGAGGCGCGTCTGACGGAAAGTCACCGGTGATTCGCTGGGATGTCTAGCTTACGGCAGGGTGGGAGGGCGAAGGTACTTTTCGCGAACTTGACAAACGCGAGTGCCGGTGTAACAAAATGCAACACTGTCCGTTAAGCCCTGGTTCACGGCGCCTCTCCAACCCCACATTTGCCTTGACATTAGCGCAAATCTCCGTAGGTTGGGTCGGCCATGAAGATCGATTTTGCCACATGGCCGGACGGTACCACCGTCACCGACTTCGCCGAAACGGCCGAATCGCTGGAACTTTCCAGCGACATGAATCGTTTCGATGACGACGTAAATGTGACGGTAACCGTTCACAAGACGGAGGACGAGGCCATCGTCGAAGGCCGATTGGCCGCACGGGCAAGGTCCACGTGTGTCCGGTGCTTGGAGGAATTCGACGTTGCCATCGAGGAGGATTTTCGACGCATCGGGAAATTGGTCCCGGCCGTAAATGTCGGTGAAGATACCGGCGACCCCGATTACCTGTTCCTCCCGGCCAATGAGCCGGTCTGGGACTTGAATACGGTGGTGCGCGAAATCATCCTGCTGGCGATCCCAGAGAATCCGGTGTGTACGGAAGACTGCCGGGGGCTGTGTCCCAAGTGCGGAGAGAACTTGAATCTGAAAGAATGCGGCTGTGAACAACCCAAAAGCGACAGCCCACTGGCCAAATTGAAGGACATACTCGCCCAAAAGACCAAACCATGAGGCAGGACCACCTACGCGTCGGGTCCTGTGTTCATGTCCACGACGTGTATAATCCAGAAGGACGGTTACGATGCCACTTCCCAAAAGACGACATTCCCACACCCGCGGCGCGAAGCGGCGCACTCACTGGAAACTGACGGCGCCGGCATTGGCGGAGTGTCCGCATTGCCACAGTATGAAACTCCCGCACCACGTGTGCCCGCATTGCGGGTTCTATCGTGACCGGGAAGTCATGTCTCCCAAGGTGAGCTGATCGCTCCCAGGTGGAAATTGCCAGGCGAGGTGGCCGCCAAGGGTGCAAGGATGGTTGACTGATCCATGGCTGAAAACGTAAGAACGGTTATTGTGGACGCGATGGGCGGCGATCATGGCCCATCGGTCTGTGTTTCCGGCGCTGTGCAGGCAATTACGGAGCGTGATGAGGCGCTGAACATCATCCTCGTGGGGGATGAGGCCCAGATACGCGCCGAAATCCACAAGCATCATCTCAACGGCCACGGCGCCAACATTGAGGTTGTCCACGCCGCAGAGGTTGTGCATATGCACGATCCCGCCACCGATGGCATGCGCAAGAAAGACAGCTCGATTAGCGTTGCCACCCGCCTGCACAAAGAGGGCAGAGGAGACGCGGTCGTCTCGACCGGCCATACCGGGGCGTTCATGGCCGCCGGTTTGGCCAATCTCGGACGGCTTCCCGGTGTATCACGCCCGGCCATCGCCTGCCTGTTCCCCAGCGAGCAGGGTAAGACGCTCGTTCTCGACGTCGGTGCCAACCCGGTGTGCAAACCACAGAATCTTGTTGAGTTCGGCATCATGGGCTCGGTGTACGCTCACGAGGTCATGGGTGTGGAGTCGCCCCGTGTCGGACTTCTCTCGAATGGCGAGGAACCATCGAAGGGCACCGAACTGACCATCAACTCCCACCGCATTTTTCAGTTGTGTAAGCTGAATTTCATCGGCAATATCGAGGGCCGCGACATCCTGCGCGGGCGGGCGGACGTGGTCGTTTGCGACGGCTTCGTCGGCAACATCATGCTCAAGTTCGCGGAATCCCTGCAGGGGTTCCTGACCAATGCGGTCCGGCGTCAGATCTCCTCGAATAAGTTTTCGCATCTGGGGGCGATTCTTATGGGACCGTTCCTCCGGCGCATGAAGAAGACGTTCGACTACGCCGAATACGGCGGCGCACCGCTCCTGGGACTGGACGGTGTCTGTACCGTGTGTCATGGATCGTCATCACCAAAGGCAATCCGGAATGCCATCTGGGCCGCGAAGCAGGGCGTGGACCATCACATCAACGAGCAAATTGCCGCCGCTTTGAGTCAGGGCACTCCCTCCCTGTCGGAGGAATAGCTTCATGCACACAGCGATCATCAGCGGGACCGGACGGTACTCGCCGGAAAAAGTACTAACCAACGCTGATTTCGAGCGCATCGTGGACACCTCGGATGAATGGATCGTGACCCGCACCGGCATCCGGGAACGGCACGTCCTCAACGGGAGTGGGGGATTTAGCGGCTCCGATATGGCCACCAGCGCCGCCCGAGTCGCACTGGCCGACGCGAAACTGGCCCCGACCGATCTCGACGCCATTATCATCGCCACGGTCACGCCCGACTACCGTCTCCCGGCCACCGCCACGATCGTGCAACACAACCTTGGCGCGGGGAAGACCGCGGTCATGGACCTGGTGGCCGCCTGCGCCGGATTCATCTACGGCCTCTCCGTCGCGCGCGCGTTCATCGTCTCAGGGATGTACCGCAACGTGCTCGTCGTCGGCGTCGAGCACCTGACCTCAATCACCAATTATGCCGACCGCAACACCTGCGTCCTGTTCGGCGATGGTGCCGGTGCCGTGATTGTTTCCCGAGGAACCAGCGAGGATTCCGAAAGCGGTATCCTCTCGACATTTCTGGCCGGCGATGGCCAATACAAAGACCTCTTGCATATTCCGCTCGGCGGGTCGAAAGTGCCGCTGACACCCGAGACCGCCAATGACCCCGGCCGCTTCATCTACATGGATGGCCGGGAGGTTTTCAAACTGGCGGTCAAGGAAATGGCCGATGCGTCGGAGCGCGTGCTGGCCGAAGCGGGCGTCTCACCCGAGCAGATCGACATGGTGATTCCCCATCAGGCGAATTCGCGCATCATCGAGGCGCTCACCAAACGCCTGCGTGTCGATCCCAGTCATGTCTACAAGAATATCGAGCGGTACGGCAACACATCCTCGGCCTCGGTGCCGATCGCCCTGGATGAAGCCCGCCGCGCCGGCGTGGTGCGCAAGGGCTCAACCATCCTCTCAGTGGCTTTCGGCGGCGGTCTCACGTGGGGCGCCGCGTTGTATCGCTTATAGAAACCTATCAATCCAAAACCCTGTGAATTCCTTGACTCGAATTGGATGCGGGACAGGCGGGACCAGGAGCACGACTTCTGCCTGGCCGCTAGCATGAAACTCCCTGCCAACCAGGATACAGCATGACTCACACAGCACTTCTCTTCCCCGGACAGGCCTCCCAGTACGTCGGCATGGGACGCGACCTTTGCGATCGCTTCCCCGTTGCCGCCGCGATGTACAAAACGGCGAATGACATTCTCGGCTACGATATCGCCCGTCTCTCGTTCGAAGGTCCGGCCGAGGAGCTGGTGCAGACCGCCAATACCCAACCGGCGATCTTCATCCATTCCTGCATCGCCTTCCGTCTGGCCGCGGAGCGCGGCCTGGCATTCGATGTTGCCGCCGGACACTCGCTGGGTGAGTACAGTGCCCTGGTCGCCTGTGGGGTGCTCTCCTTTGAGGACGCACTGACGGCCGTCAAGCATCGTGCCCGGTTTATGCAGGATGCGTGCGAGGCCAATCCCGGCACGATGGCCGCGGTGCTCGGCATGGATTTCGACGGGGTGATCAAAGTCTGCCTCGAGGCGTCTGCTTCCGGAGTGGTCGTCGCCGCCAATTACAATGCGGCGAATCAAATCGCGATTTCCGGTTCTATTGAGGGAGTCAAAGCCGCCTCAGCTCTCGCGTCTGCTGCCGGGGCCAAGCGCGTGATTCCTCTTGCGGTCGGAGGCGCATTTCATTCACCGCTGATGAAGCCGTCGCCAGAGCTGCTCACGCCGATTCTCGATCAACTGACGTTTTCGAACGCGCGCGTTCCGGTCATCATCAATGTCACCGCGCAACCGACTTTCGACGCCGTCGAGATCAAGCGCCGCCTGATCGACCAATTGACCGCACCAGTCCTGTGGTACCCGACAATGCAACGTATGTCGGAGATGGGGATTACTCGCGCAGTCGAAATGGGTCCCAAGAAAGTTCTCTGTGGTCTGGCCAAGGGCAACCTGGCGAACGCCGTACTCGACTCACTTGATACCGTGTCTGATTTCGAACGAGTATGGAGCCAGTCCGAGGCCATCGCGCAAAACTGAGTTCCGTCTAACCGTCCTAATTCGGGAGGAGCCAATGGGCGCTGATACCGAAGTTTCCTCCGTTCCGCAGGCGACCCCCGCGGACCAACTCCGATCCACCCCGCCGGCCCAATCGCGCGTTGCGCTGATTACCGGCGGTGCCAAGGGTATCGGTGCCGCCATCGCCACACGGTTGGCGCGCGATGGCCATCGCGTTGCCGTCATCGGACGTGACCGCGCTGCCCTAGATCGGCAATCAGCCCAGCTTTCGGAGCATGGCCTCAGCGTGTTCGCTGTTGCCGCTGATCTCGCCGACCCTGCTTCACCGGATGTGGTTGCCAAAGCAATCGAAGAGCACTGGGGGCCAATCGAGATTCTTATCAACAACGCCGGCTTCACCAAGGATGGACTGTTCGTCCGGATGAGCACCGAAGATTTCAATTCGGTGCTTTCGGTGAATCTCACCGCCGCGTTCGCGCTCTCCAAACGCTGCGCCCGTTCGATGATGAAAGCGCACTGGGGACGAATTGTCAATGTCAGTTCCATCGTGGGGATCACCGGCAATGCCGGGCAGGCCAACTATGTTGCTTCAAAGGCCGGCCTGATCGGACTCACGAAATCTCTGGCCCTGGAATTGGCGCCACGCCAGGTCACCGTCAACGCCATCGCCCCCGGTTTTATCGATACCGATATGACCGCCGGTTTGCCCACGGAGTTGAAGGAGAATTTCAAGACGCGCATCCCGCTCGGACGTTTTGGCACCCCGGAGGACGTTGCCGGCATCGTGTCATTCCTCGCTTCACCTGATGCGGCCTATATAACCGGCCAGACTTTCCGCGTCGACGGCGGCATGGTATGGATGTTTATTCACTTTATCCGGTAAGGGGAGGGTCTTCCATGTCGTCGGTAGCCGAACGAGTAAAAAAAATCATTGTGGAGCAACTGGGTGTGAATGCAGAACAGGTCACCGATGAAGCATCGTTCATAGACGATCTGGGGGCCGATTCTCTGGATACCGTCGAATTGGTGATGGCTCTCGAAGAGGAATTCGGCCTGGAAATTCCTGATGAGGATGCCGAGAAGATTTCCACCGTGAAAACCGCCATCGACTACATCGAGAAAAAGGGTGTCAGCTGAGCCCCGCCTCGCACCTCCCGGGACACGGCCGGTCGAAGGACCGTAAACTTCTATGACACTTTATCGCAATAATGGCCGGCCACGGCATCGCGTTGTGGTCACGGGCATGGGAGCCCTTACTCCCATCGGCAATTCCGTGCAAGTGTACTGGGATGGTCTTCTTGCTGGACGATCCGGCGCCGGGCAAATCTCCCGGTTCGATGTCTCCCAGTATCCGACACGAATCGCCTGTGAGGTCAAGGATTTCGATCCTCTGGCCGTTGCAGAAAAGAAGGAAGCGCGCCGCATGGACCGCGCGGAGCTGCTGGCGTTGGGTGCAGCCCACGAGGCTGTCCTGCACGCGGCGCTCAATCTCGATACGCTCAATCGCGAGCGGTGCGGCGTTGTCATCGGCTCCGGAATCGGTGGCATCGAGACGTTCGAGAATCAGCACCGGACCCTGATGACCCAGGGACCGGGACGTGTCTCGCCGTTTTTCATTCCGATGATGATCATCGACATGTGCGCCGGGCTCGTGTCGTTGCACTACGGTTTCAAAGGCCCGAACTACGCCACCGTCTCGGCCTGTGCCTCTTCCGCCCATGCGATTGCCGATGCCGCCCGGATTATTGAGCGCGGCGACGCGGATTTGATGATTACCGGCGGCGCCGAAGCGACCATAACACCGGCCTCCCTCGCGGGATTCTGCTCCGCCCGGGCGATGTCGACGCGCAACGATGACCCCACGAAAGCCTCCCGTCCGTTTGACCTCAACCGCGATGGCTTTGTCATGGGTGAAGGCGCCGGAATCCTCGTTTTGGAATCGCTCGACCATGCGATGAAACGTGGCGCCACGATCCTGGGCGAAATCCTCGGCTCCGGGATGTCGGGCGATGCCTATCATATCACCGCCCCGGCCCCACAGGGTGAGGGTGCTGCGCGCTCCATGCGTGCCGCGCTGAATGATTCCGGTATCAAAGCCACGGACGTGGATTATGTGAACACCCACGGAACTTCGACCGATCTTGGCGACGTTTGCGAGACAGAAGCCATCCATTCGGTCTTTGGAGATCACAGTGCAAAACTGGTCGCGAATTCGACAAAGTCGATGATCGGTCACCTATTGGGTGCCGCCGGCGGCGTCGAGTTGATTGCCTGCATCAAAACAATGGAGACCGGGAAGATTCATCCGACCATTAATCTGGAGACACCGGATCCAAAGTGCGACTTGAACTATACGCCGAATAAGGTGGCCGAACGGCCTGTCCGTATCGCCATCTCGAATTCATTCGGCTTCGGTGGCCACAATGCAACGGTTGTGGCGGCCCGATTTGAAGAAAACGGCATCGGCTGAGAGCGCGAGCCGTATACACATAGATCGGGAATCGATATTCCCGAGCCGGAACGACGAGCGACGAGCGTTTCCCAGGTGAAGATCGATCTGGGCTTTGGATTTCCAGAGTACAGATAGGCCTTCATTCTCCCCCTCACCAAACGCTCTCCCCAATAGTCCGCCCGGCAACTTAGACGGAGGACGTAATGGGTTTCTGGTCACGACTGTTTCGACGATCTCACGTCGAATCATCCGGGGCGGGGATTGCCGGCGATTACATTCTGGGTTACCGATTCCAGAATCCCGGCCTGCTGCAAGAGGCGCTGACACATCGATCCTACGCCAATTCGGTCAACATGACGCCGACTTATGAGCGCCTGGAATTCCTCGGTGATTCCGTGCTCGGGCTGCTGGTGGCACGCTACCTCTTCGAACAACATCCGCAATTCACCGAAGGCGACCTCACGAAAGCGAAAGCCGCCCTGGTCAATTTGAAAACCCTCGGCAGCGTGGCGCGCCGTGAGAATCTCGGGCGCTATATCCTTCTGTCTCCGGAGGAAGAGCGCGCCGGAGGACGCCGGCGCTCGTCGATTCTCTCCGATGTCCTCGAGGCGGTGATCGGTGCGGTGTATCTCGATGGCGGTATCGACGCGGCCACCGCCCTCATCGACCGCGTGCTGATCAGGAATTTCGACGCCAGTGATTCCAAGCTGCTCAATGCCAATTTCAAAGGCGACCTGCTGGAATTGCTGCAGGGGGAGGGGCAGGGCCTGCCGCGCTACGAAGTCGTTAATGAAACCGGTCCCGACCACGAAAAGGTCTTTACTGTTGCCGTCTACGCCAACGGACGCGAAGTTGGCCGTGGCATGGGTCCGAACAAGAAGGACGCCGAGCAGAAAGCGGCCCGCGAAGCGCTGACAGTGCTGGGCCGGAGTGAGTCACAGGCTCCCGTTGCGGAAAGGACGCCGAATCGATGAATATCGTGGTCTGCATCAAACAAGTTCCCGAAATCGCGCTGGTGCGCGTTGACGAGACCAGCGGCGTCATCCTGCCGGATGGCCCCGGCGGCATGAACCCATTCGATGAATACGCCGTCGAAGAAGCCCTCCGTCTGAAGGAAAAAAATGGAGGCACCGTGACGGTCATAGGTTGCGGTGGTGAAACGGCCGTCGCCGGACTGCGGGATGCGATCGCTCTGGGAGCAGACCGCGCCATCCTGCTGATTGATCCGGCGTTCGAGGGCTCTGATGGTGTTGCCATCGGGTCGATCCTGGCGGCCGGCGTGCGCAAAATCGGTGCGGTGGACCTGTGCCTGTTTGGCAAGAATGCCATCGATACCGACCGCTCCGTCGTTCCCGGCGCCACCGCCGGCAAACTCGGGTGGGCTCAAGTCCTCTTCGTGAAGAAGATCGAGTTGGTCGAACCTGGAAAACTCACCGTCGCCCGGATGACCGAAGATGGATTCGACCGCGTCGCCACTCCGCTTCCCGCCGTTATCAGCGTGGTCAAAGAGATCAACGAACCCCGCCTGCCCTCCCTAAAGGGCAAGATGAAATCCAAAAGCGCACCGATTGACCGATGGGGAGCGGCCGACATTGGCATCGATCCCGCAACAGTCGGCGCCAACTCTCTGGTGCACGCCACAGTCGTCAAGGCACCCCCGCCACGCAAGCGTGGCGCGCGTCTTGAAGGCGATCCCGCCGCGGTGGCGAGTGCTCTGTTTGAGAAACTGCGCGAAGAAAAGGTGATCTGATCGGGTCACAATTCGATCAGGCGACTATCCCTTGGACTCCGGGGCATGTTGAGATCGGCCGGACAAGAGTGTCCGCCACACCCGATTGTAGCGATATCGGTAGGCTGGGCACTCCTGTCCGGCCTCTCGATTTCAGGACAGTGATGCCATTCCGATACGCCTCTCCGGAATGTCGATCGCGGGGTGGGCCCATAGAAGTCCCGGTGTTGGCATGTACGGGCAACACGATGCGCGACAGTCGCCTGGAAGGCAGGATTTCGCTCTAATTGAATTCCCGACAGTTATGACTGAACTCCTCCCCATTTAGGCCGATGCACATAGCGGATACCGGCCGATGCCCCCGCGGAATAATGCCATGTTGCACGGGGGTGCAGCCATTGACCGATGCCGTTCCGGCACGTAAAGAGAGGAGTTCTGTAATGGAATCACGCCAGGAAATCGACAAGGCGATCGGCGCTCATGGTATGTGGAAGACCCGTCTCAGTCAGGCGGTCGACAAAGGCAAAATCGACACGCCTCCCGGCATAATCCGCCAAAACAATCAGTGCGATTTCGGCAAATGGCTTCAGGGGCAGTCCATTACGCCCCAGGAAAAGGCATCTCAGCACTATAAGACCGTGAACTCGCTTCACACACAATTCCACCAGGTGGCCGCCCAGGTTGCGGAAGCTGCCCTGGCGGGAAAGAAGACGGAAGCCCAGAACCTCCTCGGGACGAATGGGGAATTCACCAAGATCTCCTCAAAGCTGACCGCCGCAATGATGGAGTGGAAGAAAGCCCAGAATCTGGTTCCGACGCACTAATCGACAACATCGCACAGACACCCCTGATCGGGCCGGGATTGGCTCCGGAATCGGAGCTCCCGGCCCGAAGTGTATTCCCGTCAGTCCCTTCTGATTTGCCTGTCCCATCCCTGCGGTCAGAGTGAATTGCACACTCCTCCGAGCCACGAGTGGGCCCCTCTTCTGTCAATCGCCTGCGCACCCCGCTACCTTCCAATTGACTACCTGCTTTGCCGCTCATATCTTTTACAGTCTGTCCCCGCGGACAGCGGAGGAAAGGAGCGCACAGTGAAAGAAGTAACGGTGGACAACATCAGGAATATCGCGTTGCTCGGGCATGGCGGTACCGGAAAGACATCGTTGTGCGAGGCGATGCTGATGGCGGGGGGCGTGGTCGGACGAATGGGCAAAGTCGACGACGGTTCCACCACCACTGATTACTCCGAAGAAGAGATCGCACGCAAGATCTCGATTGCGCTCGCGTTGGCGCATCTGGAGTGGAAAACCCGCAAGATCAACATCGTCGACACACCTGGATACTCCGACTTCGCGGGTGATGTCGCCGGTGGACTGCGGGCCGCCGACCTCGCGGTCTGCCTCCTCAACGCCCCCGCTGGCGTGGAGGTTGGCGCCGAGTTGACCCTCGAACGTCTCGACTCCGGCAACCTGCCACGAGTTTTCTTCATCAACAAGATGGACAAAGAGCACGCCGACTTTTCGAAGATGATGTGGGCGCTCGGCGAACGGTATGGCGTCAAGGCTGTGGCTGTCCAGTGGCCGGTCGGCACCGCCGCCGAATTCAAGGGTATTGTAGATCTCATCAAGATGAAGGCCTACGCATTCGACGCAACCGGCAAGGCCACCGATCTGGCCATCCCTGATGACGTGCGTGCCGCCGCCGCCGATGCCCGTACCCGTATGGTCGAAGCTGCCGCCGAAGCCGATGATTCTCTCCTGGAAAAGTTTTTTGAGAGCGGTGAACTGACGGAAGAAGAATTGCAGCGTGGTCTGCGTAAGGGTGTCGTCGATGGCAAACTCTTTCCGGTGCTGCTGGGCGCCGCCACCACCGCCGCCGGAGCCCGTTTGCTGCTGGATTTCGTCGATCAGTTCGGGCCGTCACCTCTGGACCGGCCCGCAGTCAAAGGGCATATTCCCGGTGGTGAAGCGGAAGTCAACCGTGGACCCGATCCCAACGCCCCGTTTTGCGCCCTGGTATTCAAAACCGTTTCCGAACCTCACGTGGGCGAGCTCTCCCTGCTCAAGGTTATTTCTGGACGGATCAAACCCGGTGACGAAGCCCTCAACTCCGGCCGCAGCGAGACCGAGCGCATCGGACAGCTCTTTGCCCTAAATGGCAAGCAACGCCAGGAGATCGGGGAACTGTGCGCGGGCGACATCGGCGCCACTGTGAAACTTCGCACCACGCACACCGGCGACACCCTGTGCGACAAAAAGGCCCCCGTGCAGCTTCCCCCCATCGCGTTCCCCGAGCCGATTCTCGATATGGCCGTCAAGCCGGTCTCCAAGAACGACGAAGAACGCATGGTGACCGGGCTCGTCCGTCTGCACGAAGAGGATCCGACCTTCTTCCACAAGGTCCATCCCGATATTCGCCAGACCATCCTCTACGGTCAGGGCGAACTGCACTTCGACGTCGTGACCAGCAAACTCAAAAAGCGCTACAACGTCGATGTCACACTCGAAAAGCCACGCATTCCATATCGCGAAACACTGACCGGGAAGACCGAAATCGAATACAAACATAAGAAACAAACCGGCGGACGCGGCCAGTTCGGTCATGTCTTCCTGCGCATTGAGCCGCGGGCGCGCGGCCTGGGCTTTGAGTTCGCCGACGAAATCAAAGGCGGCGTGATCCCCGCCAAGTTCATTCCCTCCGTGGAAAAGGGCGTGGTCGAAGCGATGATCGAAGGCGGTCTGTCCGGCCACCCCGTGGTCGATGTGCGCGTGGCGGTGTACTACGGCTCCTACCACACCGTCGATTCGTCGGATATGGCCTTCAAGATCGCCGGCATGATGGGATTCAAAGAAGGGTTCCTCAAGTGCGGCCCGGTGATGCTCGAACCGATCTATGAACTCGAAATCAAAGTCCCCGATGACTTCACCGGCGACGTGATGGGCGATATGTCCAGCCGCCGCGGCCGAGTGCTCGGGATGGATCCCGATGGTCACTGGCAGAAAATCCGTGCCCAGGCGCCGCTTGCCGAACTTTACAAATACTCGACGGTGCTCCGTTCCTTGACGCAGGGGC
>JACRMA010000028.1:23450-31235 GCA_016235085.1 Candidatus Zixiibacteriota bacterium
CCGCGAAAAAAGCCGCCGAGGAATAGGGACGACGGCAACCTGTTTCTTGCGTTCAATAGATCTCACGTGTGCCACTGACTTAAGTCAGTGGCACTTTCGTTGTGAGCCCCCTAGTGGAAAAGAAGTTGGCCCAGAGAGCCAGAGACTGTTGAAAAACTAAGTTCTCCAGCAGGGTGCCACGGACAAGCAGATTCTCCGGCTCTATGGAGAATCTGCTTGTCCGTGTCTTCTTCTCACAAACAAGAAAGACACGGACAATAGAGATCGAGCAGTAGAGCCGCTCGGTCTTTGTTGTCTGTGGCACCAAACGCAGCCGCTACCGGCGTCCTGGATATTGCGAGCCCCACCTCCCGCGCTAAACGATTGACCCGCGGCAACCTTGTTCGGTACAATTGCCCCGAGGGCGGCTGATCGCTCCCTGATGAGACTCCCATGAAACACGCCGACTTCGTCCATCTGCACAACCACAGCCAGTTTTCGCTTCTTGATGGCGCCTGTCGGATCAATGACATGGTTGAGCGCGCGGTCGAGTTCAAAATGCCCGCTTTGGCTCTGACCGATCATGGGAATCTATTCGGCGCGGTGGAGTTCTACACGAAGTGCCTGGCCAAGGGCATTGTCCCTATCATCGGGTGTGAGACTTATGTCGCGCCACAGGGACGCGGTTTCAAGCAAAGCGTGCCGGGAGCCCCCGACGGCGGATTCCATCTGATCCTGCTGGCGAAAAACATCACCGGCTACAAGAATCTGGTAAAACTTGTCAGTCAGGCATACCTCGAGGGATTCTACCATCGTCCTCGGATCGACTTCGAATTGCTGCGTGACCACGCCGAAGGCCTGATTGCCACCTCGGCCTGCGCACAGGGGGAGGTCGAGCAGGCGTTGCTCAATGGACGGCCCGCCGAGGCGGAGCAGGCGGCCCGCCGGTACCTCGATCTGTTCGGTCCCGAGAATTACTACCTCGAAATCCAGGATCACAACATCGAGGTCGAGGATCGCGCCCGCCCCGGGGTCATCGCACTGGCCAGGAAACTCGGCGTGAATCTGGTCGCCACCAACGACTGCCATTATCTGATGCGAACCCACGCCCCGGCGCACGAAGCCCTGTTGTGCATCCAAACCGGGAAGACACTCAACGACACTGAGCGCATGCGCTACAGCACCGAGGAGCTTTACTTCAAATCCGTCGACGAGATGAAGAGTCTTTTCGCCGCAACTCCGGAGGCGATAGAAAACACGCTGCGGATCGCCGAAGCCTGCCGGCTCGAATTGGATTTGAAGACACTTTATCTGCCGGAATTTCCCATCGCGGAGGGGTTCAGCTCGCGCGATGAATACCTCAAGCATCTGGCCGACCGCGGCCTCGCCAAGCGCTACCCGCATCCCACTCAGGGTATCCATGACCGGCTGTCGTATGAACTCAGTGTGATCCAGAAGATGGGCTACGCGGGATACTTCCTGATCGTCGCCGATCTGGTGCACTACGCGAAGAACCGGGGCATCCCGGTCGGGCCCGGACGCGGCTCGGCGGCCGGGTCGCTCGTGTCGTACTGCCTCGAAATCACTGACATCGATCCGATCCAGTTCGGCTTGCTCTTCGAGCGCTTCCTGAATCCCGACCGGATATCCATGCCGGATATCGATATCGATTTCTCCGACCGTGGCCGCGATGAGGTCATTCAGTACGTCATCCAGAAGTACGGTAAGGACAACGTCTGCCAGATCATCACCTTCGGCACAATGTCCGCGCGCGGTGTTGTCCGCGACATGGGCCGGGTGCTCGGGATGTCGTACTCCGAAGTTGATCGCATCGCGAAGATCATCCCGGCGGAAATCGACATGACGCTCGAGAAGGCGATCCGTCTCAAGCCCGAGCTCACGCAGATGGCCACCGACGATCCTCGGGTTGCCAAACTCCTCGATTACTCGCGCACGCTCGAGGGTCTGACCCGCCACGCGTCCACCCATGCCGCGGGCGTTGTGATCGCCCCCGCACCGCTCACCGAATTCGTCCCGCTCTATCGCGGGGCCCGAGGTGAGGTAACGACCCAGTACGATATGAAGTGGATCGAGAAGATCGGTCTGCTCAAAATGGACTTCCTCGGCCTGCGGACTCTGACCGTTCTGGATGACGCCGAGCACGCCGTCGCCTCCAACCGAGGTGTGACCATCGACTGGGCCAAAATCGGTCTCGAGGACTCTGCCGTCTATCGGCTATTCGCCACCGGCGAAACCATCGGCATCTTCCAGTTCGAATCGTCGGGAATGCGCGACTACCTGCGCAAGCTGCGCCCGACCGTGTTCGAGGACCTGATTGTCATGAACGCGCTCTACCGGCCGGGTCCGCTCGACGCCAACATGATCGACGAGTACATCGACCGCAAACACGGCCGCAAGCAAGTCATCTACGACCATCCCAAGATCGAACGCGTTCTGAAAGACACCTACGGGATCATCGTCTATCAGGATCAGGTGATGCAAGTCGCCAGCGAGCTGGCCGGCTTCAGCATGGGCAAAGCCGACACGTTGCGCAAGGCGATGGGCAAAAAAGATTCCGAAATCATGGCACGGATGAAGCAGGAGTTCATCGACGGCGCCGTGAACCATGGCGTCGAACGCGAGATCGCGGGAAAAGTATTCGACTTCTGCGAGACTTTCGCCCGCTACGGATTCAATCGCGCCCATTCGGCCTCATACGCCATGCTCGCGTACCGGTCGGCCTACCTCAAGGCACGTTACCCGGTCGAATTCATGGCCGCGTCGATGTCGTCGGAAATGGCAGACACCGACCGCATCCGTGTTTTCATGCAGGAATGCCGCCGCCTGAGTATCCCGGTGTCGCCACCCGATATTAACGAATCCCAGGCGGTCTTCACAGCCTCCGGAGATCGGATTCTCTTTGGACTCAGTGCGGTGAAGAATGTCGGGATGGCCGCGGTCGAATCGATCGTCGCCGTGCGCAACACGGACGGTCCGTTCACCAGTCTCTACGATTTCACCAGCCGTGCCGACAGCCGTGCGGTCAATCGCCGCGCCCTCGAAGCCCTGATCACGGCCGGCGCGTTCGACAAGCTTCCCGGCCACCGTCACCAGCTTCTCGAGGCGTTGAATGATGCCCTGAGCAGCGGGGCACGCGTGGCGGAAGACCGCCGCCGCGGGCAGGAGTCGCTGTTCGGCGGCAGTGCATCCGCTGCCGCGATTCCGCCGCCGACGCTTCCCGATGTCCCCAAGTGGTCCGACAAAGAAATCTGGTCGCGTGAGAAAGAAGCCCTGGGATTCTACGTCTCCGGCCACCCGCTGTCCGACTACACCGAGGAGATGCGCCTGTTCACCACCTGCAGTGCCGACCAGGCCGGGGACCTCCCCGACGAGTCGGAGGTCCAGATGGGCGGGATCATCACGCAGATGAAATCCCAACTGGACAAGAAAGGCCAGATGATGGCCTTCTTCACGTTGGAGGACTTCGCCGGCTCCATCGAGTGCCTCTGCTTTTCCGATCCGTTCAAACGCTTCCAATCGATTTTCCGCATCGATTCGCTGGTGCTTCTCAGCGGACGGGTTTCAACCCGTGAAGGGGAGAGGCCCAAGCTGATTATCCAAACCGCCACGCTCCTCTCCGAATCGCGCAACGGCGCTGTTCTCGATTTGCACATCACCCTCACTCCGGAGCAGATGGAAGCCGACCTATTGGCGAGTCTCGAACAGCTTCTGACGAAATATGACCGGGGCAATGGCATCCTGTACTTCTACTACCCGGTGGGCAACCGCACCGTAAAGGTCAAGTCCAACCGGGTTCGGCTTGAGGCTTCCCGTGAATTGGTCGATTCTCTTAGGGAACTGTTGGGCGCCGACGCTGTATTCTGTAGTAGGGCGTAGTCTGCCAAATCAAACGGGGGGCAGACACCCGGCGTAGACCTATTTGATTGTGTAAACGAGGCTAACCATGACAAAAGTCACCAAGTTTTCAATTCTTCTGGTTCTGATCGCATGTTACGGTGCAGCCGCGCTGGCCTCCGATCCTGCCGCAACGAAACCTGCCAAGTCGGCAGACAAGGTGGCTTTGGTCCGTACCGTGTCCGCCGAAAGCCCTCGTGAAATCCAATGGCTGGCCTTTGACGCCGGATTGTCAAAAGCTAAAGCCGAGAAGAAAGCCGTCGTCATCGACTTCTACACCAACTGGTGTGGCTGGTGCAAGCGCATGGATGCGACCACATTTCACGATTCCACGGTGATCGCGACCTTCAACAAGAACTTTGTCGGAATAAGGGTAAATGCCGAAGACACATTGGCTTTCGTGACCCACGAAGGCGAGCGTATGACCCAGCGCCAGCTCAGCCGTGTCTTCGCCGTTTCCGGCTTCCCGACTTACTGGTTCCTGGATTCCGACGGCAAGAAGATCGGACCGGCGCCGGGTTACAAAGCCGCCGAAGCGTTCGTGCCTTTGTTGAAGTACGTGGGTGAAGGGCATTACAAATCAATGAGTTACGATGCGTTCGTAAAGAAGGGTAACGGCAAAGGCTGAACCGCTTCGAGCTTTGGCCGAAACAGTCAGTAAGAGCAGTGAATTGCTCGTCAATTCGGGGGTCTGGGGTCCGGCGAATTTCGCCACCGTCAAAGTTTTTGTTGACTCGGTTTTTGCGGGACCATAGATTCCCAAATTGACAAGGGTGCTACGCACCCCTCAGAGGATTTTCGGCTACCGTTGTTTCCGCACTTTATCCGAGTTTCCCTGCCCCCCTCTCGGATAAAATTGAACGACGGTAGCTCTTTTTTTGGGGTAGAATCCAGGTCATGAGCCAGGAGCTTACGAGCGTGTCGATTATCCGTACCGTTCCCCGACTGGCCGCCAGTGCCGGTGCACTCGTGGTGGCATTACTCCTGGGAACGGGTCCTGCCTGCTCGGGGAATGGTGACTCGAAATCGGCGCCCACGTCCGACACCACTGTGGCGAAATCCCCGGCCACTGCCGCCAAATCCGCCCCTTCGTACAGTAAGGCTCCCGATTTTGGCCTTCGGGATCTGACTGGTCAAACAGTCCATCTCAGCGATTACAAAGGCCGCGTCGTCTTGATCGACTTCTGGGCCACTTGGTGCCCTCCGTGCCGGGCGTCCATTCCGGATTTGGTCAAGCTCTACGACTCCTGCCACACCGCCGGTTTTGATATCCTCGGCATTGCCCTGGAGCGTCCGGGCACGAATCTCCTTCCCGGATTTATCAAATCTTACAAGATCAAGTACCCGATCCTCGTTGGCGAGCGCAAGGTCAACGATCAATACGGGGGCATTAGCGCCATCCCAACATCGTTCCTCGTTGCCCGTGACGGCACCATTCGCGAGCAATGGCTCGGAATGCAGGCTGCCAGCACCATCGAAAAAGCCGTCATAGATCTCCTGAAAGAAAAGGCGTCTAACTAATCACGCGAAGTTGGTGGCCCACCAGGCGCCAATTCGCCGCAGGCGAATGGCGGATGGTGGGGTCCATCGGTCAACAGCCCGAATAGCGAAAAGGAGTGTGGCGTGGCCGCCTCGGTCGCGCTCTTTGTTGGTGCCCCACCCGAAGGGTGGGTTCCTCTCGTTAGGCCAGCACCGCAACAAATCAGAGCGCAGGTCCACGGAGATGACGCCGCTGCTGTAGATTCTCACCGTATTCGGAATTGAGCAGCGCGAATGAAATGTCCCACCCTTCGGGTGGGGCACCACAAAACGATTTGCGATTGCGTCGTAGGGGCGGCCCTCTGTGACCGCCCTCTGTACGCGAGGGAGAAGCCAGTGTGGCGCGGCCGAGGCGGCCGTGCCACATCCCCTGTCGTTCGACCTTCCTCCCTCCAACCCAGTCCCCCCGCCTTCTTGATTGCGCCCCTCGCCGCCCTCGCCGATACTTCTCTTGTGGAATTGATCCGGGACATCGGCCGGCGGATTCTCCGCCTGACGGTTTATGTCGGGGGGCTGACGGTCATGATCGGGCGGCTGCTCGCGTCGCTGCCCCAGATCCTTGGCTCCGCACGCCTGGTGGTGTACCAGATGCTGACCATGGGGGTGCGCTCCCTGCCTTTGATCATCCTGACCTCAGTCTTCACCGGTGCCGTTTCCGCATGGCAGGCTGCCTACCAGTTCCAGAACTTCGTCCCGATGCGATTTCTCGGTACCGCGGTGGGCAAAGCCATCGTGATTGAACTGGCGCCCGTCCTCACCGCACTGGTGGTTGCCGGACGTGTCGGCGCTTCGATCGCCGCCGAACTCGGCACGATGCGTGTGACCGAGCAAATCGACGCTCTCGAGGTCATGGGGGTTGATCCCGTGCGCTATCTCGTCATGCCCCGTGTGACCTCCGGGGCAATCATGCTCCCGGTCCTGGTGTTGTTCTCAGATTTTGTGGCGATTCTGGGCGCGCTGGTTGTGGCTGTCCTGATGGTCAATTTGTCGGCGACAACATTTCTCAACGGTGTCAAACTCTTTTTCCATATGTCCGACATGTATGCCGGGCTGTTCAAAGCATCGATTTTCGGAATCATCATTTCGCTCATTGGGTGCTATCAAGGATTCCAGACGCGCGGCGGCGCGGAGGGTGTCGGACGGTCCACGACCGGCGCGGTCGTCATTGCCTCCGTGTTGATTCTGATTTCCGATTACCTGATCGCCACGATGCTCTTCAGAGTGTGACCATGATTGCGATTCGCGGACTCGTCAAGTCTTTGGATCACCGCGTGGTGCTCAACGGTGTCGATCTCGACGTGGCGAAGGGGGAGACCCTGGTTGTGATCGGGCGCTCCTGCTGCGGCAAAAGCGTCCTGTTGAAGCACGTGCTCGGCTTGATGAAGCCCGATGCGGGCACAGTGACCATCTTTGGAAAGCAACTGGACCAGCTTGATCGCGCACATCTCTACGAACTGCGTATGCGCTGCGGCGTCCTGTTTCAGGGTGGCGCGCTATTTGATTCCCTGACCGTCGCCGAGAATGTCGGCCTCGGTCTTTCGGAGAATACAACCAAGTCGAAATCCGAAATCGCCGACATCGTGGCCGAACGTCTCGAATGGGTCGGTCTCGCCGGCATCGGCCCGCGCGCTCCCTCAGATCTGTCCGGCGGCATGCGCAAGCGCGCCGCGCTCGCGCGCGCGATTGCGATGGATCCGGAGATTGTCCTCTACGACGAGCCCACCACCGGTCTCGATCCCATCACCGCCGAAGGGATCAACGACCTGATCGTCCGCCTGCGCGAACGTCTCAAAGTCACCGCCATCGCCGTCACTCACGACATGAATTCGGCCTTCAAAATCGGCGACCGCATCGCCATGCTCCACGCCGGCAAGATCATCTTCGACGGCTCCGTCGATCAACTCCGCAACTCCGCCGATCCCATCGTCCAGCAGTTCATCGTCGGCGCCACCACCGGCCCTCTGGAACCGCTGTGATGAACTCCGAGTCCAAATCATAATTGTATTCATCCTGACTTGCAGGTTTTCTCTGGACAAACCCTCCGGATTTTGGATACTTTCCATTGAGGTGAGCAGGGGATCAATCAGGCCTCTGTAGAATTCGTACTATTCGCAGCGTTGTCGTTCGACAGATCGGATGGGAGACACAGCCCGCCGAATCCATTTGGAACATTGTATTACCCTCGAGAGGAATTTATCAATGCGAACGCTCATGCCCAACTGCCGTGGCCGCCTGCTCCTGTTCGTTGTCGCCTCTATGACTCTGGCATTGCTCGCCGGCTGTTCCAAGTCGAAGAAGGGCACGTCCTCCGGCGATCAGCCTGGCATCGTGGATAAGGCCGAGGCCGATGTG
>JACRMA010000006.1 GCA_016235085.1 Candidatus Zixiibacteriota bacterium
GGTTTGCCGACCAAAAGTCCCGGATTGGGGGCATCGTGGTTGCCATGGCAACTCAGGCAATCTTCCACCGGCGGGTGCTTGACCGGAGCACTGACGAAACGGGCAATGTCCGGATGGCAGCTGAAGCAGAGCGTCGGCTGTTCCTGGAGCAGATTCGCCTTGCCACTGCCGCCGTGGGGATCATGGCAGGCAGAACAGTCAGTCTTCCTGGCCGGCTCATGCGCGAACTTGCCCGGAGTGACTTTCGACTGATGGCAGGTGCCGCAGGTGGCGACGGGATCCTGTTTCAATAGCATGGGTTGCGTGCTCGTATGCGGCAAATGGCAATCCATGCATGCAGCGCCCGCCTTCTTCAGGTGCGCTGAACTGGTGAATTTCTCCTTGGTGTGGCAATTCAAACACAAGGCATCGCCGGTGAGTTTGAGAAGACTCGGATTCGGACTCCCATGCGGATCATGGCAGGCCTGGCAGAGCCCCTGGGCAACCGGCGCATGGCTGCTGTTTTCCTTGGCGATTGCAGCCGCCGTCTTGTCCTCATGACAGGTCTGGCACATTTCGCCCACGCCGCCACGGAGGAGTTTGGGGCGATTCGATCTGTGGGCCACGTGGCACTGGAAGCACTCGCCGTCGGCAGCGGGTTGATGCGGTACGGCAGCCGCCAGTTTCTTACTGAGATCAGAGTGGCACTTCTGGCAGTTGGTCCAGGTTGAGTCGGCCGGGCCAAATGCCGTCGTCCCGGGCGCCGGAGCGGTGTGGCATTCGGCGCACTTCCCCTCGCTGACCGGCTTGTGGACCTTGTCGCCGACCAGGTTGGCGCGAGTGGAGCGATGCGGGTCGTGGCAGCCGATACATTGCAGCCCGGCTGTGTTCAGGCCGCGCGTGAGGTGCTGGCTCCCGGTCTTGACGACATCATGGCATTTCTTGCAGACGTCATCGGCCGATGCCCGAAGCATTTGGGGATCGGTCCCGCCGTGCGGCATATGACACGCGGCGCAGTCGCGTTGGGCAAACGGAGCGTGCGCCTTGGGAGCACCGGCGGTGTCGGCGAACGTCACGTGGCAGGTGAAACAGGCGATATCATTGCCGATATCCCGGATCAAGCCTTTGCGGTCGGAGGCGTGCGGATCGTGGCAACTCGTGCACAATTGATCCTTCACCGCGGGGTGGAGATTGGTCAATCCCGCCAGCGATGTATCAAACTTCGTGTGGCAACCGACGCAGAGCGCCTTGCCGGAACTCTTTAGTATCAAAGA
This sequence comes from Candidatus Zixiibacteriota bacterium, assembly GCA_016235085.1. Taxonomy (GTDB): domain Bacteria; phylum Zixibacteria; class MSB-5A5; order WJJR01; family WJJR01; genus JACRMA01. Next base: position 1,254 of record JACRMA010000006.1, read on the forward strand.
ATTGGAAAAGCCGTGGCGGACATGGCATCCCTCGCAGTTCTCCTTGGCGACGGGATCATGCTTGAATTTGCGGTCGAATTTCTGTGCCGCCGCCTTGTGACAAGAGTAGCACGATTTCTGCTCGGCGCGGGTTACGGTAGTCGAGCCCGCACTGACCGCAATCAGTACAAAAAACACCAAGATTCTGCGCAGCATCACGGCCATCATAACTCCATCTCCTGCGAAACCCGGAAAAAAGCCCGGCCCGCACCGCAACAAGATAAGGAAAGTACGGAAAAAGCAAGTGAATCGATTCTCAAACTGACAACTTCTTGTCCTATTTCGAGTTCGTTATCATCCTGAATCGCCGCCGCATTCGCAAGAGCGCTAACACGTGGACGGCTCCCGAGAATCCGCCGGATCGAGTACCCGGGGCTCCGTCGAACACCGTGGCAATCGGAGACCGGCTCTTTCTATATTTCCCACCGGCCTGAGGGCCGGGAGGACGCATGATGAAACGGCCACGGAGAAATTTCATGAGACGGTACGGATCACGATCAGCCGCAACCTTGCTGGTCATTCTGATAGGATGGTTCAAAATGAGCAGCGCCGAGACACCAAACGAATTGTTTAACGACTACTGGGAATTTCAGATGCGGCAATCGCCGACGTGGGCAACCGAGCTCGGCGATCACCGGTACGACAGCCTCTTGCCGGACATGTCGCTGGAGGCAGTACCGCGCGAGGCAGCGGCGCTACGCAGTTTTCAGGCACGGCTCGACACACTGCGCAAACTGAAAGGATCCGCGCGGGATACGATTAACGCCGAATTATTCGGGCGGGAACTCTCGGACCGTCTCGAGGACCTGGAGAATCACTGGTATCTGATGCCGGTGAGCCAGCAGGGTGGCCCACAGATCGGCATCCCGGAGCTGGTCAACTACCACCCCCTGAGGACCGTCGGGGACTGCGAGAACTTTGTCACCCGACTGCAGGCTTTCCCAACGTATGTCGATCAGTTGATCGCCCGGATGCGCCAGGGGATGAAAGAGCATCTGGTGCCCGCGAAGATCACCATCGAGAAAGCGCTGCCGCAGATCGAGGCGCACGTCGTTGACGATCCGCAGAAAAGCGTCCTGGCCGCCGCGATTGGCAAGATCGACAGCACTATTCCCGAGAACGAACGGCAGCGACTCTCGGAGGCCATACGGGCAGCCATTCAGAACGATGTCGTACCGGGCTATGATCGTCTCGCCAGGTTCGTGCGGACCGAGTATCTGCCGGCATGCCGCGATACAGTCGGAATACTGGCGCTGCCCGACGGCAAGCGCCGGTACCGTGCGCTCGCAAGGCAGTTCACCACGACACAACTGACCCCCGAGCAAATCTTCCAGCTCGGCCAGAAACAACTGGCCGAAATCCAGACGCAGATGCGTCAACTGATGGAGGATGTGGGCTTCAAGGGGACACTGGTGGAATTCGCTGAGTCCCTTCGTCACTCCAAAGAGTTCTTCCACACGAGCGCCGATTCGCTGGTTGAAGGGTTCAAGACAATCTTGAAGCACATGGACGAAAAGCTGCCGCTTCTCTTCGGCCATCTGCCCAAGGCTCCATACAGCTTTAAGGTCATGGAACCATATCGCGCCGAATCGGCACCCGATGCGTACTATTACCCGGCGCCGGAAGACCGGTCGCGTCCCGCCTATTTCTATATCAATACGTTCCGGCCCGAGATGCGTCCCAAATACACGATGGAGGCACTGGCCTACCATGAGGCGGTACCGGGACATCACCTGCAAATCGCGATTCAACAGGAGTTGGGCGAACTGCCGCAGTTCCGCCGCCATGGGGGATACACCGCCTTTGTGGAGGGGTGGGCACTGTATTCCGAAGAACTGCCCAAGGAAGTTGGGATGTACTCTGATCCATACTCCGAGTTCGGGCGCCTGACGTTCGATGCCTGGCGCGCGGTGCGGCTCGTGGTCGATCCCGGCATCCACTACTTTGGGTGGACGCGGGATGAAGCCATCAAGTTCTTCCAGGAAAACACGGCGTTATCGGATCTGAACATCGTGTCTGAGGTCGAGCGCTACATCGCCTGGCCGGGCCAGGCACTCGCGTACAAGGTTGGGCAGTTGAAGATTCAGGAACTACGCGTGAAGACCGAACGCGCACTGGGTGATCAGTTCGATGTCCGCGCGTTCCACGATGAATTGCTCAGCGATGGTGCCCTGCCACTCGATCTGCTGGAACAGAAGATGGACCGGTGGCTGGAGAGCCAGAAGAAGTAAATGCTGTCAGGAAGTCGAATCCTGATCAACGCATTAGCGGGAGGGCGATCCGCCGCGGCGGATCGCCCTCCCTTAATAGACTCTTCGTTACTCTTCGAATAGCTTGAGTTCTTCGGCAAATCGATTGCTGAGTTCCTCGGATATCTGGCCGATCGCGTCCGGCGTCAACCCAAGAAATTTCGCGGAAGAATGTTCCGGGAGATTGACTTGTGGTGGCTGATGAAATCCGTATCCAAGCGACTTGGCCAGGCCATCGGCAAAGCACACGACATGCGCCGTCCTGGCGATTTCCTTGCCGCTGCCATCCTTGCCGGCATCGGCCGGGACCGACTCGGGATCGTGATGGTAGCGCGTCACCTCGACTAAGAGTCGTGGGAGATTCCACTGCTCCAGAATGATCGCACCCAATTCGGTGTGCGAGACCCCCAGAATTTCCTTCTCGACTTCGGGCAGACTTTCGCGACCCGCACGGATCTCGGTGATGACTGGCATATACTCCTGCGGGAATCGCTGCAACAGAATCAGGATGGCGATGTCATGCATCAGTCCGGCGAGAAACGCTTCCTCGGCACAGCGCGAATTGATCCGCCGTGATACGATCCGCGCCCCAAGACCGACCGCCAGTGAATGCCGCCAAAGGTCCTTTTCGAGTTCGCCGTGGCTGTCGCGCTTGAACATGGCGTGTGTCGACGTGGCCACAACCAGCGAGCGAATCGTATAGAACCCCAGAATCATGATTGCTTCATTCAGCGAACCTACTCCACGCATCCGGCCATAGAATGGCGAGTTGGACATGCGCAGGACACGCGCTGTGAGCCCCTGGTCGGCCGAGAGGACCTGCGAAAGTTTATGGATTTCTGTGTTGATGTCCGCCGTCATCCGCATGACCGTGGACACCACGCCCACCTGGGAGACCGGCAATTCGCCAAGAGTGGCGATAACTCGTTTCAACAAAGCGGGTTTCGGCTGCGTTGCGGTGATCAATTCGACTCCTTGAGTGCGCCCCATTCAGTATATCGGCAAGCCCTGAGCATGAATCAGGGATAAGTTGACTGGGAAGTCCCCTCTCGTGTGGTATCTTTGATCTCAAGACAGCGAGACTCCCCATGACCCAGAATCCACGTTCAGTAAAAGCTTCCACCGTAGAGGTTAAGCGGTA
>JACRMA010000029.1 GCA_016235085.1 Candidatus Zixiibacteriota bacterium
CGGCGGAAATCTCGACGAACCCGGAGTGCATGCCGCCGTTTTCGACAGTGGCCAGGAAGGGCACGACGGCTGTCCCCCTGGCGTCGACGGTGATCTCACGCTGGGCGACACGGCGGCCATCGATGAAGAGGCTGACCAGCAGCTTGTCCACCGTTTGGTCGGTGTTGTTGGCGATGGTGGCGGTCAGGTCGAACGGCAATCCGACGCTGATCAGTTGATCGCCGACTTTGACGTCGGACACTCCGAGATCATATCCGCCATCTCCGGACACGTCGACGAGATAGATCGTGACCCCTGACATGTCGGATGTTGCCGGAAGCACGACGGTCTTGGTGAATCCTTCGCGGCGCATGTCGCTGAGCAGATAGATTTCGCGATTCAGGTTGCCGCCGGAACCGGCGCTCTTGAGTGCTTCGTTGAGGGCCGCACCGGCATCGGTGCCGGCGTAACTGACCGGCAGATCGGAGAGGCGTTTGACGAGTCGGGCGACATCGGCGGTCGGGGCATCGGCAACAGGTGCCTCGGGGCCGGCAAAGGGGAGGGCGACGACCTGATCGCCTTCACCGGTCAACGCGGCGATTTCATTGACCCGTTTCTGCGCCCGTTCATATGCAGAGCCGTTGACGCTTTCCTGGGCCATCGAGGCCGAGCGGTCGAGCGCCACAACGGCGGTGGTGCGGGCGCGCGAACCGAGCGCGGCGAAGACTCCGCCTTTGAGCGCGGGACGCGCGAATGCCAGAACCGCGAACGCCACGATCAGGGTGCGGATGATCAAAAGCAGCCAGCGGCGCAATTGCAGACGGCGCATCCGGGTCCGGCGCAGATCGCGCAGGAACATGACCGACGAAAACTCGAGGGTGCGCACCCGGCGGCGGTTGAGCAAATGGATGAGCAGCGGGCCGAGTGCTGCCGCCAGTCCTGCCAGTATCGCTGAATTCAGAAAGTTCATTGGATCACCGTTATACCCACATCAGTCCGTCAGGTCAATGCTTGTAGATGTGGTTGATATAATACTGCGCCATCTGGGCATCGTAATGCACCGCAGGAATCTCGAAGACGGTCCGATAGGCCTTGACGGCGTCCTGGCGTTTCCCGGCGAGATCGTAGCAGTGGCCGATATCGAGGTAGACTCGGCCCAGGTCCTCTGGAGCGTCCGTGGCGTACGCCGCCAGATGCAGGTATGCCAGGGCATGCTCGGTGCTGTCCGCGGCGAGGAAGGCTTCGCCACAGCGAATCAGGGAAGAAAGATCGCCGTGGCTGGCATCGAAGAACTCCTGGGCGTATTCCCCGGCCCGGCGGATATGTGCGCGCGCGGAATCGGGTGCCCGGCGCCGTTCATAGGACACGAGCCGCAGCAGGAGGTCGATTGCCAGGGGCCCGCCGCTACGGTTGGCCAGACCCAGACGCCAGAGGGCCGCGGCGGAATCGCTACGCTGCTGCAGTTGTTGAATGTCTCCCAGCACGAGGTAAGCGCGGGCGGCGGTGCTGTCGATCGAAATCAAGCGTCTCAGATGGAATTCGGCGTCGTTGGGCTGGCCGTTGGCCCAGAGGGCCTCCGCCAGCAGCGCGATGGATGCCGCATCGTTCGGGTGTGCTTTGAATGACCGGACGAAATACTGCACGGCCTCGGGCCACCGGCCGAGTTGGGCAGCCGCACGTCCCATCGACTCATGAATGCTGGCAGGAATCGTATCGGCGGTTTTGATGGCGCGTGACAGCAGATTGTAGTGCTCGGCATACCGATGGTATCCCGCGGCGCGTAGGGCCCAGCGGTACAACTCCGCCGGCCGGAAGTTACGTTTCTTGAGGTAAGCCACCCACTCCGACTCAAGTTCCTTCAACGTCTTACCGTACACCGACCAGAGGGCGCGTTCAATGGACAGGTCGGTGGAGCGGGAGTAGACTTCCCGGAACTTCGCCATACTTCGCGAGCTGATCAACCAGCGGACGAACGATGCGGCGTGGTGGATGGAGGCGGGGAAAGGTTGACGTCTGAATGTGTAGGTCTGGGCCAGCGAATCCAGCGGGATGACCCGCCCGCTGTCGCGATCCGCGATGACCTCATAATCGGAAGGGGACAGATATTCAGAGGCGCCCCTTGCCAGGAGTTCGGGCGCGTAGCCCCAGGTCCGGTAGAGCGTGAGCAGTAGCGGCGCGGCACCGTCCACGCCGGAGTATCCGTGGTCATACCGGGCGACGACGGAATTCCGTGAGGGATCGATGGCAACATCAAAGCGAGGATCGAGAGGAACGTCGGCGGCGGAGCCTTCGATAAAGCGATAGTCGATTCGCCCCGGTTCGGTAATTCCAAACGAGTCACGCAGGGATGAGTAGTCTGCATCCAGCGAGCGGCTCAATTCCAGAAAGTGGAAGCCGGCGCGGGATCGCGAGTCGACGTGGAAGAGAAAATACATGCCGGAAACCGCATCCTTCAACGCGGTGTCTGCCTGTACGATCAATCCCATCGGCGCCGGGGCCGGATGCGGAACCATCAAAAGGCGATAGACCGACTTGCCCTTACCTCTCAGGCTTTCGACGACCAGCGGCGTGCCGAACTCGACTAAGGCGTCGTCACTGCGCTGGTCCGGTGTTGGTCCGGTGGTATAGAGGAAGTAGCTGAGGCGGACGTGGGAGGTTTGGTCGTCCTTGGCGGGTTGTTTCGCGGTAACGTAGATCACCACGTTGCCGATGCGCAGCGTGCTTTCATGTTCGAATGCAATGGAGACGCCCAACGTGTCGACGATGGTCGTCTCTGGTGGATCGGACTGGAGAATCTCACGCAGAGTGAGGTTCAGGCGCACACCCTCGCCGGTTGTCGCCGTCTGCGCACCGGTGTTTTCGTGCGGCAGGAACCAAAGCGTGCAGACCGCGATCAGTAATAGAGTCAGCCGGCGCGTGATCATGTGCTTACGGATTCTCATTTTTCTGCCGTCGCCAATTTGCGCAGCAGCGCGAGATTGGCCCTGTCGTACTTTCCGTCTTCGTCTTTTGGTGTTTCGAGAATTTTGGGAATCGTCGCGAGCTTGGGATCACGCATGAAGAATCCAAAGGCATCCTTCCCGATGAAACCCTTCCCGAGCTGTTCGTGGCGGTCCTTATGTGTTCCGAGATCGAATTTCGAGTCATTGAAATGCATGGCCTTCAGGCAGGAACGGCCGAGGATATTGTCGAATTTCCCCATCGTCTCACGGTAACCGGCCTCGGTTCGGATATCGTAACCGGCGGCGTACACGTGACAGGTGTCGAAACACACTCCGGCGCGATCCGCATGATCGAGGCGGTCCAGAATCTGTTTGAGCTCTTCAAATGTGGAGCCGATGTGCGAACCCATCCCCGCGGTCGTCTCGAGCAACAGCCAGGTGCGGCCATCGGGAATTTTGCCGAGCACCCAATCCATTGCGGAAGCGATGCGCTCGATGCCAGCCTGAACTCCGGTGCCCAGGTGGGCGCCGGGGTGAAAAACGAGTGAATCGACTCCGAGCTGGACGCAGCGTTTGTATTCGATCATCAAGGCTTCGCGTGATTTCTCATAGAGAGCGGGATCGGGGCTGCCCACGTTGATCAGGTAGGACGAGTGCGCCACCGTGGGGCCGATGCCGGTGCGTTTCTGTTCGGCCTGGAACTGGGCAATGTCCTCGTCGGTGAGGGGTTTGGCCTTCCACTGGTTGGACGACTTGACGAAAAGTTGCAGGCAAGTGCAGCCGACTTCTTCGGCGCGCGCGAAAGCGGTATGGACTCCCCCCGCAATCGACATGTGCGATCCGATCAGAAGGGCATCAGTTTTTTTGGGCATCGCGGCCTCGGGCGCAAAGCAATGGGATGGCGGGCAAAGCCCACCCGGCTAATACAGACGAGCTCGTTTTGCCAGATATGAAAACAACGCGTAATCATACGGAACGGAAGTATCGATTGGGACATAGTCGACGAACGACTGCCGGCATTCGCGCTTGTAGCGTTCGACGTGGGCGGCCATGGTGCGCTGGTATTCCGAGCGAATCTGCCATGGCAGGGTCGAGATTTCCTCGCCGGTTTCCATGTCCTTGAACAGCGCTTCTTCCGGAAATGTGAAGTCGCGCTCGGTTGGATCGAGTATGTGAAAGACGATGACCTCGTGTTTGCGGTGACGGAAATGCTTTAGTCCGGTGAGGACATTTGCCGGGTCTTCCCACAGATCGGAGAGCAGGATGATCAGGCCGCGCCGTTTGATCCGTTCGGCCATCTCGTGCAGGGCGATCCCCGCATGCGTCTTCGCCCCCGGTGTGACGCCGGACAGAGTTGACAGCAACGCATGCAAATGCACCGAGGCGGACTTGGGCGGCACATAGGTCTGAATCTTCTCGTCGAACGAGACCAGTCCGACCGCATCGCGCTGTTTGAGCATCAGGAACATGAGCGCCGCCGCGAGTTGCGAGGCGTACTCGAATTTGGTGACTTTGCCCGACGTGTAGCCCATCGACGCCGACGAGTCGAGCAGGATGTACGATTTGAGGTTTGTTTCCTCTTCGAACTCTTTGACGAAATACCGGTCGGATTTCGCGAATACTTTCCAGTCGATATTGCGGATCGGGTCGCCCGGCATGTACTGGCGGTGTTCGGCGAACTCGACGGAGAATCCGTGGTACGGCGACTTGTGCAGTCCGGTGATGAATCCTTCCACCACAAGACGCGCCTTCATCTCCATCGACTTAAGCCGGGAGATGACATCGGGCTGGAGGTATTGGCGGTATTGGGTGGCGGACATGGGGGGGGTAGGTTGATAATCGATGATTCGTGTAATTTGTGGTTGGCCGTCTGGCGCTTCGATTGGTGCCCCACCCGATAGGGTGGGATTTTTCATTGTCATGCTTCTTTCTCGAATCCGAGGTTGCAGGCCTTACGAAGACTCCCACCCTATCGGGTGGGGCACCAGGATTGTGATCCTGTCCCTCGAATCGGGTGTCTTACTGTCTCAACCCTTCTCTTTCACATCCCCCAACAATCGGACGATGATGTCGAGTGTGCCGACACCGTCGGCTTCGGCGTTGAACGATGTCACGATGCGATGGCGCAGGACCGGACGGGCCACCGCGCGGATGTCTTCGACCGACGGTGTCGGGCGGCCATCGAGAATCGCCCGGCACTTGGCGCCCAGAACGAGATATTGCGAGGCGCGCGGACCGGCACCCCAGGAGACCCAGTCCTTGATGTACGGCATCGGTGAATTCTCATTGGGACGAGTTGCCCGGGCGAGATTGACGGCATACGAAACCACGTGGTCGGATACCGGAACCCGGCGGACGAGCTGCTGGAGCGACTTGATCTTGGCAGAGTCGATCACTTTGTGCACGTCGGCGATCATGGCCGAGGTGGTCGCCTTGACGATCGTATTCTCCTCGGCTTCGCTGGGATAATCGACATAGATGTTGAACATGAAACGGTCGAGTTGCGCTTCGGGAAGGGGATACGTTCCCTCCTGCTCAATCGGATTCTGCGTGGCGAGCACGAAGAACGGCTCTTCGAGACGGAAGGTCTCGCCTCCCGCGGTGACTTCGTGCTCCTGCATCGCCTGGAGCAGAGCGGCCTGCGTCTTGGGCGGAGTGCGGTTGATTTCGTCGGCCAGGACGATGTTGGCAAAGACGGGACCCTTAACAAAGCGGAACATCCGCTTGCCGGTCGTGTGGTCTTCTTCCAAAATTTCTGTGCCGGTGATGTCGGAGGGCATCAGATCGGGCGTGAACTGGATGCGGGAGAATTTCAGATCGAGCACCCGGGCCACAGTCGAAATCAAAAGGGTCTTGGCCAGTCCGGGAACGCCCACCAAAAGACAGTGCCCGTTGGACAGAAGGGCGATGAGCAATTGCTCAACGACTTCGGTCTGGCCGATGATCACCTTGCCGATCTCGGTCTGCAGATTTCGGTATCCGGATTTCAGGTCCTCAACAGCTTTCAGGTCATTGTCGGACATGGGTAGGTTCGGCTCCTTTGCGGATCAAATGACACGCCTCCGGACCAGATCACGAAGGCGCAAACACACAGTATGGAGACGCAATCCGCATCGAGTCAAACGATTTGCGGCGGCCGCCACGGAACATGGTACGTGGACGGAGGCGGGCAGTTCCAAACGGGAGAAATCGCTTAGCGAACCACGATCAAACCGGAATCGAGGTAGAGATAACGGGAGTACTCTTTGGTGGCGTCGTTCCGGGGGGTGCGCACGGAATTGATCTGCACGAAGGGGAGCCACTTTTTGTGGTCTCGGGCCCAGCGGAACAGATCGCTGGAACCCTGCCGGACGTCGACGGCGAAGCTCGAATGGCCGGAGTCGACCGGCGTTTTGGGGAAGAACTCAATGCGGCTGAGTTTGAAGTGATCGTCCAGTCCCAGGAATTTCAGCGAGGGCGCCCATTGGATTCGTTCCCCCTCGAGGGTGAACGCGGCATCGCGGACCGGGAAGACTTCGAGTGCTTCACGTCCCTGGCGGTCCAGTGAGGTGCAGACCAGGCGCGGGGAGCCGGTCTTGAGGTTGAACACGGAGATCGTGCCCACAGGGACGCCTGGTACCACGGGGGAGTACAGCCGCAACTGGCTGTTGACCCAGAACGTGGTATTGGCGGTGCCGATCAGGAGCAGGGCGGTGAGGAGCACGAATGCCCGGCGCAGATCGACCACAAGACGGGGGAATGTCCGTCTCCGGCCCCGGGAATCGACCTTCATGGCCCGGAAGATATTCAGAATCAAAAACACCAGAATCGACACCCCGACTAAGAAAAATGCGGAGGCGATGACTGGGAGGATGGCTTCAGACAGCACGCACGCCTTCCTGGTGGAGGTTTCCACCCGGATTTCCACACCCGGCGTGGACAACCGCGCCCTCGGCGAAGCCAATCAAGTCGTAGAACTAATTGTCTTTCAGCCGCTTAGACGCTTTTCCACAGATCGTCGGTCGTTTTGAACATTTCTACCCGACGGTCGGGGACCCAAAGGCCCCTTGTCGTGTTTTTTCGGCTGTTTCGAGGGGAGCTTTAGTCTGCAATGTTGACTTTGAAGGGTCAACACGCTGTCCGGACGAAGTGGGAACGTTCGGAGTTTTCATGTTGCAATTGCCGTGGAAGACGGCGCCCTGTTCAATCACGAGTGATTTTGTCGTGAGATCGCCGGAAATGTCGGCCTTGGCCTGCAATTCCACGCGCTCGGTGGCGTAGATATTGCCCTTCACCGTCCCGGAGACGACGGCATTTTTGGTTTTGACGTTGGCGTCGACTTCACCAGTCGGCCCGATCGCGATGGTATCGGAGACGGAGACTTCGCCTTTGAGCACGCCGTCCACCCGAAGGGTTCCGGCCACTTGTAATGTCCCGGTGAATACCGTGTCTTTGCCGATGAGAGTGTTCACTTTGTCTCCCCCTGCCTCGCTCATGCCTGACTCTTCGTCTTTGGGTCTGAATACGGCCATGATTGTATCCACCTTCCCGTCGCGCGGGGTAGCAGACCACATCCTGCCCCCGCTTGAAAAGCTACCACTGTATTGTTTACCGCGTCCAGAAGAAAATTCCGTTTCAATGCCAAATCCGGCAGTTTTCGCCTATCGTTACGACGGGCCGCCATACGGGGGGCGGGCCCCATCGATACATACAACCTATCGGCGTTTTCGGCTGAAATCTTCTTTTTCGGATCGCTTGCGGAGGTGTGCCACTGACTTAAAGGTGTTGAAAAAGCCTAATCAACAAGGGCGAAGAGAAATTACACGGGTGCCACGGACAAGGAGGACCGAGCGGCTTTTTTGCTCGGTCCTCCTTGTCCGTGTCTTTCTTCGGTTGGCGCGAAAAGGACACGGACAAGCAGATTCTCCCAAAAGCCGGAGAATCTGCTTGTCCGTGGCACCCTGAGTTGGAACCTTGTTATTCAACAAGCCCCATGGTCGCGGGCACACCACCCAATGCCACGGGCACCCGGCCGGCATTGATCAAGGAGGTATAGACATGGACATGTGGAAGTTCTTTGACATCACGCATCGGGAGCACATTGTCTGCAATCCGATGAGTCCGGAGAAACTCGAACAGCTTATCACACTTATGCCTCTGAAACCTGGGGCACGCGTGCTTGATATCGCCACTGGAAAGGGTGAGTTTCTCATCAGACTTGCAGAACGGTACCCACAAATGACAGGGACAGGAGTTGATTTCTCTCCCTACTGCATTGCTTCAGTCCACAAGAAGCATCAAGAACGGGTTCCGCATGCCCATCTCCATTTCCTGGAGATGGACGGGGCCAAGTACGTCCCAGAGACCCTGGAGAGCTTTGATCTGGTGGCCTGCATCGGTGCGAGTTGGATTTATGGCGGGCATCGAGGGACGTTGAATGCGCTGCAGAAGATGGCAGCCCCAGAAAGTTGGATCGTTGTGGGAGAACCGTACTGGCGGCATGAACCGGAGAAAGAGTATTTAGAAGCGATCGGAGCGGCACGTAACGACTTCGGGACACATTTTCAGAATGCAGAGGCCGGGCGGGAGCACGGATTGGAAGCTGTCTACGCGCTCGTAAGCAGCCAGGATGACTGGGATAGATATGAGGGGCTGCAGTGGTATGCGGCGGAAACCTGGGCGAGTGATCATCGGGATGATCCCGATGTGGAGACTGTGCTGAAGCGAGTGCGTGAGAGTAAGGCAGCATATCTGAGGTGGGGGCGGGATACGCTGGGGTGGGCGATTTATGTGTTCAAGAAAGGCGGGCACAGCGCATCTCCAGTTGGCTAACGCACATTATTGGTCATTCCTGTACTGTTGCCAACCAAATGGGGCCATGCTGTCGCCCGGATGCTCCGGTCCGTCAAATCGTACAAACTACCGGCGCTTCTAACTGGGGTCTTTTGTCAGGGATCGTTTGCGGAGTTCGGCTTTGATCTTCTGCCATTCGGCCATACGGGCGGTAACTCTCTCCTCCAATCCGCGATCTGTCGGATGGTAGAAGTGCTGACCGACTAGTTCCTCGGGCAGGTAGTCTTGATCGACCATTGCGTCCTGAAAGTCGTGAGGATACATGTAGCCTTTGCCGTAGCCGATCTTCTTCATCAGTTTTGTGACCGCATTTCGAATCCACAGGGGCACAGGCAGATAGGGGTGATCCTGGATGGCCGAACGGACTGCTCTTTCTGCCTTGTAGAGGGCATTGGATTTGGGAGAGACCGCCAGGTAAACCGCGGCCTGGGCCAGGGCCAATTCGCCTTCTGGCGTTCCCAGGAAATGGTAGGCATCCTTGGCGGCCAGGGCGATCTCGAGCGCCCGTGGGTCGGCGAGGCCGATATCTTCCACCGCGAATCGCACCATACGACGGGCCAGGTAGAGCGGGTCCTCGCCGCCTTCGAGCATTCGATACAGCCAGTACAGCGCCGCGTCGGGATCCGATCCGCGCAGTGATTTGTGCAGGGCGGAAATCTGATTGAAGTGCTCTTCGCCGGATTTGTCGTAGAGCTCGGTTTTGCGCTGAACGATGTCGCGGATCAGATCGGCGGTGATGGCCTGGGAATCGCTGCCCTGGCGCGCGAGATCGGCAGCGGCGGTTTCGACGATGGTGAGCGCCCGCCGGGCGTCACCATTGGAAAGGACTGCGATGAGTTTGAGCACTTCATCCGTGGCGTCGATGCCCTGTTTCCCGAGTCCTCGTTCCTTGTCGACCAGGGCGGCGCGGGCGATCGCGACGATGTCATCCGGGGATAGCGGCTGGAGCACATGCAATGTCATGCGCGAGAGCAGCGCGGGATTGACCTCGAAGGAGGGATTCTCGGTGGTGGCGCCGATCAGGATCAAGGTTCCCTGCTCGACATGCGGGAGGAAGGCGTCCTGCTGCGCCTTGTTGAAGCGATGGAGCGCATCGACGAAGAGGATGGTGCGGCCACCATCGAAGGAGCGCCGTTTCTGGGCGTGATCGACCGCTTCGTGGACTTCTTTGATTCCGGAGAGCACTGCCGAAAAGAAGACGAAGTCGGAGCCGGTGTGCGTGGCGATCACGTGGGCGAGGGTGGTCTTGCCGCTTCCGGGGGGACCCCAGAAGATCATCGAGCCGACCAGATCGCCTTCGATGGCGCGGCGCAGGGGTTTGTCCGGCCCGAGCAGATGGGACTGGCCGACATACTCGTCCAAATTCCGCGGACGCATGCGAAACGCCAGCGGCTCCCCGATACCCAGACGCTTCGGAGGGGGAGTTGGAAAGAGCGGCGTACCCTCGTCATTCATAGTTCACTCAGAATTTGCGAATCCGAACTCCATCCAACATCACACCCATCTCTTTCAGACACGCGAAGAAGTGTCCAAGGGTTGGGAGGACTGCATCGGAACGGTCCAGGACGTCACGTTGAATCGATGGAGACAAGGAAGAATAGAAGAAGTGGTCCGACCAGATGGTGACGGTGCGGATGCTGCGCTGGTTATTCCGGAGGGCCAGATCGAAACACCCTGCCGCCAACAGTGGTTGATCGGGGAAGAGCAGGGCGTGATTTGATAGCGTTGGTGACGTGGAAAATTGGCCTGCCGTCGCCTTGACCAGGCTCGGTTCCGTGGTGCGGGCCACGCGCACGCGACGGTACTGATCCACGGCGAAGATGTACCATCCCGGAGGCAGGGTATCGAACTCTGCGCGCGTCAGTGCGATAACTGGTCCCCGCTTGACGGTGCTCGTCAGGACGTTCCCGTACTCGTATTGCAGCGCTGAGGCGCGAAGATTCTCGTAGAGCGTGTCTTTGGCGCCGCCGATGAAGCGATCCACAGCGTCCTGCGTGATGGCCGCTTCGGTGAAGCCGTAACACTCTCCGAATTTCATCTCGGCCGCTGTGGTCAACGCCGAATCGAATCGGGCGAGTTGCTCCGGCGTGGTCTCGACGGTGTCGGGATAAAGGTCCATCCAAGACGGCAGATTTCGCTCGGCTGCACGCGGCGCTACGCTTGTGGGTACTCCGTAATCGATGGAGGTCAAATGGTCGGCCACGGCGCGGGCGTAGGCGTCGCGGATTTTGGACTGAATACTGTCGACCGCGAATGCCGGATAGTAACTGTGCCGCGCCCAGATGAGAAAGCGGTTCTCATTGGGAGTCAGAAGAAGAAATCCCGGCGCGGTCTTATCCTCACCCGCACACCAGACGCCGCGAAATCCCGGCAGGCCGGGGGCACCGGGCTTGTGATCGTACCGAGTGATCTTTCTTGCCGTCAGCTTGACCTCCGCCGACACGACTTTCCCGACGGCGAGATCGACTTTGCGGTATTCGGGAACGATCACGCGCGGACATTCGAAGAATAGGCGCACATCATCCGGCATTCCCGGCGCCGTTCCGACCGGACCTTCGACAAACCAGCCGCTTTGTTCCGGGAAGACTTCGATTAGCGTCTTCATGACGGGCGGGAGGGGTTGAACGGCGTGGGCTGCTGAACATGAAAGGATGATGACCGTGATTGCGCAGAGCAAAATCACGGAGAATTGCGGCGGACGATTGAGGGAGGGCGAGGCTCCTGCCGAGCCTCTTCGCACAGGCGGAAAGAGGCTCGGCAGGAACCTCGCCCTCCCTCGCCCGCGGGTGTTTTGTGTCGAAATTTGCATGAACGCGTTTGCCATCATGATCCGGTGATGCGCCTGGTCACGTCTTATCCGATTCGGCAAGATCGCACATCGCAGGAAAGGGATACAATAGCGAAGGTGCGCGTTGATAGCCGGACGTATCAGGTGCCGGGATTCGCCACACCGGCTTTGCGGATGAACTCGACCGCTTGCTTCAGACGTTCGACACACTTGTCGCGTCCCAGAAGCTCGACGATATCAAAGACACCGGGGCCGGTGGTCATGCCGGTCAGTGCCAGACGCAATGGGTGAATCAGTTCGGCGGGGGAGCGTCCCAGTTGTTCGGCCAGCTTGCGAAGAACAGCTTCTGTCCCCGTCTTGGTGAAATCGGCGGCCGGGAGTTTGCCGAATTCGGTGGAGAGCAGGGTCAGATCCTCGGGAGCGCCCGGGCGATTGAAGTATTTCTTCGCTCCTTTTTCCTCGTAACTGAACTTGTCGGTGAAGTAGAAGGCACCCTGTTCGACAATGTCGTTGAGCAAACGAATCCGTTCGCGGAGCGTCTCGACCACGCGCAGCATCCATGCCCAGTTGGTCTGAATATGGAGGCGCGTGACCAATCCCGATTCCATCAGCACCGGGGTCAGCCGCTCGAGCAGTTCGTTCGTGTTCATCTTGCGGATATACTCGCCGTTCATCCATTCCAGTTTTTGCATATCGAAAACCGGATTGGAGGGATTGACGCGTTCCAGCGTAAACGCCTCCACCAGTTCATCGCGTGTCATGATCTCGCGTTCATCGCCGGGCGACCAGCCGAGTAAAGCGAGGAAGTTGACGATCGCCTCGGGGAGGAAACCCATCTGCTGATACTCGATGACCGAGGTGGCACCCTCGCGTTTGGAGATCTTGCGGCGGTCCTTGCCGAGATTCAAAGGCAGATGGGCAAAGAGCGGCGGTTCCACGCCGAGGGCGCGGTAGATCAAGACCTGTTTGAAGGTATTGGTGATGTGGTCATTGCCGCGGATCACATGGGAGATTTGCATGTCGTGATCGTCAATCACGCAGGCAAAGTTGTAGGTCGGGCGGCCGTCGGCGCGAGCGCAGACAAAGTCGTCTAGTTCGACGTTGGAACGCGTCAGCGCGCCGTATACCAGGTCCGTGTAGTGGGTCTCGCCTTCCGGAATGCGTAGTCGGAGTGCCGGCTTGCGTCCCTCGGCTTCGTAGCGCGCACGATCGGCATCGCTGAGATTGCGGCAGTTGCCGTCGTAGCGGATCGGCTGTTTTTCCTGTTGGGCCTTCTCGCGCTTGGCGGCCAGTTCCTCCGGTGTGCAGTAGCAGAGGTACGCATGGCCGGAGTTCCGGAGTCGTTCGGTCCACTGCGTGTAGATCTCTCCCCGCTGCGACTGGAAGTATGGTCCCTCATCCCAATTGAGCCCCAACCATTTCATCGATTCCTGAATCGAGGTGACCATCTCGGCGAACGAGCGTTCCGGGTCGGTGTCCTCGATGCGCAAAATGAATTTGCCGCCATTATGGCGCGCGAAGAGCCAGTTGCAGATCCCGATCCGCGCGGTGCCAACGTGAAGATGGCCGGAGGGTGAGGGGGCGATACGGACACGAACAGGGGAGGTCATTATCTGGCTGTCCTTTCAAAGTTCCGGTAGTACGGTTACCAGGCGGTTTCAGTTCAGCGGTCCGTCGGAGCTGCCGCTCATTCATACATCGAGCTGGGGGGGCGATTCTCCTGAACGCCGGGCGTCGGCTCTGGTTCCGAAGTTGGTGGCGGAGGTGAGGGGACGCGCATGACCGGGAGCGGCGTCTGCTCGCCGGGAGCGTGGGACGTGGGAACGACGGCCACGGTCGCCTGGACCATCTCCCACTCCAGTTCCAGTCCGCCCCAGAAACGGACGCTGAGATTGTAGAGCCAGCTTAAGAAGAATCCCATGATGGCCCCGCCGATGGCACCCATGAAACCGCCGAAAACGGGAAAGAACATCGCGAGATTAACCATCGCGTCGCCCATAAATTCGCTCAACCCAGTCTGTCCCTGAAGGTCCAGTCCCGCGGGCAGGTCGCGGGTGACCGACCAGATCAGTCCCATGAAGGCCCACTGGACCAATCCGAGCAGGAAGCCGGAGAATCCGCCCAGCAGGAAGAGGGTCTTGGTGGCCGAGAACACGCCGATGCGTTTGATTTCGTAACGGGGCTTATCCATTAATCTGCTCCAGTGTCAAATGCCGGGTGGGTATTGCCATATCACAGGCGTACAGGGCCGGGAACGTGTCGTGCCGCGGGTAGCGAGGTCGGACAGGAGTGTCCGACCTACCGATGTGAAGCGCGTCGGCATGGCCAACGGTAATCGCCCTGCCCGCGATCAGCACACACTTACCTCTTCCAACATGACTGCCCATACGCTTGTCCTCATTCACCCATCGCCTTGATGATCACCCGTTTGGCGCGTTGTCCGTCAAACTCGGCGTAGTATACGCGTTGCCATGGGCCCAGGTCGAGGCGGCCGGCGGTCACCGGCACAATTACCTGATGTCCCACCAGCAGGCTTTTGAGATGGGAATCGCCGTTGGTTTCGCCGGTTTCGTGGTGGCGGTAATCCTCCCGGTACGGGGCCAGTGATTCGAGCCAGACATCGATATCCGCCAACAGGCCGTTTTCGTGGTCATTGACCCAGACGCCGGCGGTGATGTGCATCGCGGAGACCAAGACCATTCCTTCGGTGATTCCCGACCGTTTCACGACCGCCGCCACCTCATCGGTGATGTCGTGATACTCCCGTTTGCGTCGGGTCTTAAAAGTGAGATACTCAGTCTGGGTTTTCATGCAACACCTTCAAGACCAATCAATTGCCCCTGATGCCGGGCTTGTCAACTGGTATCCGCGGCGGCATAAAGCGCCAATTCGAGTAAAACGGAACATACATGCCGGCTCAGGCGTAGAAAAATCTGCAAATGGAAGTAGGAAGTCAGGCATCAACCGGGAGGACAAGGTCATGAGACCCACGAGAAGTCTGGGGGGACGAATTCTGCTGGCGGTACTGGTGTGTACGCTGGCGGCCGCGGCTCTGGCATGGGGCGCCCAGGGCGACAAAGAAAAAGTGAGAGTGATGAAGGACTCGCCGGCCAAGAAGGCGGGACTTCAGAAGGGCGATGTCATCCTGCAGTTTGACGGGCACAATGCCAAATCGGTGCGCAGCCTGACGGCCGACATCGAGGACTGCGAACCGGGTGAGTCCAAGACAATCGTGATTCAGCGTGATGGGGATAAGAAGACGCTCAGTGTCGTCGTGGGCAAAGGCGAATCCGAGGACGAGTTCACCTGGACGGAAGATGTCACGCCTCCGCCTCCGGGCGTTCCGGACATGGGTGAGATGAGGCTGCCGGATGCGCCGCGCGCGTTCGCGTTTTCGCTGGGCGAACTGTCCAATTCACGCATCGGCGTCTCCCTCTATGAATTGTCCGACCAGTTGGCCGACTATTTTGGCGCCAAGGACGGCGGCGCACTCATCAACGAAGTGATCGAGGATGGTCCCGCCGCCAAGGCCGGCCTAAAGGCAGGCGATGTGATCGTGCAGGTGGATCACAAATCGGTCAAGGATGTCAGCGCCGTACGGCGGGCGATTCAGAAGAAAGATGGCGGCGATGTTGCCACCGTGACTGTCCTGCGCCGGGGGAACGAAGAGAAGACGGTCGACGTGACGGTTGAGGAGTCGGAGTCCTGGTCGGGTGTCGGCGACAACCGTTTCTTCCGGGTGCAGCCGCGCAATGCCCATCCGCTTCCGGGCGATCAGATGGCCCCTGCCATGCGCCGCGCCCAGCGTGCCATGCGCGACTCGAATTCGGATCTGCGCGAAGAAATGAAACAGCTTCGCGAAGAACTGAACCAATTGAAGAAAGAGCTTAGGGAGAAGGGGAACTAGGGAAACCGTCCCGCAGCAACGCGGGACAGATGTCAGCACTGGTGACGGCATTAACCGTCGCCAGATGAATCGAAGGCCGGACCCATGTGGGTCCGGCCTTCGCTGTTTGGGGCTGTGGGGGGTGCGAAGGTTGCGCCGGCGGCGGGTTATCGCTTTCGCGTAGGGGCGTATTGCATGCGCCCGTCTTCCATGTGCGGTAGGTGAACCGCTTTCCGGAGCCAATCGCGGAGAGATTCACCCTCGGACGTGTTCCCATACATGGATGGATTCTTGGCCGGGGTGACAGGGGCGTATGCAATACGCCCCGGGTGAAGGCGGATTTCTATTTCTGCGATTTCTGGACTTTTGCCCAGGTGTCGCGGAGGGAGACGGTGCGATTGAAGACCGGGTGACCCGGTTTCGAGTCGCCGGAGTCGACGCAGAAGTAGCGGTGCCTTAAGAACTGATAGCGATCGCCGGCGGCGGCTTTCGCGAGACTTGGCTCGACTTTGCAGTCGGTCAGAGTCTCCAGCGAATTGGGAGTCAGATTCTGCCGGAAATCTTCGCCCTCCTCAGGGTCTTCCTTGGCGAAGAGATGGTCGTAGAGGCGAACCTCGGCGTCGATGGCGTGTTCAGCGGAAACCCAATGCAGGGTGCCTTTGATGACGCGGCCGTCGGGTGTGCCGCCGCCGCGTGACTCGGGGTCATAGGTGCAATGTACCTCGGTCACCTCGCCGGTCTTGTCGTCTTTGACGATATTCTGGCACGTGACGTAATAGGCGTGCTTGAGACGGACTTCCTTGCCGGGGGCGAGGCGGAAGAAACCCTTGGGGGGAGTTTCGTTGAAATCGTCACGCTCGATATAGATGACGCGCGAGAAGGGAATCTTGCGTGTGCCGCCGCTCGGGTCCTCGGGATTGTTGACGGCGTCGAATTCCTCGGTTTGCCCTTCGGGGTAATTGTCGATCACCAGCCGCAGTGGACGCAGCACCGCCATGACACGCGGGGCGCGCTTATTGAGATCTTCGCGCAGGCAATGCTCAAGCAATGCCACGCTGACCACGCTGTCGCGCTTGGCGACGCCGATTCGTTCGCAGAAGTCGCGAATCGATTCGGGGGTGTAGCCTCGGCGGCGCAGTCCGGCGAGTGTCGGCATGCGGGGATCATCCCAGCCGGAAACGACGCCTTCCTCCACCAGCGCCAGGAGTTTGCGCTTGCTCATCAGCGTGTAAGTCAGATTCAACCGCGCGAATTCGATCTGCTGTGGATGGTAGACCCCAAGCTGGTCGAGATACCAGTCGTAGAGCGGCCTGTGATCCTCGAATTCCAGGGTGCAGATCGAGTGCGTGATGCGCTCGATGGAATCGGAGACACAGTGCGCGTAGTCGTACATCGGGTAAATGCACCACTGGTCGCCGGTCATGTGATGCGCTTCATGTTTGATGCGGTAGATCACCGGGTCGCGCAGGTTCACATTGCCGGAGGACATGTCGATCTTGGCGCGGAGCACACGGGAGCCGTCGGGAAATTCTCCGGCCCGCATGCGGTGGAACAAGTCGAGATTTTCCGCGATCGGGCGGTTGCGGTGCGGGCTCTCGCGTCCGGGATCCTTGAGCGTGCCGCGATGCTCGCGGATTTCGTCGGCGCTCAGGTCGTCGACATACGCTTTGCCGTCGTTGATAAGCTGCACCGCGAAATCGTAGAACTTGCCAAAGTAATCGGAGGCGTGGAAAAGTTTGTCGCCCCAGTCGAATCCGAGCCAGCGAACGTCACGTTTGATCGCCTCGGTGTATTCAACGTCTTCTTTGCTGGGATTGGTGTCGTCGAAACGCAAGTGGGTGGTGCCGTTGTGCTCGGCCGCGATGCCAAAATTCAGGCAGATCGATTTGGCGTGCCCGATGTGGAGATAACCGTTGGGCTCGGGCGGGAAGCGCGTCACCACGCGACCATCCCACTTGTTCGTGGCCAGATCATCTTTGACGATGTCGCGAATGAAGTTTGAAACCGGTGCGGTTTCAACAGATGCCGGTTCAGACGCCGGCAGGTTTTTTCGTTCGGGCTCGGATTTGTCGGTCTTCATGAACATCCTGTCAATGGTTAGGGCGAAAACCTGTCGTAGGGTTTTACCGCCAGTATCTGTTTCACGGGCACGACGTGTTGGATCGGGCCTGACGGGGAAATAAAGCGAATTCCTGGCGGGCCTTCAACCCGTTTGATCACGGTGCCGTCGCGCGACCGGGCGGCCACATAGGGCCGCCCCTACGGAGGAGCGGTGATGGGTCGTAGGGGCGCCCCTGTGTGGGTGCCCGGGATGGTGTGGGGAATGTGTTCGGTGTGCAATTCGCCAAGGGACTGAAAGCCCCTTGTCCGCAACATGTCGTTCCCGGTGATCTTGTGGGTGTCACTGTGTGGGTGACCGGTTGTGTGCGCGGGAACGCGGGCGGCCACACAGGGCCGCCCCTACGGGTTGGTTGTGAATCAAAAGAGGGCGCAACGATGGGTTGTAAATCGGAAGTGGTTGTAGGGGCGCCCCTGTGTGGGCGCCCGGTATCGAATGGCAAACGGGCTCGTTGTGCAATTCGCCAAGGGGCTGAAAGCCCCTTGTCCGCGATGTGGGAGTAGGTGGCCGTGGAGGCGGTGTGGCGTCGCGGACAGGTTGTGCGATTGGCGTGTGAGCGGGCGGCCACATAGGGCCGCCCCTACGGGCGCGCTGTGTTTTCTCATTGCACCGGCAGTGTCATTTGTCGTGTTGGTTTTGGTGCGATGGCTTGATCATGGGGCGGGTTCGTCATACCTTCGTGCCGGATGGTCCGGCCGCCATTGACGACAGGGTCCGGCGGTGGCCATCGGGCGGGATATGCAACAGGGAATGACACCGGGCGATAATCTGAAGCGGACGCGGGAACTGGTTGGATATGTTCCCCGTTCGCTGGCCACACAGCAGACATACCAGGCGCTCGGCTTCAAGTCGGGCCTGGAAATCCACCAGCAGCTTTTGACCAAGGCCAAGTTGTTCTGCCGTTGTCCGGCGGGGCGATACCAGGGGCCGGCCGAGTACGACGCCGAGCTGGTCCGGCACATGCGTCCGACGCTCAGCGAAATGGGCGAATACGACGGCACCGCGCTGATGGAACGCAAGACGAAGAAGAACATCATCTACCGGATCAAGAACGAGACGGCCTGCACGTACGAAGTCGACGACACCCCGCCATTCCCGATCAACCGTGAGGCGCTGGGCATCGCGGTGAGGATCGCGCTGATGCTCAAGCTGAACATTGTCGGCGAGTTGCACATCACGAGAAAGCAATACCTCGATGGCAGCATCCCGACCGGATTTCAGCGCACCGCGATCGTCGGAATCGAGGGGACGATTCCCCTCACGACCGGACCGGTGCGGATTATTCAACTTTCGATTGAGGAAGATGCCTGCCGCGAGGTGTCGGATTCGGGGCACTGGCGGATATACAGGACCGACCGGCTGGGGATGCCGCTGATTGAAACAGTGACCTATCCCGATATGAAGACACCCGACGCGGTCGCCGAGGCGGCACATTATCTGCGATTCCTCAATCGCAGCTCCGGGCTGGTGCGGACCGGCATCGGTGCGGCCCGTGAGGATGTGAACGTCAGCATCACGGGTGGGACGCGTGTCGAGATCAAGGGGGTCGCGCACATCCGCTGGATACCCGAGCTGGTGCACAACGAGGCATTCCGGCAAAAGGCACTGCTCACGATTAAGAGTATCCTTGCGGAGCGCATTCCCAAGCCGGACGCCTGGAACGTCGCTGCTTCCGAAGTGGACGCGAGTGGACTTAAGACAGACTATGCACCGATTCTCCACGCGCGGCAACTGGGACAACGGATCGTGGCTGTCACGCTGCCAAAGTTTGCCGGCCTGATGTCGTTCTTCACGCAGCCGGGACATATCTTTGCCGATGAACTCGCCGGACGACTCAAGGTCATTGCCTGCCTCGAGCGGCCGAATATGCTGCACTCTGAAGAACTCGAGCCGGCCGAGCGCGCGGCCTTCGCGGACTGCGTGTCGTCGGCTTCCAGCAGTGACGATGCCGTTGTTATCGTTTGGGGGCCGCCCGAAGATGTGACCACGGCGATTGAGACGATTGAAGAACGCTGCCGGATGGCGATGGCGATGGGTGTGCCCAACGAGACGCGCAAGTCGCTGCCGGATGGGACAACAATCTTCGAACGCGTGCTGCCGGGACCGGATCGCATGTATCCCGACACCGACTCGGCGCCGATCCCGATCGAGCAGGACGTGGTTGATGCGTGCGGGCTCGATTTGCCTGCATCGGTTGAAGACCAGATGGCGCAACTGGGCGAGTGGCGGATTCCGCGCGACACGTACCACTATCTTCTCAAGCGCCGGTTGGTGGAGTTGATCGGACGCATTGCCGCCGACTTCAAATGCCGCCCCAGATTTGTCGGCACGTTATTGGGACACACGTTGAAGCACGTCGAGGGGAAATTCGGGGCAGCGCAGAAGTTCGAGCCTGAACGCATCTATGAACTGTTCGCGTTTGCTGCCGGGCGAAAGCTCGACTGGGCGATAATGCCGGGTCTTCTGACGACCGCGTATCAATTTCCGGCGATGCCCTTCGAGTCTGTCCTGACCGCGGTGGGATATACGCCGATTTCTGCGGAGCGAATCGCAGAGAGAGTCGCGACGCTGCAGGAGGAGTTCGAGCGAATTCGGACGTCGCCGGATCCTGGGGCGCGGGCGCGCTGGATTATGGGGCAGTTGCGTCCCGATGCGTTGGGCAATATGCCGTTGCCGGCGTTGCGATCGATGATCGAGAGTGTGGCCGCGCATGTCTGAGACGCTCAAAGGGTACAAGGGTGACGGGCTCGCTGTCCTGGAGAAATTCCATGTGCGGATCTGGAGCGACGCGGTGGTCCAGACCACGCGCGGGGAGTTCAAGGGGATCATCCTGCCGCGCTCGGAGAACGACGATGACCGTCATGTCGTGCTGAAGCTGATCACGGGATACAACGTCGGCATTGCCAGTGAAACGATTCTCGACATCAAGGAAATCGGCTACAAGGAAGCGCACTACAAAATTCCCGAGAAGGAATTCCCCGTCTCGCCGGGCAAACCCAATGTCAAGCTGTTGGGAACCGGCGGCACGATCGCGTCACGGCTGGATTATCGCACCGGCGCGGTGATCCCGGCGTTTTCACCCGGGGAACTCTACGGCGCAGTGCCGGAGCTGGCCGAGATCTGCAATCTGAGCACCGAGAAGTTGTTCGCAGTCTTCAGCGAGAACATGGGGCCGGAGCAGTACATCACGCTGTCCAAGGCGATTGCGCGCGAAATCGAGAATGGTATCGATGGGATTGTGATCGGGCATGGGACCGACACGATGCACCACACGGCGTCGGCGCTCAATTTCATGCTGCAAAATTCGCCGGTGCCGGTTGTGATTGTCGGTTCGCAGCGCTCCTCCGACCGGCCATCATCGGATGCCGCCTTGAATCTGATTCACGCCACCAAGACGGCGGCGGAGTCGGACATCGCTGAAGTTATGGTGTGTATGTTCGGACCGACGTCCGATGAGTACGGGCTTTTGCATCTCGGGACGCGGGTGCGCAAGATGCACTCATCGTATCGCTCGACCTTCCGCACAATTGGTGACATTCCCATCGCGATGGTCAGCCGCAACGCGATCACGCCACTTAAAGACACTTACAATCGCCGCCGCAAGGACCGCAAGGTCACGCTGCTGCCGTATTTCGACGAGCGCGTGGCCATGGTGTACTACTACCCGAACATGCACCGCGACATGATTGACTCGCTGATCGACAACGGTTACCGGGGGATTATCATCGCCGGCACCGGGCTGGGGCACATCAACAAGCCGGTCTATCCCGCGATTCGCCGCGCCGCCGCCGAAGGGGTTGCGGTCTTCATGACGGTCCAGACGCTCTGGGGATACGTGCACATGTCGGTCTATGACACCGGCCGCGACCTGATGGCGATGGGGATTATCCCGCTGGCGAACATGCTCCCGGAAGTCGCTTATATCAAGCTCGGATGGGCGTTAGGGCAGACCGACGATATCGCGAGGGTCAAAGAGCTGATGCTGACGCCGGTGTGCGGCGAGATCACCGACCGTGAGCCGTACAACGGCTACCTCATCTTCCAGGGCGGAATCCCCGAAGTCGAAGAGTTCTTGCGGAAGTATCATAAGTAGTCTGCCGCCAAGATCGTGAGATTCGTGCAGGGGGAGAGGGCGTATGCAATACGCCCCTACGCCGGACGGATTCTCGTTTCCCAATTCACGCCTTCGGCTTGACCACCAGCGGCCGGATGACCAGTTCGGAAATCCAGGCGTTGGGATTAGACTCGCAGAGGCTGGCGATCGCTTCGGCGACCTCGAAGGGGGAGAGACGGGCGCGTTCGGAGCGCTCGGCATTCTCGTCCTCGGGGATGCGTTTGCCGAATTGGGTGTCGGTGGATCCGGGAAGGACCGATGAGACCAGAATCCCGTCGCTACGCACCTCCTGCGCCAGTGACTCTGAGAAGCCGATGAGGCCGAATTTCGAGGCGCAGTAGGCACCGTAGCCGGCAATCCCGTTGCGGCCGGCGCCGCTCGACACATTGATGATACGTCCGGATTTCCGCGCCCGCATGATCGGAACCACGGCACGGCAGAAGAGGAAGGCGCTGGTCAGATTGGTGTCGATCGTCGTGTGCCAGTCATTGAGCGTGTAATCCTCAACCTCGCCATGGATGCCGACGCCGGCGTTGTTGATCATGATATCGACGGTCCCGTGCTGCTCGAGCACAAACTCGACAGTGCGTTTGACCGACCACTCATCGCGCACATCGCAGTGAATGCTGAACGCCTGCCCCGAAGCGGAGGCGATGCGTTCGACGACTTCATGCGCGGCGTTATCGTCACGGCCGACGCAGGCAACTCGCACGCCGTGACGGGCGAGGGTGATGGCGGTGGCGCGGCCGATGCCGCGCGAGGCGCCCGTGACGATGGCGACTTTATCTTTGAGGGGGATCATTGAATAATCCTTTGATGAGATCGGTTGAGGGAGGGTGATCCGCCGCGGCGGACTGCCGAGCCATGTTTCCGCGCGGATAAGAGGCTCGGCGGGAGCCTCGCCCTCCCGCCATCCGCGCAGACAAGTAACGTGTTTTGATTGGACGATACATTAGAGCTTCTTCAAGATCGGGATCATGCGCACCGATTGCTTGCTGTTGTCGAATGGCTGGTCCAAGTCCAGTTTGCCCAGCCAGTCGAGGGTTTCAAAAACGCCTGACTTCTCGATTAAGAGGATGAATTCCTGATGCGTCAGGGAGCGGTCGAGGTCAATGAAATCCATCTTGGTGGAGTGGCCGTTCTCCCTGACCTCGATATGGACGCGGCAGCGCGTGATTTGCGCAATTGGGTCATACGGATCATCTTCGTATCCCCAATGCGAGAACACGACTATGTCGCCACGGCGCGCTTCCCACTCGGTGAACAGCGACTTGCCGACGCGGAAAACGTCGCGCGGATGGTTGGCTTCAATAATGTAGAGCCCGCCGGGTGTCAGGTTGGCGGCAACCGAACGCAGGTGGCGGATGATGTCGTCGTTGGTCAGCAGGTAGTGGAACGACGACATGGCGCAGAAGGCCAGATCGACCGGCTCGGGGAGTTTGTAATCATGCATGTCCTCGAGGAGGAATGTCACCGGCGCCCCGGCGTTGGCGGCCTTGCGGCGCGCATACTCGAGGGTGGCCGGGTTGACATCGATCCCGTACGATTTGACGCCGCGCCCACCGTAGGTCACGCAATGGTATCCGGGTCCGCAGGCCAGATCCACAAAGGACTTCGGCTTGCCATTGCCGTAATGCTGGCAGATGGCGTCGAGCACATCGCACTCATGGACCAGATCGCGGAAATCAAAGGCGATGTCGTAGATTTCGGGACGGTCGTACGGGGTCTCTAACGAACGGCTTTGCACTGCGTTGCTTCCTCCCTGGGCACTGTCTGTGGTTCTGCTTTCAATGTCGGCTTCCGGCCGCCCGTTAATCAGGCGGCTCGTGAGGACTGACAGACTATTACATCGGAAGGCGGCAATCAAGACCGGAGACGTGCCACGGGGAGCCCCGGCGCTACTCGCCGCTTTCGCGGCCTTCTTCGGGCGGGGCGGTGCGCGGGGGGAGGTTGACCTTGTCGGCGAGACGGAAGCGCATGTACTTGAATTTCAGCGACAGCAGGGCGCCGCGGACGGTCCAGTCGACCATCATCATCCACCAGACGCCCATCAGCCCAAAACCCCACACGTAGCCGAGCAGATACCCGAACGGCAGTCGCAACAGCCAGCCGCCGACCAGGGGCATGGTCATCACCCAGCGGGTTTCCCCTGCTCCCCGCAGTGCACCGGAGACGACCATGGCGAAGGCGAGCGGGATTTGGATGGCTGCGGCCACCAGGCAGAATTTCTTGCCGTAGGCGATGACTTCGGGATCGGGCGTGAAGATTCGCATCCATTGCTCGGCAAAGAAGTAAAACGACAGCGCCAGAAGTCCCATGAAGATGCACGACATCTGCGTGGTGACCCAGCCGGCGCGACGGGCACCGTCGGGATCTTTGGCGCCAAGCCGCTGGCCAACCGTTGTGGTGGCCGCCTGGGCGAAACCCAGTGCCGGCAGGAAGGAGATCGACTCCATTTCAATGCCGATGCGATGGGCGGCGAACGCGGCGGTGCCAAAGCCGGTGAGCAGACGGGTGTAGAAGCCCTGCATACTGGTGACCAGCACGCGCTCCACGACTGTGGGGGAGCCCAGGCGCCACACGGCGCGGGTCGCTCCCCAAGACAGCCCGCTGAAGCCGGGAGCCCATAACCCTCGGCGAGTGGCAATCATCCCCAGCGCAACCGCTCCCAGCAATTCCGAGAGGCCGATGGCGACGGCGGCTCCCGCGACACCCATTTGGGGGAAGCCGAGCCGGCCGAAGATCAGCACGTACGACACACCGACATGGATGACGTTGATCACTCCGGTCACATAGAGCGGCGTCTTGGGATCACCAGCGCCGAGAAAGATCGACGTGAAGGTCGAAAACCAGCCGGAGAACAGGAAAATGAGCAGATAAACGCGCAGGTACGACATCGACTGCGCCAGCATGGCGTCATCGGCGCCCATCATCCGGCAGAGCCATGGTGACGTGAACCAGAGCAACCCGGCCACGGCGAGCGCGACCACCGATGAGAGTACGAGGACAGCCCGGGCGACTTTGAGGCGCCGATCCGGTTCGTTGGCGCCGGTGTGGTACGCGACGAGAATCTGGCCACCGACGCCGAGTCCGCGTTCAACGGCAGCGGAGAGGAAGACGGGGATTTGCGCGATGCCAATTCCGGCAAGAGGTATTGCGCCGAGATGCCCGACCATTGCCGTGTCGACGATGGAACCGCCGCGCATCAGCAGATTCGCGCCGGCCATCGGCCACGCGAGCGCCCAAGTCTCCTTCCAGAGTTGCCGTCGCGAGATGGGCGGATCGGGCATGTGCGTATGGTAAGGGATTTGGGCGGACGGCGCATGCGCGGAGGTGGAGGAGTTGTCATCAGTTCGCGGTGGGGCGCCTCTGTGTGGGTGCCCGCGTTGCGCACCGCGTGGTGCGCTATGTCGACGGGGAGCGCAAGGGGCTGAAAGCCCCTTGTCCGCGCATCGTGGTAATGAACCGGTGTTAGGGGCGCCCCTGTGTGGGCGCCCGGTGTAGTGTGGCGAATGGGCCGCGACGCACGGCCACGGGCGGCCACATAGGGCCGCCCCTACCATTCTCCCGAGTGGCCGAGCGGAAATGGGAAATCGCTTGCCCGGCGGCGTGAGTCGCAGCTTTCTAAGGCCATGGCATTCATGGCTGATCCCACCTCATGGCCGATTGTCTCCAAGGCCAAGGCGGCGCAGTGGCGGAAACTGCGGACACAGAAGGGGCGAAAGCAGTCGGGGCAACTGGTGATCGAAGGCGTGCGCCTGGTGAGCGAGGCGATACGGTCAGGATGCCAGGTTGAGGCGCTTCTGGCGATGAACAGTAAACATGGCCACGAGGCGGCGGGGCGGGTGCTGGCGTCGGTGCCATCGTGGACCGGGATCACGTATCGGGTTCCCGAGCGCGAATTTGGGCAGATGACAGATACCACACACAGCTCCGGTGTCGCGGCTGTCATCACATGGAGTCCACCAAGCTGGGAGTCGATCGGGGAAATTCGCGCCGAGCGGGTTCTCTTCTGTGATCGGGTGGCCGATCCTGGCAATCTGGGAACGTTGATCCGGACCGCCGCGGGTATCGGGTTGGATGCGATCGTCACCGGTCCGGACAGTGTCGAAATCACCAACCCGAAGACGATGCGGGCTTCGGCGGGAGCGGTTTTCCGCGTCCCCGTGATCCGTGTGGAGAAAATCTCGGGTTACGTCCGCTGGGTACGCGAACGATCTCATGCCGTGTATCTCGCCGATGTGCATCGCGGGGAGCAGGTTCCGGCGGAGGGAGTCCGCAAGCCGTGGACACTGGTTATTGGCGGAGAAGTCGGAATGATCGATCCGGCATGGTCCGAGGCCAAACCGCGCTATGTGACTCTCCCGATGAAACATGGCGTAGAGTCATTCAACGCGGCGATTGCCGGGGCGATCTTGATGGATCGCTTGTGCCGGACGCTGGCCGGATAAGCCAGCTTAGGTGGAACATGGTGGAATTCCATCCGTAGATGAGTTATTGAGGTTCTATGCTGAGAATTCGGACAGGCCAGGACAGCGCATGCCCGCAAGCGATTGAGAAGGTCACCCTAAGCCGGGCGGGCCGCCCGCTTCTTTTCCGCCTGGTCGTGGTGATTCTGGCGGCTGTTTCGCTGAGCCGGATTTGCATGGCGGCAGCGGAGGATGACAAGATCAAACGGCTGGGAGGCGGGCGGTATCTGGTCTCGTCCGTTCAGGTGCTGGATGCCACCGGGATTTCGACATTACGGGTTGAGGGTCCGGGGAATCTGGCAGGACATGTCGTCGTCACCGCCGACGCGCGGGACTCGGTCCGGATTGAAACAAACCGGATCGTACGGGTGCAATCGGAGGAGATGGCCTCGCGTTTTCTGGAGGAGATCAAAGTCAACACCCGGCTGAATGAGAGTGGGGTTCTCAGTCTGGAGATCATCACCCCCAGAGCCGCTCCCTGGGAGGGGAGCGAATGGAGCGTGACCCTTGACCTGACGATCACGATTCCGCCCCGATGGGACTTCGAATCGGACGCGAAGTTCTTCGAATACGATTTGCGCGGGCCGTTTCGCGATGTGATCATAATGACCCAGCACGGCCGCGCCAAGCTGCAAAACGTGTCGCGCAGAGTCGAGATTCACGGCGAGTACACCAGCATCGAACTGGCCGACATCAAGGGCGCTGTCGACGTGTCAACGACGTACGCGAAAGTGGACGTGCGGCGCGTGGTGTGCGATCCCGATCGGTCTGTTCAAGTGGAGAATTCCTACGGTCCCATCTCAGTGAGCGAGCTGGTGGGATCGGTTGTGGCGCAGACCGAGTATGCGCCGATCCGTCTGGACCGTGTCTCGCTGATCGGGCAGCCGACCCGAATCTCGGGTGAAAACGTGACGGTCGACGCCGACATCGCGGAGTTCGGCAGCGCCAAGCTGGATATCCATACCAGCCGCTCCCCAGTCAAGATCCAGGTTCCCACCAGCCTGTCGGCGCGACTGAATCTGTCGGTCGGATCGGGCGGGACCATTCGGACGCGCGGGCTGACGATCCAGACTCACGAAGACCTCCTCGGCAACGGCCGACTCGAAGGCATCTGCGGCAAAGGCGCGGGTGTGATCGATATCGATGTCTCGGGCTCGTCGGTGATTGAGTTGCGGGGGAAGTAGGGCGCGCCACTCCTATCGCACGGGCATCCGCAACTTACCTTCTGCAGTTTTACTCTGGCGCTTTGCCGGGAATTCTTGTTTCTCGACTCTTGGGTTAGCTGGGTTCCGGCGTGGTTTGGCGCTTGTGAATGCCAGGGATGGTTGCAGGGGACAGGAGGTCCGGGAATGAGACGCACTGGAAATATGAAGAAGGCAGCCGCTCCGCAGGTGCGGCGCTGGTTTCCCGCTTTCGCGGGAATGACGTTTGGGAGAATGCTCTCGCTTGTAGCGCACTCGATAGCCGCTTTCGCGCGAGTGACGTTGTTGCGTTGGTGCGGGTGTATCGCGGGAATGACGATGGGGAGATTGCGCGCGTTTGTTCATCGTGGGAAGGCGGCATTTGGTCGAGGTGAGACAGGCCGGACAAGAGTGTCCGGCCTACCGATATCCACTTCGAAAGCACTCGTTGCATCGGTCGTTGTGATCGTTTGGGGGGTGTTTTCTGCGCAGGTGGTGATGGCGGTCGAGCCGTTTCCGCGGGATCGGATGGTGTTTCCATTCGTTCCGGCCGCGGCGGTTCAGGGACCGGCATCGCTGCGGTTCAATCCGGCGGGATTGTCGCTCGATCAATCGCTGGGGGCGAACTACTACCACACGTTTTCGGACTCGTCACTCAATGGGAACGACGGGCTCTACATTTCGGTGAGGGGCGCCGGATTTGGTGTCGAATGGCTGGGGGCCGATTCGATGGCAAAGGGGAGATCGTACACGCTCGGCTTCTCCACCAGTCAGAATCAGATGTTCGGCATAGGACTCTCTTATCAATGGCGATCATCGGACGACCCGGTGCAGAACAAGTCGCACTTCTGGACCTACGGTTTCACCTGGCGGCCGAGCGCTACGACATCTCTGGCGGCGGTCTTCGACAACTTCAATCGCATGAAGGTGCAGGGTGAGCGCTCACCCAAGGAGATCACCTACTCGGGGGCATTTCACTTTCTCGACAACCGGCTGATGGCCGGCGGCGACTGGTATCAATTGACCACCCAGAGTGTGTGGGATGGGACCTGGCGTCTGGGTGTGTCGTATGCGGTCCGCCCTGGCCTGACCCTCTTTGCCGATCTCGACAAACAGAAGAACTACTTTCTCGGTGCGCGCATGGACCTGACGAATTTCTCGATCGGGACGCATTCGCGGTTCGAGAACAAGGGCGGCTACCGTGGCGGTGTGGCGTATGTGGCCATTGGCGAGGCGCGTCGCAAGCCATTGGTGAGAGTGCCGCGTGAAGTGGTGCACCTGCGATTGTCCGGGCCGATTCCCGACCGCCAGCCGGCACGGCGGCTGTTTGGCAGTTCACCGCGCACTCTGTATGAGTGGATCAGCCTGCTCGACAAGTCGGCGACTGATCCCACGGTCAAGGCGGTGGTTCTGACGATCGACTCGCCGGGTTTGGGATGGGCACGGATTGCGGAAATGCGGCGGGCATTGGCGCGGGTGCGCGCCTGCGGCAAGACGACAGTCGCGTTTCTTCCGGGTGTGGCCAGCAATGGTGAATACTACCTGGCGACGGCGGCGGATCGCATTGTGGTGCCACCGGTTTCCACCACCAACGTCCTGGGATTGCGCGCCGAAGTGACGTTCGTGAAACGTCTGCTCGACAAAGTCGGCATCAAGGCCGACATGGAGCACAGTGGTGAATACAAGAATGCATCGGATCTGGTGACGCGGACCAGCATGTCCGAGGCGCACCGTCGCGCGTTGAACAGCCTTCTGGACGACATGGACTCGTGCTGGATTGCGGACATGGCGGAATCGCGGCGTGTAACCCCGGCACAGGTGCGCCAGTGGATCGAGCACGGGCCGTTTGTGTCGGAGGATGCGCGGAGCGCGGGACTGGTTGATGCCGTCGCGTACCCCGACCAGTTGGACAGTCTGGTGCGCAGCCAGGTTGGCGGGTACGATATGACGATTGGCGCGAATGCACTCGAAGGCCGGAGGTATCATTCCGAACGCTGGGGGCCTGCGCCGACGGTCGCCGTCGTTTGCGCCGAGGGGGTCATGGCCGAGGGCGAGGATCAGGAGAATCTCTTTGCGGGCCCCGTCATGGGCAGCCGGACCATCAGCCGGGCAATTGCATCGGCGCGGCGTGACCACCACGTGCGTGCTGTCGTGTTGCGCGTGAACTCCGGCGGAGGTTCGATGTTTGCCTCGGATGAAATCTGGCGGGAAGTGTCGCTGACGGTTGGCCGCAAGCCGATTGTCGTGTCGTTCGGCGATGAAGCGGCCTCGGGCGGGTACTATATGGCGTGCGCCGCAGACTCGATCTTTGCCATGCCCAACACGGTGACCGGATCGATCGGCGTGATTGTCGGGAAACTCGATTTGTCCGGGCTGTACGACAAGATCGGATTCGACAAGGAAGTCGTCACGCGCGGGCGATTCGCCGACATTAACGGAAGCACACGGTCATATGACGATGAAGAGCGCACGGTGATGCGTGATGAAATGAATCGGGCCTACCAGCACTTTGTCGATGTCGTCGCGGCCGGCCGTCACATACCAGCCGATTCGGTCAATGCCATCGGCCAGGGACGGGTCTGGTCGGGGAGTGCCGCCAAGCGGCTGGGGCTGGTGGATCGGTATACTGATCTGGAAGGCGCCATCATGTCGGCGGCGCGTATGGCGGGTGTGAAGGCGGGTCAGGAAGTCCAGGTGAAGATGTTGCCCAAGCGGCAATGGAAGCTGTTCGAGCTGTCGTTGGGCACATTGGGTGGCATTCAGGCGTTGGGTGCCAGCCTGATTCCGGGGCTCGGTCTGGCCGGGCAGGGCTCTGACGACAGTCCTTCGTACTCGTTGCCATTCGCAATCACCGTCAAGTAATTGACGACAGGCACGTCACCCCGAAGATAGTGACTTCAACTCCTTGCATCGGCGTGATGGCGGGGGTATGTTTCGCGTTCCGCGCCCGGGGCGCGCGATCGAGAGGAGCGGTATGAAAAATCCTGCCATCATGACGGACACGCGGATCAGCAAGCTGACGCTTCACCTGGTGCCGGATCGGCCGGGGATTGCCGCCGATATCTTCGGGCGTCTTGGTGAAGCGGATTTGAATGTTTCTATTCTGACAGTGTCGGGCGGGGCGGTCGGGCGCTCCGACATTTCGTTTACGGTGGGCCGCGAGGACGTTGAGAGAACGGCGGCGCTTTTGGAAACGATGCGCACCGAGCTCGGCGCGGCGTCGATTTCGCGGCGTGACGACGTGGCGGCGATCAGCCTGATTGCCGAGCAGATGCATCGCACGCCCGGCGTCGCGGGGCGGATGTTCCGCACGCTATCGGCGGCGGGGATCAATATCGACATGATTTCGGCGACGTCGGCGGCGGTGACTTGCGTGATTGATGCGCGCTTCCTCGATGCGGCGATCGAATCGCTCCGGCAGGAATTTCAGATCGAGCTGGCGCGCCGTTAGGCAGAGGACGTGGCACGAGGGGTGCGGGCAGGAGCGGTGATGTTGCGACTCAGACGATTCGTCTATCACCGATCACGGCCATGAATATCTCCCGGCTGCTTCGTACCGATCTCATCAAATTGCGGATGGAGACCACGGCCGGCTCCGAAGAGGATGCCGAGGACGGTGTCGAACGGACCGCGAAACAAAAGCGTGAAGACAAAGAGAAAGTCATAGAGGAGCTGGTCGAACTTCTGGAACGCTCCGGCAAGACCGGCAATCACAACAAGCTTCTGACCGATTTCATCAATCGTGAGCGAAAAGCCACGACGGCCATTGGGCACGGCATCGCGATCCCGCACATTCGGTCCTATCAGGCCAAAGAATTGCTCATCGGTGTGGCGCTCGCCGATCCCGGGTACGAGTTCGATGCCCCAGATGGCGAACTGGTGCGGATGTTTTTCGTGATGGCGGCACCACCGTACGACGACAACCTGTATTTGAAGCTCTTCAAGGGACTGGCCGAGCTCCTTCGGTTCGATTACTTCCGGGAACGGCTCCTGCAGGCGTCATCCGAATTCGACATCATTCGGGCATTCGAAGAGATGGAGTGACGCGAAAGCGGCATGGAATAGCGATTGCTTTGGAGGAGGCGCCAAGGCGGTCGAAAGCTATGCCTTTGGGAGGCAATGAGTTGAGAATTGCTGCGGTGGTGGAAAAGCAACATGCATGATGTATTTGGAACAAAAATAGGTCATATAGGACATATAAATCCTATATTCTCGTGAGATGAGCAGCACTGTCCGATGGGTCATTCTTGGGGTGATGTTGGTCACCCTTTCGGTGGCGCATTTCCTCACGCCACATGATGTTCTTTGGGTCCACGATTTCCTCTTCAAGGTGACGTACCTGCCTATTGTGCTCGCGGCGCTCTGGTTTGGATTGCGCGGGGGGCTGTATCTCGGACTGACGACGTGCGCGATCTACGTGATTCACATTCAGACGCAGCTTGCCGGGCATCATCAGCACGCGCAAACCAGTTTGTTTCTTGAGTTGGTGCTGTACCTCTTGATTGGTGGAGTGGTTGGCTGGCTCTCGGACCAGCAACGAGCCGCACGTGACCGGCTGACTTCGGCGAATGCGCAATTGCAGCGTTCGCTCGAATCCTTGCGGGAGAAAACCGAAGCGCTGCTTGCCGCAGAGGAATCGCTGCGCCAGGCAG
Source organism: Candidatus Zixiibacteriota bacterium (assembly GCA_016235085.1). Taxonomy (GTDB): domain Bacteria; phylum Zixibacteria; class MSB-5A5; order WJJR01; family WJJR01; genus JACRMA01. The sequence continues at coordinate 31,963 of JACRMA010000029.1, forward strand.
ACCGCCAACGCGCGGCTGGGCAGATCGCTCTGGGACTCGCGCACGAAGTGCGCAATCCGTTGGGTGGAATTGTCGGCGCCGCCGAGATTTTGGCGAACCCGGACACCGATGCGACCGGGCGTGCGGAGTTTGCCGCGGTCCTGGCGCGTGAGGTGAAACGGCTCGACCGCGTGATCACGGACCTGTTGGATTTTGCCCGGCCCACCGCTACGGCGGCCGGTGTGTCGAATCTGCGGCAGGAATTGGATTTCGTCGAGAAGCTCACGACTGGGCCGCGGGGGAAGAAGAATGTCGCGTTCGACAACTCGCGTGTGCCGGCCGATCTCGTGGCGGCGATTCCCCCGGACGCATTCCGGCAGGTGGCACTCAACCTGACGCTCAACGCATTGAGTGCCGTCCCGTCGAATTCCGGCCGTATCGAATGGTGCGCCGCGGGAGACGGCCGGATGATTGCGCTGGTGATTACTGACAATGGTCCCGGTGTGGATCCCAGTGTGGTTGATCGACTGTTCGAACCTTTTGTATCCACAACGCCCGAGGGAACCGGACTGGGGTTGGCGATTGTGGCGCGTCTGGTGGGCGACACCGGTGGGAAGATTCATCTCGACAACAGCGGAACGCCGGGTACGAAGTTCGTGGTGCAATTGCCGTCGGCTGTGGAGGATTACACAGGGCAGGGATTGAAGCCATGACCGATCGGTCGAGGATCCTATTTGTTGAAGACGACGACAGTCTTCGCCGTGTCGCCGAATACAATCTCCACCGCGCAGGATTCGAGGTGGCCGTGGCGTCTGATGGTGCCGAAGGGTGGGCGGCGTTTCAGAAGGATGGCGCCGATCTGGTCGTGACCGATCTGGCGATGCAGAAGCTCGATGGGTACGAACTGCTGCGGCGGATCAAAGGCGTCTCACCGGATACCGAGGTCATCATCATCACGGCCTATGGCACAGTGGACCGGGCGGTGGAGGCGATGAAGGCAGGGGCGTTTGATTTTGTGACGAAGCCGTTTGAATTCGACGTGCTGCGGCTGACAATCGAGCGGGCGCTGGAGCGGCGGCGACTCTTGCAGGAGAACACGCGGCTTCAGTCCGAGCTGACGGAGCGGTTTCGTCCCGAGAGCATTATCGGGGTCTCCGCGGGAATGGAACGAATCTTTGATCTGATCAGCCGCGTGGCGCCGACAGACACCAATGTCTTGATACTGGGGGAGAGCGGCACAGGGAAGGAATTGATCGCGCGGGCGATTCACTATCATGGCCATCGCAAGAGCGGCCCGTTTGTGGCGGTCAACTGCGGCGCGCTGCCGCGCGACCTGATCGAAAGCGAACTGTTCGGTGCGCAACGCGGCGCGTTTACCGGCGCCGATCACGACCGTCCGGGGCGGTTCGAGCGCGCCACGGGCGGGACACTATTCCTCGACGAGATCACCGAACTGCCGACCGATTTGCAGGTGAAACTGCTCCGGGCACTGCAGGAGCGGCAGATTGAACGGCTGGGAGGGCAGGAACCGATCGCGGTCGACGTGCGGTTCATCTGTGCCTCGAATGCCGATGTGGGGCAGATGGTGGCCACCGGGTCATTCCGGCGCGATTTGTATTTTCGCATCAATGTGGTGACGATCCAGGTGCCGCCGTTGCGGCAGCGGTCCGATGATATCGAGCCTTTGGTGCACGCGTTTCTGGAGCGGTACCACGCTGAGAAGGTTGTGCTGGAACCGGAAACGTTGGCGGCACTGAAACGGCACGCGTGGCCGGGGAATGTGCGCGAACTTGAAAACGCCATCGAACGGGCCGTGGTCTTGAGGGAGAACGCAGGCCGTATCACAGTGGCCGACCTTCCCTGGGAGATCACCGCGCCAGCCGCCGCGGGAGTTACAGCGAGCGGCCCGGCAACTGCGCCGGCGAACCTGCCCGACGGGGGAATCGACTTCTCGTCGGTGGAGAAATCACTTCTGGAGCAGGCCTTGCGCAAAGCGGGTGGGAATCGTTCGCGTGCCGCGCGGCTTCTGGGGATGTCGCGGCAGACGTTGTTGTACAGATTGAAGAAGTTTGGGATTTCGGTGGAGTGATGCGAGTGGACGGAGTGGACGAAGTAGACGAAGTGGACGTCATGGACGTCGTGGGAGCTTGGACAGAAGGCGATCGAAGGCGGCGGCGACTTCGCTGACTGGGATTGCCGACACCGTCATGCCCGGAGGCGCGGCGACAACCTCGTGGGGTATTTTCCACGGCGCCCAGGAGATAACGTTCTCGGCCACAGTATATCCGACAACCGGGATGCCCGCTGCCGAAGCGGCGTGAACCAGCGAAGTATCGGGTGTGAGCACGACGTCGGCACGCCCGGCTAATGCGGCGATCACGCGGAAATCGGATTGCGGCGGGAGGATCACGACCTCTGGTCGGTTGAGAGCAGCCGTAAGCGCCTCGGCACGGGGACGGTCTGCAGGCGATGAGGTAATGATCCAACTTTGAATTCTGCCTTCGTACCTCGGGACCAAATCGGACAAGAGCTCACGGTATGATCGGTCCGGCCAGGTCCGTCGCGGCAGACCGGCGGAGAGGTTGACCAGTACGACCCGGCCGGACTGAGTGCCGGAATTCGACTTGTGTACGACACTTTGCCACACCAAATCCGCCTGAGTGCGCACACCCTCTGGCCAACTGAACCACGGAATATCGTCGCACACCGGGGCGTCGCCTGTGGCGAAGGCGGCAATCCGGCGCAGCCGTTCCATGAAGTGAATCGACGGACGCGGCGGCAGTTCGACATGCTGATGGTACATCCCGCGCAACTCGGCCTTGTCACCACCGCTGCGGTGGGCGCGCGGCGCGGCGGCTAGAATCCAGAGTGCAAACGACAATGACGGCGATGAGACGAGATCGACGACCGCTTGACAGCGGCGCCGTCGCATTGCCAGGATTGTGGGCACGGCGCGGAAGAGATTGTTGCCCTTGGCGTAGAGATTGTTGGTGACGCCATTGTCGGCCATCATCCCGGCGACCGGCTCACGCACCAGCAGATCGATGGTCACGTCCGGTCCGACATGCTGGCGCAAGGCGCGCAGAATCGGCATGGTCAGGATGAGATCGCCGAAACCGCCCTCACGGACGACGAGTATCCGTTGGGCATCTGCGGGAAATGGCTGCGGTTTGGCCCCGGCCAGCCACGCCAGGAACGACTTGACCGGTCGCCGCAGCATCCAAACCATCGTGTCTTTGTCGGCCATGGGGGAGCACCGCGGAGACTGTCGCGGAGGTGGGGAAGGTAATACTTGGGCAGGCGGATTGACAGCAGCCACTGCTTGGATTCCGACATCGGCGAATACATACTTCCCCCATGTCGACACCCGGGGCAATTGGGGAGAATGTCCGCCGTTTCCGGGGTGCGTTGCATGACGAGCTGGCGCGCTTAGGGAGAGCGCCGGAGTCGGTCGTCGTTGTTGCCATTTCGAAGACGTTTGGCCCGGAGTTCGTCGATGCGGCAGCCACGGTGGGGTTTCTCGATTTTGGGGAGAATCGGGTTCAGGAGGCGGCGGGGAAGATTCCCCAGGTTAGGGCGGCGGGGCTCCGGTGGCATCTGATTGGGCATCTGCAGGAGAACAAGGCGCGTGACGCGGTGGGTCTGTTCGATCTGATTCATTCGGTGGACAGTCTCGAACTGGCGCGGGCGCTTGACCGCCGGGCGGGCGCGACCGGCAAGCGGCAGGATATCCTGCTCCAGGTCAACACCACGGCGGAATCTCAAAAGTCTGGCTGTGATCCAGCGGGCGTGGAGGAGCTTGCCGGGCGAATCGCCGCCTTGCCGAATCTCCGGATTATGGGGTTGATGACGATTGGGCCGTTCGTGGACGATCCTGCTCCGATTGCGGTGGCATTCCGGAGCTTGCGGGGGTGGTTTGACCGGTTGTCGTCAACCGACTTACACGGCGGGGCTATGCGCTACTGCTCGATGGGAATGAGCGACGACTGGCGGATGGCGTTGGCGGAGGGTGCCAACATGTTGCGGATTGGCCGGGCGGTATTTGGCGAGCGGGGGTGATCCGCTTGGGTAGGGCCTGGCGCGCGGATACAAGGCTCGGCAGGAGCCTCGCCCTCCCCTGCTTCAGGGTCAGATGCTGAATCGGTTGCTTTGCCGCCTGCGAAGGCAATTGTCCACCCAATAAATAGTGACTTTCCGGCGGTTTCGCATATAATGGCCGTCGGAGGCAGGGGTGATGGCGCCCAGCCATCACCACATAAGAGAAAACCATGAACACGTCCTACGAAATCACCCCGGAAGACATCCGTGGCCAGGAGTTCCGTCGCAAGATGCTTGGCTACGACCCAGACACGGTGGACAATTTTCTCGATCAACTCGCCGATCAACTCGAGCACATGCAGTCGGACATCGCCGGTTTGAGCGAACGTCTGGCGGTCGCCGAGCAGATCACGGCCGAGTACCGTGAGATCGAGGAAACGATCAAGACCACGCTGATCGACGCGCAGAAGACGGCGAGCGACCGTCGCAAGTCGGCCGAGGCCGAGGCGAGCAGCCTGATCACCAAGGCTTGCCTTGAAGCCGAGACGGTTACGAATGAGACGCATCAACGGCTGGCCGACGTGCGGCGGCAGATCGAGGAACTGACTGCGGTCAAGACGCGTTTCATCACGCAAATCGAGACGCTGCTGACTTCCCAACTAGACCATCTGCACGCGGTGACGAGCGAATTTGGCCCCACGCCCGGACGTCCCGCTCCTGAGGCGCCGCCGGTGTGGGCCTCCGAACGGTTGGCGACGGAAGCACCGGCGCCTGGTGGGCAGATGCGGATTCAGATCAAAGGATGACCAGAAACCGCACTGCGGAAAGAACGACATCTCTGTTAACGAACATATGCGGGGGCACGGGGAGTTGTGCCCCTGCGTTTTGATGGGAGTGGATTATGAGTGACTGGCGGCAACAGATCAACGAGGCGACCGCCTCGATTCGCAAGCAGACCAATGCCACCCCGGCCATCGGGATCATCTTGGGGAGCGGACTTGGTGCTCTCGGCAAGGGTATCGAAGTCGAGAAGGCGATTGGGTACGAGACGATTGCGAATTTCCCGAAGTCGACGGTCGAGTCGCACGCGGGACGGCTTCTGTTCGGAAAGCTATCGGGGAAGCCGGTGGTGGCGATGCAGGGACGCTTCCATTACTACGAAGGGTATTCGATGCAGCAGATCACGCTGCCGGTGCGGGTGATGCATCAACTGGGAGTCAAGATCCTGATCGTCTCCAATGCCTGCGGCGGTCTCAATCCCCAGTTTGTCGCCGGAGATATCATGGCGATCACCGACCACATCAATCTGCTCGGCGCCAACCCCTTGATTGGCCGAACAGGCGGCGCTCGATCTCAAAATTCCCATGAAGAAGGGCGTGTATGTCTCGGTAGCCGGGCCCAATTTGGAAACCGCTGCCGAGTATCGGTTCCTGCGGACCATCGGCGCCGATGTCGTGGGCATGTCGACCGTGCCGGAGGTGATTGTCGCGCGCCAGCAGGGGACGCGGGTCGCGGGGTTTTCGATTATCACTGACATGGGATTGCCGGACGCGCTTCATCCGACCGATTTTGAGACGATTGTCGGGGTGGCCAATCGGGCGGAGCCGGTGTTGTCGGCTTTGATCGGGGAGTTGGTCAAGCGGGTGTGACGGGCTGTGGACGAAGTTGACGAAGTGGACGAAGTGGACGAAATGGACGAAGTGGACTTGACGCATGACTCGGGTGGCGCTGGGCTCTGACTAGGAGCTTTCCGGGGCAAATACGCCGCGTCGGCCTATTGACAATCTGCGATTCTGTGTTACACTTATAAGGCGTTGACGCTGGCATCAGTTTCGGAATTGCCGGCTGAGTCCGCGGACGTTTCTTACTCATCCCGGCAGCAAGTCGGAGGAGAATTCCATGTTCGGACGGTTGTTCCACAAGTGTGGCGTCGCCGTACTGTTGACGACCTGTGTGCTAGCGCTGTTCCACGCTCCATCGGCAAGTGGCCAAACACCCTCCGACGCCGACACCATGCGCATCCTGAACGCCGGGGGACTTCCCGGTGACACGGTGATCATCGAGTTCTTCCTTCGCAATTCAATCGTCTTGGGTGGATACGCGTTTCGAGTTCGCTACGACCCGACGCTGATCGAGCCGTTGACCGACACGGTCGTGTTCGACACCACGCCAAAATTCACGACCGAGATAGAATCGATTCGAGGTACCTGCTTCGAGGCCTATGGTGGCCGTGTTGTCGCGTCAGGTGTAATGACCTTTGCGGCCGTCGACTTTATGCACGCACCCTTCTCCAGCGATACCACATTCTATCTTCCCGGCCGGGCGGTTGCTTTGCGCATGTTGTGGCGGGTTCTTCCAGGAACGACACCACAAGTCACGCCGATCTTCTTCGAAAACGATCCGGTGTTTCCTCAGACATGGAACACAATCGGTGATTTGTCAGGGGTTCTTCTCAAGCGTCCAGTTCTAATCCCGGGAGACTTCTCGATCCTCGCGCCGAATTGTTCGTGGCAGGGTGACGTCAACGACAATGGACTGCCGTATGAAGTTGGCGATGTCGTGCGTTTGATCAGCTATGCGTTCGCGGGCGGCGCCAGTCCTCTGAAAGATCCATCGTGCGCGCGCGTGAATCGCGGCGACATCACCTGCGATGGACTCGTGGACGTGTTCGATGTCGTCACAATGTGCGACATCATGGCCGGGGTTCTGCAACCCGGCCCGGACCGCTGCAACTGAACCGGCCAAAGCGGCCAGGCAACATCCCAGGTAGCATTTATCGATCGACGCTGGCAATCGGGCCGGCGTCGTTTTCGTCTGGGAAAACCCGCAGATTGGCCGTGACAATCCGCGCAAAATCTGGTAAATACCCGGCTTGGCCGGGGCGGCTGGAGTGAGCCCTGTCAGGGCGTTAATGGGGAACCGGCGGGTGCCGGTGCCAGTTTAAGAGCCCGTAGACACGATGAGCACCGAACCGATCATATCCGATTCCGAATTTGAGCCCAAAAGCGGCGCCAAAGGGCCGACCTATGGCGAGCTCGAGGAGCAGATTCTCAAGTTTTGGGAGGACAATAGTATCTTCCCGGCCTCAATTGCCGGCCGGGCGGGGTCACCGTCGTTTGTCTTCTACGAGGGCCCCCCGACCGCCAATGGAAAGCCGGGAATCCACCATGTCATTGCCCGCACCATCAAGGATCTGGTTTGCCGCTACCAGACGATGAAGGGATTCAAAGTTGAGCGGAAGGGCGGATGGGACACCCACGGGCTTCCGGTCGAAATCGAAGTCGAGAAGGCGCTCGGATTGGAATCGAAAGCCAAGATCATCGAGTACGGCGTCGACAAGTTCAATGCCAAGTGCCGGGAATCGGTCTTCAAGTACAAAGACGAGTGGGATCGCCTGACGCGGCGCATCGGTTATTGGCTCGACCTCGAACACCCTTACGTTACGCTTACCAACGATTACGTCGAATCGGTGTGGTGGATTCTGGCGCAGTTTTTCCAGCGCGGGCTGTTGTACGAAGGCCACAAGATCGTCCCGTATTGCCCGCGTTGCGGCACCGGCCTGTCCAGCCATGAGGTGGCCCAGGGGTACGACACGGTGACCGATCCCTCGGTGACCGTCACGATGCCTTTGGCGGATGACCCGCAGACCGCGTTTCTGGTTTGGACAACGACGCCGTGGACATTGATATCGAACACAGCCTTGGCGGTCGGGCGCGATATCGACTATGTCCTCGCGGTCAAGGAAGGCAAACGGTTCATCCTGGCGGAGGCGCGCGCGAACGCGGTGCTCGGAGAATTTGAAGTCGAACGGCGGTTCAAAGGTGCGGAACTAATCGGCAAGAAGTACCAGCCGATTTTCCCCTTCTTCAAGGATGCCCCTGGCGAGAAGACCTTTTCGGTACTTGAAGCGAATTTTGTCTCGACCGAGGATGGCACCGGAATCGTGCACATGGCGCCGGCGTTTGGCGCCGATGACTACGAAGTCGGGCGCAAGAATGGGCTGCCGACGATTCAGCCGGTGCTTCCTGATGGGACGTTCGAGGCGAAGATAACGCCGTATGCGGGACAGTTCGTCAAGGACGCCGACAAACAGATCATCAAGGATTTGAAGCAAGCCGGACGGCTCTACGACGCCGGGCAGATTGAGCATACGTATCCGTTCTGCTGGCGCTGCGATACGCCGCTTTTGTACTACGCGCGCCGTTCCTGGTACATCCGGACATCGCATTTCCGTGACCAGTTGCTCGAATTGAATAAGAAGATCAACTGGTATCCTCCGGAGATTGGTGAGAAGCGTTTCGGTGAGTGGCTGGAGAACAACGTCGATTGGGCGCTGTCCCGCGAGCGATTCTGGGGGACGCCGCTGCCCATTTGGGTATGCGAGAAGTGCGGCGGCCAGACGGCGGTCGAGTCGGTCGAAGATTTGAAACGGCGCGGGTCGCACCTGCCGGAACCGCTCGATTTGCACAAGCCCTATGTCGATGAGATCACGATTACCTGCGAGGGGTGCCAGACGGCAATGCACCGCGTCCCGGATGTCATCGACGTCTGGTTTGATTCGGGGGCGATGCCGTTTGCGCAGTGGCACTACCCGTTCAGCGGCAAGGACAAGCTGCCGACGCGATACCCCGCTGATTTCATCAGTGAGGCGGTCGATCAGACGCGCGGCTGGTTCTATTCCTTGCATGCCATCGCCACGATGCTGACGGGAGAGTCATCCTTCAAGAACTGCCTCGTGATGGAGTTCATCGTCGACAAGAAGGGGCGCAAGATGTCGAAATCCCGGGGAAACGTGGTTGACCCCTGGGAGGTCATTGCATCGAACGGTGCCGACACGCTGCGCTGGTATTTGCTGTCTGTTTCGCAGCCTTGGATTCCGACCAAGTTCGACACCGATGCAGTCACCGAGGTACGGAACCGGTTCTTTGACACATGGCGGAACACACTGGCCTTTTTCGAGCTCTATGCCGGGATTGACCAGATTGATGTGATTGAGCTTTTGAAACGGCCGGCATCGGCGAATGAGTTCGACCGGTGGCTGAACTCGCGGTTGGCGAGTGTGACTGGACAGGTGGACAAAGCGTACAGTTCGTACGATCTGACCAGCGCTGTCCGGCAGATCGCCGATTTTGTCGTGGATGATGTCAGCAACTGGTACGTCCGGCTCAATCGCCGTCGGTTCTGGGGAGCGGGGAAGTCCGAGGAGAAGCTCGACGCCTTTGCGACACTGGCGCGCGGGCTTTTGACGATCGCGCAACTGGCCGCGCCGGCGGCACCGTTCTTTGCCGACCATGTTTACCGCCGCCTGATCGGGGATTCCGCCTCCGGATGGCCGAAGAGTGTGCATTTGACCGACTTTCCGTCGCCTAACGCTGGCGCGATAGATGCCGATTTAGAATCCAGAATGGCCGCCGCCCAGCGGGTTGTGTCGCTGGGGCGGGCCGCCAGAGCCAAAGCGCGTCAGAAGGTGCGGCAGCCCTTGCGTGAGGTGACGATCTTCCCGCCCGGAGAATGGGCGGCCGGGACACTGGATGGTATGACGGAACTGGTTGCCAGCGAATTGAATGTGAAGTCGGTGAGTATCAGGGCCGACGCCGACGGATTCGTGCAGATGTCGATTAAACCCAATTTCGCGGCGTTAGGGTCACGGTTGGGAGCGCGGGTCAAGGAACTGCAGAAGGCGCTGGGGTCCTGGGACAAATCGGCCATCGATAATTACCGGCGGCGGCAATCAGCAATTATGACAATCGGTGGAGAGACAATCGACCTGGGGCCCGGCGATTTGCTGGTGGACACCACTGGGCCCGAAGGATACTTTGTCGAGTCCGATGGGCGGCTGATTGTCGCGGTTGACGGCCGTCTGGACGACGACTTGCGCGCCGAGGGATTCGCCCGCGAGCTGGTCAACCGGGTCCAAAACACGCGCAAGAAGATCGGATTGGACGTCACGGACCGCATCCGGCTGACCGTGCACTCAACGGCGCCGGTGCTGGAGGCTCTGCAGAAGCACGTGGGACGGATAAAAGACGATACCCTGAGTGTAGAACTCGGGTTGAGGCCGGAGAAGGTTGACCGGTCGGCCGGTCACGTGATCGACCTCAATGGACAGGAAGCGACCATCATCATTGAGCGGTCGCCCGTATAGAGGCGGAACGACAAACCCAGACTGGGAGAGGCCGTGAACAAACGCGACCTGAAAAAATTCGCGGCTTTGCCCCCCGCCAAGCACTTTGCCTCGAAGTCCGGCCGGTTCCTCTACCATTTGGACGAGGCCTTGCGGCGGATCGCCGACGGCAGCTACGGCAAGTGCGTGACCTGCGGCCAGGATATCTCCGTGGCGCGTCTGGAGGCGGTGCCGCACGCGCGGCTTTGCATCGCCTGCAAGGAAAAAGAGGAACAGGACAAGGTCCGGGCCAACAACGACCACTGAGCCTCCATTGCCTCCGAGTGATCCCACCTCCTTTGATCCCAATCAAGGGTCCGATTTGACCGTCCGTGTCCATGGCGGGCGTGCGATATGGCTTCTGCCGCTGGCCGTGGTCATCCTGGATCAAGCGACCAAGTGGGCCGTTGCCTCTTCGATGGACCTTCATCAGTCGGTCAAGGTATTCGGCGACTGGTTTTGCCTGACTTACATCCTTAATCCCGGCGGCGCGTTTGGCGTCCAGTGGAGCAATCAGGCGACGTACTTTGTCGCGGCGTTTGTGGTCATTGGCTGGATTGGCTGGCACTTGTTTCGGGATGGCGATGAGGGGCGGCTGTCCCACTGGGCGCTGGCACTGATTTTGGGCGGGGCGATCGGGAATCTGATCGACCGGGTCGTTCTGGGCCAGGTCATCGACTTCATCGACGTGGATTTCTTCGACATGCGCATTCCCTCCTTCAATTTTGGGATTATTCAACATCCCGGCTATCTCATGGATCGCTGGCCGACATTCAATATCGCGGATTCGGCGGTCACGGTCGGAGTGATCACGCTGCTGGTAACGCTCTGGTGGGATCCGATCTTCGGTCGCGGCCGTCAGATGGCCACGCCGCCGGCCGGTGAACCCGACACGGCCACATCGAAGGTTTCCGATTCAGTCTACTAACCGGCTGCTCCGCATGGCTGCGGGGCAGAGGAAGCAGGTCTGGCATGCATGCAGGTCCTGAACGTTTTTCGTTCACAGTGGCGGCGGACGACGCCGGGAAACGCGTTGATCAATTCCTGACGCAGAGTCTCCCCGACGCTTCGCGGGCGCAGGTGCAGCGCGCCGCGGCTGCGGATGCCGTGCTGGTTAGCGGCAAACCGGTTCGCGTCAGCTATCGGGTACGTGAAGGCGAGTCGGTTCAGATTGATCTGATCCGTCCCGAGGATACCGGCGCCCAACCGCAACCGGAACAGATTCCCCTCAACATCGTCTATTCGGACGACGCAATCATTGTGGTAAACAAGGCAGCGGGTATGGTTGTGCATCCTGCCGCCGGGCACCGTTCGGGCACGCTCGTCAATGCACTGCTGGGATCGAATGCGTTCTCCGGCGAAGCGATGGCCCCCAGTGACCGTCCGGGGATTGTCCATCGGCTGGACAAGGATACTTCGGGGCTGCTGATCGTGGCGAGAACCGAGCTGGCTCACCGTCGGCTCGCTGACCAGTTGAAGGATCGGACGCTGAAGCGCGTGTACCTTGCAGTTTCATGGGGGAACCTCCGCGTGCCATCCATTGGCTTCGACGGCGCGATCGGGCGGTCGGCAACGGATCGGAAGAGGATGTCGGTAAGACCAGATGGGCGATCAGCGCGGACCAATGTGAAAGTACTCGAGCAGTTCGATTTGGCGGACCTGTTGGAGGTATCGCTTGAAACCGGAAGAACCCACCAGATTCGCGTGCACCTGTCGCACGCAGGGCATCCGGTGGTTGGTGACGCTGCTTATGGAGGCGGCCAAGCACATCTTAAAGGTATACGGCCATCGCTACGGCTTTTGGGACGCCGTATGGTGGAGACGATCGGCCGGCCGGCATTGCATGCGCAACAGTTGTCGTTCCGCCACCCGGTCACCGGCTCGCTTCTGGAGTGTCGGATCGATCCGCCGGCGGATTTTCTGGCGTTGGTTACTATGTGCCGTAATCCTGAACATTGAATTCAAGAAGTAATTCATGTTTGCATCTGCAAGTTCCCATAGTCACAATTGGTATTTTCCGGTTGTTGTACTTTAGAGATCGATTCGCACTTGACAATTCCCGCTACTGCCATATCTAATATGGCAAGGCCGCCAAAGTGTCGCGCGGCCAATGCCAATCGGTCACAGCGCGGTGAATCGGCGTATGGGTGCACGATGCGAGAGCAAGTTCACCGGTGTTGTGATCAAGGATTGTAAACCTTAACATCGCGGGAGGAGCACAGATGCGGAAGAGCACTCTGTGGGTTTTGCTGGCCCTTAGTGCGGCCGGTGCGATGGTCCTGTTTGGTTGTTCGCAGCAGTCCCCGCTGCAATCAGGGGATACGGTGTCCACACCTGGTGTGGCATCCCCCAGCAATGATGGGGTGGTTATTCCGGGCGAGTACATCGTCGTCCTCAAGCCGGGTGAGTCCCGGGGTCTTGGAAAGCGCGTCGCGGCGGATGCGCTCAAGGTGGCCGCGGCTGTCGGCGCGAAGCCGCAGAATGTCTACGCGACGGTGCTAAACGGATTCTCAGGCAAGCTGACTCCGGATCAGTACCAGGCGCTCTTGAATAACCCGTCGGTTGACTACATCGAGCCCAACCGCACGATTCACATGATGGCCCAGACGGTGCCGTGGGGGATCAGCAAGGTGAATGCCCCGCTGGCCCACGCACGCGGCGTACGGGGCGCGACGGTGAAAGTCGGCGTCATTGATACGGGAATCGATTACAATCATGGCGATCTGGCGGCCAACTATGCTGGTGGCATCGACTATGTCAACGGCGACAGCAACCCAATGGACGACAACGGCCATGGCACGCATGTTTCCGGCACGATCGCCGCGATCGACAACACGGTCGGTGTCCTCGGTGTGGCGCCTTCCTGCCGTCTGTACGGCGTGAAAGTCCTGAACTCGGCCGGCAGCGGGACATTTGCCAATGTCATCGCGGGCATCGACTGGTGCGCCGCCAATGGGATGCAAGTGGCCAACATGAGCTTGGGTGCCTCCAGTGGCACCACGGCCTTGCAGACCGCGTGCGATAACGCGTATGCGGCCGGTGTCGTGATCTGTGCGGCGGCCGGCAATGGGTACGGGGCGCCGGTGTCGTACCCGGCGGCCTACTCCTCGTGTGTCGCCGTCTCTGCCACTGATCAGAACAACAACCTGGCGGTATTCTCCAATTTCGGATCGCAAGTCGACGTCGCTGCGCCTGGGGTGTCGATTTACTCCACGTATCCGGGGAACAGCTATGCCACGATGGATGGCACCAGTATGGCAACGCCGCATGCCGCCGGCGTGTGTGCGCTGATCTGGTCGACGGGCAGCTACACGACCGCATCGGCCGTCCGCACGCGGCTGACCAGCACGTGTACCGATATCGGAGCGGCTGGATTCGACAACTACTTTGGCGACGGTCTGATCAACGCTGACGCCGCAACCGCAGGTGGCGGCGGTGGCAACCAGCCGCCCGTCGCGAACGCGAACGGCCCGTATAGCGGCACAGCCGGAACAGCGGTCTCGTTCTCTTCCGCCGGATCGAGCGATCCCGACGGGAGCATCGCCAGCTACTCGTGGAGCTTTGGCGATGGCGGAACCAGCACGCTGGCCAACCCGACGCACACGTATGCTGCGGCGGGAACCTACAACGTATCTCTGACCGTGACCGACAATCTCGGCGCAACGGGCTCAAACTCGACGACTGCAACCATCAGCAGCGGTGCCAATCAGCCGCCCGTGGCCAATGCCAACGGCCCGTATAGCGGAACTGCCGGCACCGCGGTCGCATTCTCATCGGCTGGTTCGAGTGATCCGGATGGCACAATCGCCAGCTACGCGTGGAGCTTCGGCGATGGCGGAACCAGCACGTTGGCCAACCCGACGCACACGTATGCTGCGGCGGGAACCTACAACGTATCTCTGACCGTGACCGACAATCTCGGCGCAAC
>JACRMA010000047.1 GCA_016235085.1 Candidatus Zixiibacteriota bacterium
TCGTAGCCATGGAATGCCGAGTTTCATCAGAAGGGTAGAGGATCGATTCCGCCTGGCCGACCAGTTCGCCGACCGGAATCCCGGTGAGCAATGCGGCCTTGGTGTTGGCGTGAACTATCACCCCCCGTTTGCCGTCCACGATCACGATGGGGTCGTTGGCCGCTTCGAGGAATCGGCGGTGGGTTTCCTCGGAATCGCGCAGCGCCTGCTCGATACGACGCAGGCTGCGGATCGGTAGCTTGAATAACACGAGGTATGTGAGCAGACTGCCGGCGAGAGAGAGGATGGCCAATCCGCCCGTTCGCTGTAACAGCGGTCTGATCGATCGGACAACTTCGAGCCGTCCGACGGGAACTCCGGCATCATAGAGAATGTGTGACCGCGTTATGGTGGGGCTTGGAATCTCTACCCGCCGTTCGGCGACTGTCTGGCCTTTCTTGTTGATGATCCGCCGTGTGCCTTTTTACGCCTCGTGTCCGCGCTTCGTCAGCGCCTCATTGAGGCGAACCTGCTCGAATTCCCACATTGTGGGCTTGGAACCGATGAGCTGGGTTATGGCGCGGGAACTGATCTCCGCCTCGGCCTCCAGACTTCCCGCCCTGTATTGGCAGGGTTAGGTTTCCAGATCATGTAGAGGGGTTTTGCATAGTGATAGTCACCGTGGATCAGCGCTGTCACGCTCGGCTTGACACCCCCTATCGAGAACACTTGAACCGGACGCTTCTCGGTGATCACCTGCGCCAATGTCGAAAACCCAACGGCGCCGGGGACTTTGCCGACCGTCGACAGGCAATCCTGGTCGGTCACCGCGATCAGGATTCCCTCGATCGCATGCAGGCTGTCGATCGCGCGATGCATGGCCGGCGAAATCTCTTTGGCAATGCGCGTATCGGATTCGGCCGCAGGCCGCAGCACCAGGCGAATTCGCTCTCCGTTTGGCCAACTGGTGACTGCGCCGGTGTAGATACGTTCGATCTCTGGAATCGTGATGTCGTGCGCAACCGAATCGTCGTCCTTAACAAGGACAAATGGTGTGATCACCCATTTCGCATCCACCAGGCCCGACGGTTTCTCCTCGGATTTGAGCGGGCGTGAGCTAAAAGCGATGTCGATTGCCCCCTGCGACGCGGCCTTGATCCCCCCTGAACTTCCGAGGCTGGGAACATCGTCAACCATCACATCGGGGTTGGCGGCCATGAAGGCGGCTCCCAGCGCTTTTGCCAGACCCAGTGATGCCCCGGTTCCACCGGTGCGTACGGTATCACTCGCGCCCGCGGGAATCGCGATCACCAGCGCAACAAATGCCGGCACCAGGGAACGCCAGGTCAGACACTCGCGTCTTCTCACTCTTAAATGTGCTTCCACAGTCCTGCCCCCGGGGAGCCGACGTGGGATGTCAGTCGGTTACGGGCCCGTTGTCGTATGCAATCGACATCCAAGACTAGATGCCCATCAACGCTCCCCTCTTAATCCATCTTATCGGCATGATTGACTTGGACTTGACTTCATGACCGAATCTTGGGAATTGATGACGAATCGGCTTGACTGATGGATTGGTCGGCTTGACTTTGAAGCGCGATACCGCCATTGACCAAGCTGAATGGCATTTCCAGAGGGAGATAGCGATGAACTCACGGCAGAACCACCGGTCAAACATTGCGGTGACGCTCGTAATCCTGATGATCGTTGCGACCGCGTCCACTGCGACGGCGGCGATTGAAGGCACCTGGCTGGGAAAACTGAAGCTGCCCACCGGCGAACTGCGCATCGTGTTTCATATCGCCCGCGGCGCAGACAGCACCCTGAAAGCCACAGTGGACAGTCCCGACCAGGGCGCCACCGGCATTCCAGTCGATGAAGTAACTTGGGTGAACAGTCACCTGCATCTGGGATTGAAAGTTATCGGTGGGGCATTCGAGGGCGACCAGAAGCCAGGCACGGACTCGATCGAAGGGAAGTGGACTCAGGGTGGATTGTCTCTGCCGCTGGTTGTCGTCCCGACCGATTCCGTGCCGCCGCTTGCCCGCCCACAGGAGCCAAAGCCGCCGTTTCCGTACAGTGCCGAGGATGTCTCTTACACCAATTCGAAGGACTCCGTCACATTGGCGGCGACATTGACGCTGCCGGGTGGCGAAGCAAAGGTACCGGCGGTGCTGTTGATCACCGGATCCGGATCGCAGGATCGCGACGAAACGGTCTTTGGCCATAAACCGTTTCTCATTCTCTCTGACTATCTCACGCGTCTGGGGATTGCGGTCTTGCGCGCCGATGACCGCGGGTTCGGGAAGTCTACCGCTGGTCGCGGTGCCTCGAATTCGGAGAGTTTCGCCCGCGATGTTCTCGCCGGTGTGGCCTACCTAAAGACTCGCAAGGAGATCGATTCCAGGCGGATCGGATTGATCGGCCACAGCGAGGGCGGCATCATCGCGCCGATGGTGGCGGCGCAATCGAAGGATGTCGCGTTCATCGTGATGATGGCCGGCCCGGGCGTGACCGGGGAGGAAATCCTCTATAAGCAGGCAGAGCTGATCAGCCGGGCCTCCGGCGCCGGTGACTCCGCAGTTGCCGCCGAGCGCAAGCAACAAGAGGCGATGTTCGGGATTCTCGAGACCGAATCTGATTCGCTGAGAGCCAGAGCGAAATTGCGCGACATCCTCATGGCAGCGATGGCCGACTCGGCCCGCGCTGCCGGCATCGATAGCAGCGCCATCGCCAGAGCCATCGACATGCAAATCCAACAGGTCACCAGCCCCTGGTTCCGCTACTTCCTCACCTACGATCCACGGCCGGCGTTGAAGAAAGTCAAATGCCCTGTGCTCGCCATCAATGGTGAGAAGGACCTTCAGGTGCCTCCCGATCTCAATATACCGGCCATCGAATCCGCTCTGAAGGCCGGGGGGAATAAGCACCTGACATTCGAGATTTTGCCCGGACTCAATCACCTTTTCCAGACCGCCACCACCGGCTCACCGGAAGAGTACGCGAAGATCGAGGAGACAATGTCGCCGGTCGCGCTTAAGACCATCGGTGATTGGATCCTGGACGTTACCGACCGCAAGAACAAATGATTTCGCGAGATATTGCTGTCGTCGCAGACCGTCCTCCCCAGCTGTACAATTGGTGATGAGGGAGGGCGATCCGCCGCGGCGGACTGCCGAGCCTTTTTGGTGCGCAAGAACGAGGTTAGGCAGGAGCGTCGCCCTCCCTTGATGGCGTCCACCCGAGAATCAATCACGCCGGGAGAAAACCCTGCCGACCCGTAGCACCTATCGCACCTTCGCGGACTTGTGCCGCCATCACCAGGAAGACCGGGACTGGCGGCGAATCGTACATGACTGCCGAACCGATCTCGCCCTCATTGCACCACACGGCGGCAATATCGAGGGCGGAACCTCCGAACTTGCCACCGCCATCGCTGGCCAGGAACTCTCGCTCTATTGCTTCGAGGGTCTAAAACCACGCGGCAACGAAGTTCTCCATCTGTCCAGCCGGCGATTCGATGATCCCGATTGTCTCCGCCTGCTGGAGACCACTCCCGTCGCCGTAACAGTTCATGGTTGCACCGGCTCCGGACCGGGCGTGTACGTTGGCGGACTCCACGGGCGATTGCGTATCGCATTGGTCGATGCCCTGAATCAATCAGGCTTTCACGCGATTCACGATGCGACCGGGCACAGCGGCACCGATCCTGCCAATATCTGCAACCGCTGCGCGATCGGACGAGGCGTTCAACTCGAGTTGACGCGCGGCCTGCGCGCCGAGCTGTTCGCGGGCCTGCGACAGGCAGAACGTTATACCACAACACCGCATTTCGCCGCGTTTGTCGCAGCCGTCCGGTCGGTCCTGCTCCGGCGAGACTTCTCCGGGTACGCTTCCGCCTGAGACCGTCTAGCGGGCGGGTCGCACGGGTCGCCATCAATCTTCTCGTGCCCGATTTCACAAACAAATTGACAGAATGACCAAGGTACGCCAAGTTGGGTCGAGAGAACCGATCACCCGCGCTGGGCGATGGCGTGGGTGCCTGATAGATGCGGTATGAGGCCGACTGTCGGTGAGCGTTCGAGTGCCAGCAGTCCGCTGCTGCCAATGCTGAGTGGACTACAACACCGTTGAGCGACCGAACATGTGGCAGAGGCGCCCCGGTTCGTGTCCGGCGGTCCGTTGATTCGACAGATTCCCCGAGTGATTTCTAAGGGTCGTGAGGTGACATCATGATCAGCAATGGAAAGACGACAGCTACCACCCAGCCCCAGGATGCGGAAGGGAATGCGCACTTATCTGTGGCGGCACCCCCGATTCGACGTTCACTCATGTGGTATGCCCCAGGCGTGCTGCTCGGATTGTTCATTCTTGCCTTTGCGGCCGTCCTTTGGATTGCACATCAGAACGCCGATAAGACCCGGCGAGATGAGCATGTCAATGCCACCGAATCGGCGGGCGAGACCATTCGCATGAGGCTGAAGGGCAATGAGAACTACCTGCTAATGCTGGCCAAAGAACGCGCTGATGGAGCCATGGACGCCAAATCGTTTCAGGAGCGTGCCTCGCGGTATGTGGCGGACCATCCGGAAATGATCAACATCACATGGGTTGACGCGAACTTCACCGTTCACGATGTGGCGCCCCTCGAACCGAACAGGCAGATACTCGGGTTGAGTCTCGAACTACCGGAACCGAAGCGTGCATCACATCTTGCGGCCAAGAGCCGGCTGCCTGTCTATACAATTCCGTTCGAGGCGATTCAGGGGAAACCCTCCTATGAAATATGGGTCCCGGTCTTCGACAACAGCACCTTCCTCGGGTTGTTCGCCGGCGTCTACTCCTGCGAGAGGACTCTCCAAGCGCTGATTCCCAGTCAAACACTCCGGTCAAGTCATGTCAGCTTCGTGAACGCATCTGGTGCGCACGTTTGCGATCTGCCCCCAACGGGCACTGTAGATAATCAAATGGTCCATCAGGTTCCCTTGACACCGCAGGAAAGCGGGATGCAGCTCCGGTTCGAAGGATACGGCTTGGGAACGACTGGTTGGGTCTTACGGTTGCTTGAGTTGTTGTGCCTCGCGCTGGCACTCGGAATCGCCTACACGATGTGGGGACTGAGACGCGAAGCGGACATGCGCAAGCGGACGGAGCAGGAGCTGCGAGGGGCCCACGAATACCTGCAGCAGCTCGTATCGTCGGCGAACGTGATGATTGTCGGGCTGGACGCGCGCGGGCACCTGCAAATGTTCAACAAAGCGGCCGAGCGAATTACCGGCTACTCCTTGAAGGAGCTTGAGGGCATTGACTGGTTTGAAAGGATCGTACCCAAAGACCGTTACACCCATGTCTGGAAGGTGTTCGAGAGTTTTCAGAAGAAGACCGGCGCAATGCCTGCTGTCTTCGAGAACCCGATTCTGACGAAGACCGGGGAGGAGCGCATCATTTCATGGCAGAACTCTGTCATACCTGCTTTTGACGGGTCAAACTCCACGATTTCGTTTGGTGTCGATATCACAGCCAGCCACCGTGCGAAGCAGGCGCTGGGTGCCAGCGAGGAACGTTTCTCAACTGCATTTCGCTTCAGTCCTGTGGCCATGGCCGTCTTCCGCCCATCGAATGGACAAATCGTTGACGTCAATGACGCATTCGTCCAAACGACCGGATACGCACGCGAGGAGATCGTCGGGCATACGACGCAGGATCTTCAGCTTTACGCAGAGCCCAAGGACCGCGAGCGACTCAGGCGCATTCTCCAAGAGGAGGGCGCGCTGGATAACATCGAATACCGATTGCGGCGGAAATCCGGCGACATCATCGTCGTGTCGAACTCGGCAAGGGCGATTGAGCTGGGCGGAGAACGGCACTATTTGTCCCTCATTCAGGACATAACCACACGGAAGCTTGCGGAATCGCAGCTCGCGCAAAGCGAGGCCCGCCTGCGGGCGCTGGGCGACAAAGGCAGCATCGGTATCACCCTCTTTGATTCGCACCTTCGGGTGATCTACTACTCCAAGTCCTGCGAACGCATTACCGGCTACTCAGAAGAGGAGATCACGAAACTCAGTGTCGCCGCATGGGCGCATCCCGACGAGTGCGAGATGGTCGAAAGGCAGATGGCGACATTGCTCGCAAACCCCGGAACGGCGGCCTCAATTGAAGCCCGTTTTAGGCGCAAGGACGGCGAGTGGATCTGGGTGGAATCGATCTCCCAAAATCTCCTGGATGATCCGGTCGTCCGCGCCATCGTGACCTCGTTTTGGGACATCACCGACCGAAAGCGCACGCAGGATGAGCTTCGTAATCGTGAGGCAGAACTCCGTGAGGCCCAGCGTGTCGGACGGCTTGGGAGCTGGGATTGGGACGCCGACACCGATACGATTACGTGGTCCAGGGAATATTACCGCATTTATGGGTTTGATCCCGCGCAACGCCCGCCAGGATACGAAGAACATCTCAAGGCTTACACGCCCGAGAGCGCGGCACGGCTGGCTGCCGCAGTGAAACGGAACCTGGAAACGGGCGAACCTTATGAAGTTGATCTGGAACTTGCGCATCCGAATGGGCCGTGCCAGTGGATCACAGCGCGTAGCGAAACCAAACGCGATTCAACCGGCCGTATTATCGGACTTCGCGGCACGGCGCAAGACATCACCGAGCGCCGACGGACTGAAGCAGCGCTACGCGCAAGCGAAGCTAAAATGCGCAGCATCGTCGACAATGCCGGTCTTGGTGTCGCGCTTATCAGTCCCGAAATGGAGGTACTCGAACTGAACCAACGGATGCGCGAATGGTTCCCCAACGTTGATCCGGCGCAGCGTCCGATCTGCTACCAGGTGTTCAATGAACCGGCACGTGAGCGCGTGTGCGATTACTGCCCGACCGCCAAGACGCTGCAGGATGGCATGGTTCACGAAGCCCTCACGCAAACGCCCACTCCTGCCGGCCTCCGCAATTTCCGGGTTGTTTCATCTCCGCTCCTTGACGAAGGCGGCAAGGTTACGTCGGTAATCGAGCTGGTCGAGGACATCACTCAGCGAATGTCCCTTGAATCCCAGTTCCGCCAGGCCCAGAAGATGGAGTCCATCGGCCGCCTCGCGGGTCGTGTGGCCCATGACTTCAATAACATGCTGGGAGCGATCATTGGCCACACCGAGCTGTTACTCGAAAACCCGGAGCTAACTCAACCGATTGTTGCCGAACTGCAGGAAATCCGAGAAGCGGCCGAGCGATCCGCCAGCCTGACTCGTCAACTCCTGGCCTTTGCCCGCAAGCAGATCGTTTCTCCCGTTGTACTCGACTTGAATGAAACTGTGGAGGGAATGCTGAGCATGCTCCGGCGTCTGATCGGCGAGGACATTGATCTTGTTTGGATGCCCGAATCCGCGCCACTGCAAGTCAATATGGATCCCTCCCAGATCGACCAGATCCTCGCCAACCTCTGCGTTAATGCCCGTGATGCCATCACCGGAGTCGGGAAGATCACGATCGCAACCCACGCCGCAGATTTCGATGAGGCGTTCTGCGAAGATCATCCGGGATTTTCCGCTGGCGCCCATGTACAGCTGGACGTCAGCGACGACGGTTGTGGAATGGATACTTATGTCCTCAGCAAGATATTCGAGCCATTTTTCACCACAAAGGAGATGGGCAAGGGCACCGGCCTTGGGCTGGCCACGGTCTACGGCATCGTGAAGCAGAACAAGGGCTTCATCGATGTGTATAGTGAGCCGGGCAAAGGGACGACTTTCAAGGTATACCTTCCACGCCACACGTCAAAGACAGAGCAGGTGCGGAAGGAAGTCCCCAAAGCCCGTGCCGCTGGTGGACGCGAGACCATCCTGCTGGTGGAGGATGAAAGGATCATCCTGGATCTGGCGAAGCGAGTTTTGGAAATCTATGGGTATGAGGTGTTGGTGGCTTCCACGCCCGGCGAGGCTATGCAGGTGGCCAGGGAACACGTCGGCAAGGTCCATTTGTTGCTGACCGATGTTGTCATGCCCGAAATGAATGGCCGGGACCTGTCGCAAGCCCTGAGCGAAGAGCACCCGGGGCTCAAGTGCCTGTTCATGTCCGGTTATACAGCCGACGTGATCGCTCATCACGGCGCCCTGAATGAGGGTGTCGATTTCATCCAAAAGCCGTTCTCGGTCAACGCCCTTGCCTCCAAAGTGCGGGCGACGCTGGATAGAAGATGAATCCAGTGGGCGTATGGCAACCGCCAGAGGGGGATGTCTCATGCGAGGCGGTTGAGACCCACGAGGACTGAGACCCGCCGGCGCGTTGACGAATTCGCGTCGAAATACGACGTCAGATCGATCGTCCGCACGCCATTTTCCCAGCCCGCCCGGTCTGGTCCGGTTGCATCAACTGCCGAAGCAGCCGCGATGATGACCACGACGGCCGCCAGGGCCTGGTAACGACGATGCGTTATTCGTCTCATAGGTCACTTCACCCATTGTCCTGATCAGTACTCTACTAAATGCCGATTCCCATCGAACTCCGCAGTTGTCGAATCGTAGCTGTCACCAGCGACGCGAGTTGGCTTCGTTACAGAAGTAACGACAAAACGAAGATTGCCAATCCATGATTTCATAATGCTCGCGACTGCCAGCCCGTGCCATTCCGGCATGGACTGACTTCCGTCGAAGCACAACCTCCAACTTTGTGCGCGGACAATCCCAATTGGAACACAAACGCAAATTTCCTGTGAACCGCGCGATGGGTTTCGGGTACGACTTCTCAGGTACCTCTCGGGCGGTCGCGGCCGGTTCGTCGCAGCCGGAATCAAAATCGCCCACAGTGTCTTCGGCCGCACGGCCAATGCCGCCGTAAAGACCAGACGCAAGGAGCACTTGGTGACGGAGTACGGCTCATAAAATGCGGGTCACATGGCCGGGTGATGGCAGGAGTGAAGGACCCTTCCCGGAAAGCAGCAGTGCCTGCAACCGGTCATTGTGACTCGCATCAGATACCATCGGAAGGGAGGAAGTATGCGTTCTACAATCATCGGCCTGGCAGTTCTGCTCGCACTGACCACCAGTGGCTGCGGTGAGAAGAAGCGGCTCGAAGGCGAGCTGACCAAAGCCCATGGCCAGATCACCGAACTGGAAGGCAGTCTGGCGCAGTCGCATGCGAGCACCGACAGTCTTGCCGACAGTCTGCGCTCCGTCGTCGTGTCGATCGAACGCACGCGGCTGAAAAGCGACAGCCTGGAGAAGTCGTACCGGCTGGTCGCCGCCAAGTCCAAGCAATTACAGAAAGACCTGAAGATCGCGCGCGCCGAATTCGAGAAGTCGCTCGATAGTCTGCAGGGCATCAAGTATGCACTCGATACGACCGTGCGTTCTCAACAATTCAGAATTCAGGGCGCCGAGACTCAGGTCGCGTCGTTGCAACAGGACATCCTACGCGTCTCCGGCGAGAAGGACTCGGTCTACGCGGTGATCGACCGGGTGCGGCCATGGCTGGATTACTATAAACAGGAATCCAAACGGAACTGGTTCAAGAAGCTCTTCGGCGCCGGCCGGGCCAAGAAACCGCAAGCTCCGGAACCGCCGCTCACGCCGACCATCGTGCCGAGATTGAACGTGGAAGAGTCGTAACACGAAGCCCGCACACACGCACGGCGGGAAGACGGCAGCCGGACCCACCGGCCCAATACCCCCCCAACCGTCTTCCCCCGTGCCTGGTGCTTCTCAATGCAGTTTGAATCGCCCCCGCATCTGCAATTGTATTGAACTCTAAACGGGGAGATTGCTTCGCTCCGCCCGCAATGACGGCCATTGCTCTTTCCGAACACGATTCTGCCAAACGAGCGGACAAGGGGCTTTGAGCCCCTTGGACTCCGGCGACGCTGTGCGTTTGCTGCGAGGAGCGTCTCCGCAAAAGGTAGTGGGGAGATTGCTTCGCTTCGCTCGCAATGACATCTCGATAAGCCTGAGAGATTTCAACCGTCATTGCGAGGAGCGTCTCCGCCGCAGGCGGAGGTAGCGACGAAGCAATCTCCCCGCGGCCTGCACCCTAACTCCCTGACCGGGGAGAACGCTCCTCGCGACCGTCGTCGTACATCCCGACCACTTCGGTCACATCACCGCGCTCATTCGCCACGAATTTCAGACGGAAGTAACTGGTCTCGGGTGAATCGAGCCGGAACACGGTTGTGCTCAACGGCACGAGTTTGAACTTGGGCCGTCCCTCGCGCTGGTAGAACAATGCGCCGTTCTCGAAGAGGATCCTTCGCGGGCCGAAGGCGCCGGCGTACTTCTGCATCGTGGCGGCATCGACGGTCACCGGGTGCTGCTCCGCCTCTTCACCTTCGAGTGCCCACGCCAGCAGACGCTTGCGGTCAGGGTCGTTGACGCGGTCGCGTAATTTCTTCAACGCCTCGATGCGCGCCACCGCCAGCGCCTGCGCCGCGGGTACCTCGATATCCGGCTTGACCCCGACGCCCTCCCAGTTGGTGTTCGTCACCGGATTGAGGGCACGCCCGAACGGCACGCGCAATTGGACATTCAGGCTGAGAAACGCGTGATCTTCGACCGGATGCGCTCCGCCGCCGGTGGTCTCGCCGACAATCGTGGCGCGCTTCAAGTTCTTAAGATTGTAGGTGAATTCCTCGGCGCCCGAAAAAGTGAATGAACTGGTCAGCACGTAGACGTCGACGTTCGACATATGCCGTCCCGGCACGTATGGCAGCGTCCATGTCTGATGAATCGTATCATGGGGACGGAAATAGAAACTGTTGAGATGTTTCTGTTCCGCGAACAGGTAACTGCTGATTAGCTGGATCATCGTCGGCTCACCGCCGCCGTTCTGGCGCAGATCGAAGATGAGTGCATCGACATTGCCCAGGAAGTTCATGGCCGCCACCGCCGTCGGCCCCGCAACATCGGCGCTGGCAAAATACCGGAAGTCGATGTAGCCGATATTCCCCGGCAGCCGTTCCACTTTGTAGAACCCGTAGTTGTCCAATCGGGCGCGTTCCGCCTCAGCCGCTTTTGCCGAATCGGTCAGCGTGTCGCCGGGTGTAAACATCGCCGCCAGATCGGGGGTGTAGCGCACCCCGAGATGACGGTCCTTGCTGACCGAACGCAGGTCCTCGGTCAGCTTCATCGTGAACGCGACAGGGTCGGTAATCGTGTCGTATTTCCCCTGTTTGAGATACTGGCGAACCAGTTGTTCCATCTGCTTGGCAACGTCCGGGTAGACATAATCGCTGTTGAGCGTGGCGGTCACCGAGTCGATGATCGCCGTGCGCTGTCCCCGGTCCAGTTTGGGCCCCGGTGCCATCTGCGCATGCGCCGTTGTGCACCTCAGGGAGATGGCCACCAATACCAGCAACACCGACAGCACCACAATCAGCATCATTCGGGACGCATCCCGATCCGCATAATTCCTCTGACTCATCATAACCCTTCCTCCCACTCCCCCCGCATAATTCCCATTCTTCCCATAACTCCCATTACCTCAAATTCAACCTCATCTTGATCGTGCATCGCTCATACTGCTTCGCGCCGGCGTCACCCGGCACTTCCACAAACCCCAGCTTCCGGTAAAGAGCCAACGCCGCTTCGAGCTTTGTACTGGTGTAGAGGATCACGCTTCGCGCTTTGAGTTCTCGGGCTTTGGCAATCGCCGCTTCCGCCAACCGGCGTCCGATCTGTTGTCCCTGAAACCGTTCCGTGACCGCCATCTTGGCCAGTTCGAATGTGCGTGCGTCGGTCTTGATCAACGCGACTGTCCCGACAATCTCGCGACCGACCCGCGCGAAGAGCACGGCGCCGCCGGTCTTGATGATCTGGCCGTCGGGGTCGCGCAGAATCGCCTCATCGAACGGTTCCACCGTGAAGTGTTTATTCAGCCATTCGTAATTCAGATCGCGGAAGTTCTTTCGCAGGCGCGGCTGGTACCCGACGATCGTCACTTTGGGTGCGTGGCGTTCCTTGAGACGCGCCGTGACCCGCTCATACATTGGCCTTTCGTCCAGAGCGCGTTCCATGTTGGTGATCGCCGCCAGGACGCCGTCGCCCGACGACTCCACCAGTTCGCGTGTGGCCTCGCCGATTTCACTCCACACTGGTTCCAGCTTGCCCAGCAGGCGCCGTCCGCCCGCCGACAGCGACAACAGCCGCCTCCGGTCATCCCCCGAGTCACGGGCGGTGGTCAGAAGCCCGGCCTTGGTCATGGCGTGCGCCAGTTGGTTGACCGCCGGATGCGTGATCCCGAGCGACCGGGCGATCACGGTCACCGGCATCGGCGAATTCTCCTTGAGCAGATACATCACCGGAAACCAGGGCGCCTCGAAGGCAATCCCGTTTTCCTCATAAATCCGCGAAGCGTCGCGCGATAGCCGCTCTCCCAGTCGGCGGAACCGGCTGGCCAACGCCAACGGTCCCAGGTCAGTGATCAGATCCAAGTGTCATCCCTCCACCATCGGCCCACTGGCCGATACAAAAGAACTTACGTAAGTGGTTACGGAAAGTTCCAAGGGGCAATTGAAAATACTTCCTTGGGTTCAGGTAGTGCCTTGGGGATTTGTGTGCCGCTGACTTAAGGGAGTATTGGAAGACCGTCACCCTCGCAAATTCGAGAAGCCGGACGAGAGTGTCCGGCCCGCTACAAACTGGTGGGCCGGACACTCCTGTCCGGCCTTGTTCAAAAGGTTCTGAAGTCCGGGGCACGTGCTATTGGGGACGATGACGTTTTGGAGTATCTGTATCTACTCCAGCCCGTACTTTCGCAACTTCGTGTACAACACCCGACGCGTGATCCGCAGACGTTTGGCGGCATTGCTCTTGTTGCCATTGCAGGCTTGCAGGGCGGCGACGATCATCTGCTTCTCGACATCCTCTATCCCTTGATCCTGCGCTGTGACGGTGGGGAGTGGGGCGCTCTCGGTGGTCGCGGCTGCCATGTCGCGAGTGGGGGAGAGGCCGGGGAGGAAACCCAAGTGTTCGGTTTTGATCGCGCCGCCGTCGGCGAGAATCGTGGCGCGCTCGATGATGTTGCGCAACTCCCGGATATTCCCCGGCCAATGATAGGCGCGCAGCGATTCGGCGACATCCTTCGTGATTTTCGCCGACGGGTATCTGAGCTTTTCGAGAAAATGTGCCGCCAGCAGGTCGATATCAGCGGGCCGTTCACGCAACGGCGGGACTGTAATCGGAAAGACGTTCAGGCGGAAAAACAAATCCTCGCGGAAGCGGCCGGAATTGACCTCGGTTTCCAGATTCTTGTTGGTGGCCGCAATCACGCGCACATTGATAGCGATTGTCTCGCCGCCGCCGACACGGACAATCTCGCGCTGCTCCAGTGCGCGGAGAAGCTTCGCCTGAAATCCGCCGGAGATTTCGCCGATTTCATCGAGGAACAGCGTGCCGCCTTCTGCCAGTTCGAACCGTCCCGCGCGCTGTTTGATTGCGCCGGTGAACGCGCCCTTTTCGTGGCCAAATAGTTCGCTTTCCAGAAGTGTCTCGGTCAGCGCGGCGCAATTGGTGGCGACAAATGGACGCAATCCGCGCGGCGACGCCCGATGAATCGCCTGCGCCACCAGCTCCTTGCCCGTTCCCGATTCCCCCGCGATCAAAACCGTTGCATCGGTTTTCGCGACTCGCTCGATCAACGAACGCAGCTTCTCCACGGGTGGCGACACGCCAATAAACTCGTCATCGGTGAGCGCCTTAAGATCCTCGTCGAGCCGTTCGGCGCGCGCGGCGATCCGCCGGTTCTTGAGCCAACGTTCGACCCACAGCGTCATCTCATCCAAATCGAGCGGCTTCTGCAGAAAATCAATCGCCCCCGCCTTCATCGCGGCCACCGCCGCAGCGGTTGATCCGTGTGCGGTCAATACGACGACATCGGTGCCTTCGAGCGCCGTGACCGCGTTCACGATCTGCAGCCCATCGACCGGCTCCATGCGCAAGTCGGTGATCACCAGATCGAATGGCGTGCTCTTGATCTTCTCCAGCGCCCGTGCCCCGTCGCTTTCGTACGACGCGCGATGCCCGAGATCATTCAACGTCTCCGACAGGAGAAACCCGATCCGCTCTTCGTCATCGACAATCAGAATCTTGGCCATTCCACGTCCCTCAATTCAGTCTCTCTTAAGTTGCGACGCATTCGGCTGTCATGCTGAGTCGCAAAGCGACGAAGCATCTGGAGTCCGTCCTGTTAGCGGAAGGCTGCCAACAGCAGATCCTTCGTCGCTCGGATTTGGGCCAAAGTGAGTGTGCCGCAAGACCCGCTCCTCAGGATGACATCGTGAGTTCATTTCGCTTCCGGCAATTCAGTCTCTCTTGAACTGCAACGCATTCGGCTGTCATGCTGAGTCGCAAAGCGACGAAGCATCTGGAGTCCGTCCTGTTAGCGGAAGGCTGCCAACAGCAGATCCTTCGTCGCTCGGATTCGGGCCATAGTGAGTGTGCCGCAAGGCCCGCTTCTCAGGATGACATCGTGAGTTCATTTCGCTTCCGGGAAACGCGCCGTGAGAAGGCGATCCGCCGCGGCGGACCGCCGAGCCTCTTTCCCGCGCGGGAAAAAGGCTCGGCGGGAGCCTCGCCCTCCCGCCGCGCGTTCACCCCTCATTAGCCCGTGACTTACCCGCCTCCGCCAA
>JACRMA010000048.1 GCA_016235085.1 Candidatus Zixiibacteriota bacterium
CTTCTCTTGAGGTTTAGCGGAGGCCTCCTGCCTTTGCTCGCCCTCCCTAAGCAGCCTGGTGCTCTCAGACTCCTACCACTCCTTCAGCTCACTCTGCTGGGAGATGACTTCGGCAAAGACCTGATCCACCAATGCCGGATCAGCCACCAGACGGCGAACCTCACCCGCCGTATTAGTTCCGATCTCCCCGACGCTGATGTGCGGTGTGCTGCAAGCGCTGCGACCTGGCTTCTCGGCGGTGGAGCAACGATAGGAGCGGTAGAGCTTGCCATTCTTGTTGGTGTACGAGTGGGCCATGGCGGCACCACATCGGCCACGCTCACTCGGCCGGCTTCTCCCAATCCGCCAGCTTTCCCTCGATTAGCCGTTCGAGCTTCTCGATCCGGGCCCGGAGTTCCGCGTTTTCCGCGGTGCGGCTTTCGAGTGCTTTGATCGCAATCATCATGATCCCTGCCATGTCGCCCGAGTTGATGGTGACCGAGTCACCGCATGTCCCGGCGCCGTCATGCCCGAACGCGGCGAAGAAGTCCTGGGCCGATGGGCCGTAATGACGGAATCGCTTTGAGTCGTGGCCAATGTAGTTCCAACTCGAAAGGTCAAGTCCGCGAATCTTGCCGAGGACTTCATCGCCGTCCACAGAGCGGAAGTTCTCCTTCTGGTTCCGGTCAGAAGTGTGGGTAAACGCCACCTGGCCTTCGATGACGGTGACCGAGGTATTGCCAAGGCGGATCTTATTGCTTGCGTTCACTGATGCGTTGTAGCCGATGGCCGTGGCATTCGTCAGGCTACCCGAGGAAACATCAGCAGAGTATCCGATGGCGGTGTTGCGATTGCCGGTTGTGTTGTTCATCAATGCATCGCGTCCACATCCTGTATTATAGTCGCCGGTCGTATTGCCGGCGAGCGCCCTGCGCCCGGTAGCCGTGTTTTCAACTCCCTCCGTATTGGCGATGAGGGCACCGTATCCGCTGGCGGTATTGCCTATCCCCGTCGAATTGCCCGAAAGCGCGCCGGCGCCGCAAGCTGTATTCTTTGCCCCGGTGGTATTCAAATACAAGGCACGGGTTCCGAAGGCAACGTTGCTGTCGCCAGCGGTGTTGCTCATGAGCGCATAATAGCCGCTGGCAACATTGTCAAAACCAATCGTGTTATTCTGGAGGGCACTTCTTCCGCTGGCGGTGTTGCCGTTGCCCGTGGTGTTGAGTCCAAGTGCCAGGTGTCCGTTGGCCGTGTTATAGTAGCCGGTCGTGTTGCTTTGGAGGGCGCTGGCTCCGCAGGCGGTATTGCCGGAGCCGGTGGTATTCTCCGGAAGGGCTCCCACGCCGCAGGCGGTGTTGACGACACCGGAAGTGTTCTTCATGAGCGCATTGAACCCGATGCCGGTGTTGAAACCGCCACTGGTAGCATTCATGAGTACACTGTCCCCAACGCCCGTATTGCAGCTGCCGGTCATTGTCAGATTACCCGCTCGCGACCCAACAAAAGTATTCGCGGTGCCAAAGTCGTGCATGAACAGCGAGCCGCCTTTCAGGATGTTCCCGGCTGAGGCGCTGGAGTTCTCGAGCGTGAGGTTGCCGCTGATGACCCCGCCGGTGGCGCCATCGATTGTCGTCACGCGGCGCGAATGCAGGCTGTAGGCCGACGACGTCAACGGGATGCGCGGCAGTTCGGTCCCCCCGTTTACCGTGACCCCCAGAACGTATGGAGTGCCAAAACTCAGGAGCGATAGCGGAGAAACAGATCCCAGCTCCACCCAGAACCGCCCCTCCGTCACCGGCACACCGGCGTGGGTTTCTGTCCAGACGGCGGTCGCTTCATCAGAAAGTGCATAGAGCTTGAACGTGAGACCATACTGGCCATCCGGCACTACAGTCGGGGGAAGACCGGCATTCGTCAAAATGCCCTGGTAGCTTATCGTGTTCGGAACCTCGGCTCGCGTCACGCCGTCGATGCCCACGATCAGCCCAATCAGTAGCGTGATCCCGGCAATCGGTCTCAGGGATTTCATAGTCTTCCTCCAGTCCTGGTGGAACATCCCATAATCAAGAAGGGCATGCATTCAACACGGTGCTCGCTATTTCAGAAGCACGAGCTTGCGGCTTTGGGTGTATTCCCCGGCCCGCAGACGATAGAGATACAAGCCTGTGGGCAAATCCGTTGCGTCGAGCGTTATCTGGTATTCCCCCGGAGACAAGGTGCCCTCAACAAGCGTGCTGACCGTCTGACCCAGGAGATTGTAAACGGTCAGCGTGACCAGCACATGCTTGGGCAACGCGAATCGGATCGTGGTTGAGGGATTGAAGGGATTCGGGTAGTTCTGATCGAGCCGGTAGTCCTTCGGGAGGCTGGATTCGTACTCGTCCTCGACTTTGACGTCGGTCCAGCGGATGCCATAGGTGGCGTGGCCTACACCCGATTGCAGGGAGTGCTCGGCGTTGGATACTTTCCCGACGGCCGGCTGCCCCAGCGTGCCGAAGATCTGATAGCTGGTTCCCGGGCCAGTGCTGCCGCCATTTCCGAAGACACCGTTGACAATCGAGAAGTTCTGGGCTTGGGCAGTGGAGCAAATGATCACCCCGGCAACCGTGATCACCGCAATCAAGAGCGCGGGTCCTGGCGCGGACAATATTTCTCGAAGGAGCGTCAGCGGGTGAGAGCATTCCGCATGGGGATCGCGCACAACAACCCTCCTTCAACGACATTCCCAGATCTATCGGTGTCCGCGGTGCCAGACGCCGCACCGTGGACACCGGGTGGACCGTCAAAGGACCCGGGCACCGTCGGCGAGAGTCTTAGGACGGTCCAAAACGATTGTAAGTTAGGCGTGATTCCTGCCAGAACAAGCAGGAGGATGTCAATATTTCATAATAGAACAAAATCAGTATGGATTCGAGCTGCCGGACGATCGTGCCAGTGCTTATCGATTGTCGAGGTTCGCGGTGTCGAACCCCTCGGCCCGCCTGAGGCGGGCCGCGTCCACACGCGCCAGGATTTCAGTTGTGGTGATCTTCGGTGGCCGAGGACCCTTTGGGTGAGGTACAGGCCGCCGGTCCCATGATGGAGTCGA
This sequence comes from Candidatus Zixiibacteriota bacterium, assembly GCA_016235085.1. Classification (GTDB taxonomy): domain Bacteria; phylum Zixibacteria; class MSB-5A5; order WJJR01; family WJJR01; genus JACRMA01. The sequence goes on from JACRMA010000048.1 coordinate 3,068, forward strand.
GCCGCGAGCGAGCCCTCACTCGCCAGGCTGGCGATAGCGAATCTTCTCGACCCGCCCAAGCGCCTCCAAAGTTTCCTCGACTGTCAGTAAGGCCGTTGTCTCAAACTTCGAGAGGGCTCCACCCCCGCTGATCGCGAAGGATACGGCCGCCATTGAGACATTGTTCGGCGCCTCCCACAGCGTGTAGCCGTCGTATTCCCCGAACGCATACCAAAAACCGTGGAGCTTTCCGCCCACTGATTCAATGTAAGATCGGGCCGCGACGCGGCGGTCCTCCGGATGCTTCGCCAATCGCGCCCACGTCTCGGGAGTGTAGCTAAAGCGTGTCAGGTACATCTGCATGGTTCGCCTCCTTGGTCACAAGAGGACAATATTGCTCGTGATTGTCTTTTGGGCAAGTGGAATTTCTGGAATTTCAATGTCGATCCCAGATGGTCGGTTATAAAGTAATGCAGCCGGAAGGCCGCTCCGATCTTCTCCGAGACACCGATCCGCTGCGACCCC
>JACRMA010000007.1 GCA_016235085.1 Candidatus Zixiibacteriota bacterium
ATCATCAAAGGCCCCAACGTCGTGGAGGCGGGAGGGAATGCAGCCACTCGCGGTCAGGAGAGCAACCGCCGTCGCCAGAGCCAGGCGACCGGTGCGAATCGTTCTGACAGCGCGGGTGATCATCATGGGAGTGATATCGACCCAAGGACGGCCGGGCTTGCGCCGGTGCCGCCGCCAAGATTGCCAGGCCGGTTGTGCAGGGTCTCGTAGGCGAGGACGGCAAACCCCGCCGGCTCGACATATTGGGCGGGGATTCCAATGTCATCAGACGATTGAACGATCCAACCGGCAAGGCATTCGGAAAGGCGACCCGTGAGGAAGCGATTGCGGGAGCCGCCGCCGACCAAAATCAGCGAGCGGGCAGGCGTGAAGGGTTCGACCCACTTCGTGACCGCACGAGAGATAGCCTGTGCCGTCACTTCGGTTGCCGTGGCCAGAAGATCAGCGACTTGCGCGTGGCTGCGACGGTCTCCCCTGCCGTTACCGAAGAACCAATGCTGGACGGCGCGCGGTCCGAATTGTTCCCGGCCACAAGTCTTGGGCGGTCTTCTTTGGAAATACGCGGATGCCAGAATCCGGCGGATGAGCGATTGATCCGGTGTCCCCTGCGCGGCCATGCGCCCATTGGCATCATAAGGTCTGCCGAGTGCCGTGCGAGCGATGGTATCGAGCATCATATTGGCGGGGCCGATGTCGAATGCGAGAATTTCCATACGATTTCGCGATCCCTGAGTCGCCGAAATGTTTGCGATCCCACCGAGATTCAGGACGACGTGCCTGTCCCCGAACAGCAAATAGTGGTAATACCCCGACAGCGGCGCCCCCATTCCCCCGGCGGCGACATCGGAGGAGCGGAAATCGCCAATCGTAACGACTCTGGTACGGTGGGCGATGGCCGCGGTTGATCCAATTTGCCAGGTGGCGCGAGTGCGCGAACTGGCGGATTGACCGGCATTGGGGAAGTGGCCGATGGTCTGACCATGCGAGGCGATCAAGTCAGGGAGCCGGCCACCGTTACGCCGGCGCGCGAACTCCAGCACCCTCCCACCCATCCAATCCCCCAGCGCAAAGTGTGCGCGCGCGACCTCCTCCTTGGAAACGGAGTCGGCGTCGGCCAGGTGAGCGAGAGTGCGTCGCACCGGCATCGGGAATCGATACGAGGCGGTCTTGAGAATGCGGATCGCCTCGATCTGACCGCCTCCTTTAATTTCGATCAGGGCGAGGTCAAGACCGTCCATCGATGTGCCTGTATTAATGCCAAGGATGTTGCAGCCTCGTTTCTGCAGCAGGCGAGCGAGTGGATAGCGATTCGTTGCGGTCATTGGGAAGGGGATTCCTGATCAGTGAAGGCACGATCGCGCCAATATGACAGGGCGCGACGTTGGAGCAACCGATCCTGACATACCAGGATAAGATTGCTGCCGGCGTCGATCGAAGCGCGTACGGCGTCTTCGATGGGATGCTGTTTCGCGATCGCGCCCATGGCCAGGTCGTCAGTCAGGATTAGGCCGCCGAATCCCAGGCGCTCGCGGAGCAATACAGTTGTGATCAGAGGCGACGTGCACGCGGGTCGGGCGGCGTCGAAGCCGAGCATGCGCTGGTGGCCAACCATGACCATCTGGACACCGGCGAGGATAGCCGCCCGGAAAGGCGGTGCATCCATCCTGTCCCATTCGGACAGGGGCGTCGGATCGATAGCGACGCCGTGGTGAGGATCGGCTTTGACGGCTCGTGTTCCAGGGAAGTGCTTGGCACAAGCGGCGACTCCGGCCGACTGGATGGCAGGGACAACAGTCCGGACCATCGCTGCGACTTCGATCGGGTCGTCGGAGAATGTTCTGTCGTGCAGCCATTCGGAATCAGTGGCACCGACGTCCACAACCGGCGCAAGCAAGGTATCAATACCAAGGTCCACGAGCCGCCGGGCCACGCGCGTGTAGGCCACGGCGACGGCTTGCGGGGTGCCCGCTTGGTAGGACCTGAGTGCAGGCATCGAAGCGGGACCATCGGGCAGCCGGCGAACACGCCCACCCTCTTCGTCGATCATGATTCTTATGGGGACGGGCGATGCCGCACGGAGTTGACCCACCGCTTCGCGAAGCTGCTGGTCGGAGCGGGCATTTTTCTGGAACAGGACAACACCTCGGACCAAACCCTCTTTCAGCCATTCGAGAAGTTCGGCATCGGGTGCAAGGCCGTCGTATGAGAAGACGAGTGGCGATGTCATGATACGGGCCGCATCTTCGCAATCGAAGGACGGCGGCATATGTTAGAGTGAATCTGCGGGTGGCGCAATGGCGCTTTTTGCGCCGCACCGGTTACGGGCGAAGTTCACACTGTGCAGACGGTGTTGCGGCCCTCGCCTTTGGCGCGGTAGAGGGCTTTGTCGACCGTTTCGACCAAGTCCTCGGAGGAGCGGCCATTTTCGGGGAAGCTCGTGATACCGATGGACACGGTCATTTTGAGTGGACGTCCGCGTTGGTCGGGGCCGAAGTCGGTCTGTTCGACGCGTCGGCGGATGCGTTCGCCGATGGTGATGGCTTCCGCGTAGCTGGTCTGCGGCAGGATCACGATGAATTCCTCGCCGCCATAGCGGGCGAGGATGTCAACGTCGCGAATGCACGAAGCGACCACCTGGGCCAGCCCCCGCAGGGCGACATTTCCGGTTTCGTGGCCGCACTGGTCGTTGAGATGTTTGAACCAATCGATATCGACCATGATCAGCGCGAGGGATTGCGTGTAGCGCATGGCGCGGCGTTTTTCGTCCTCAAGACGTCCCCGGAAATACCGGTAGTTGTACACGCCGGTGAGTTCGTCAATGATGGTCAGCTTCTCCATGCGCTGGTGCAAATCGGCATTGACCAGCGCCATGGCGGCGGACGTGGCCAGCACCGACATGACACGCTCGTCACGCTCACTGAAGGCATTGACCTTGGGTGACTCGGCGCTGAGCACGCCGACGACCTGTCCCTGGGAGACCATCGGCACCATCAGGCAGGATTGATAAACGTGGCGGTCCGTGCCCCAGTGTTCCAGATGACGGTCGACAATCCGGCGGGCTTCACCGGTTTCGATGACCTCCCGCATGGGATCGAGCAGAGGGGCGAGCTGGGGACGCTCGAAGCGCACTGTGCGCTCGAGGTCGACACGCCCCTTGAGCCACAGGGCCTTGGGAACGGGATCCCAGGTGTAGACTTCACAGACCGGGTAATTTAACACGGCCCGCGCGATCAGAAGCACGCGGTCGATGACGTCGTCCTCGGCCAGCAGTTCGGCCAGCGAGTGGGAGGCCTTGTAGATCGTTTCGAGGTGATGGTGGGTGCTCTCGAGTTCCGAGGTGCGTTCGTTCAGTTTGTCGAGGGCGTTGAGCAAGCGGTCCTCGGAACGCCGGATATGGGCGGCGGAGTATCCCATCGCCGCCGTGAACAATGCCAACATGACTCCGCGGAACAGAAGTGACGGGACAGCCATGACACCGGCAGCGGGGAGGCATAAGAACAGGTAGACCGTTGTCACTACGGTGGCGAGAAACATGCCGACTCGCGGTCCCCGGTAGTACGCGACGAAGGGGATGAGAGCGAAGTAGAACAGGTAATGATTGCTCGATGCCCCGCCATCGAAGTGGATGGAGAATGCGATGGTAATCAGGTCAAGGCTGGCGACCAGCCAGAATGACGATTCGAAGTGGACCCTGCGGCGCCGTACCAGCGAAAACGCCACCGCCATCAGAAGCAGGCAAACGAGGGCGATGGCAATCCCCCCGCGTACGGCTCTGATTTCCGACCACGCCGTAGCCACCCAGAGGGCGAAACCGGACAGAATAAGGCCGTGCACTGCCCAGAAGATGGAATCCACCCCGGGCGCCAGAGACTTATGCGACGACAGCTTCCAGCGCATGCTTACAGCAGGGCATCCGCACCGTCATGGTGCGGTTGTCCTAAATCCTTGTATCGGCTGGGGATATGCAACTCTCCAGCGGGATTGCGGGAAGATGACAGGAATCGGGATACAGCCGGTCCGGGGACCGGGCGGGGACCACTGTGAGGCAGCCTGCATCGGGAATTTTGTTGCATTTACCTTGCGACACCCTAACCTGCCAAAGGGGGAACAATCCCCCTATGACCCACGTACCCCGGACTGTGTTCAAGTTCGGCGGTCAGACATGGGAAGGAGCTCGATCCATGAGGAAATCCGACTGGCTCGCTTCAATCCAACAATTCAGGACCCAGAGGAACTTTGCCGTATTTGCAGGATTGGCGCTGCTGCTGTTGGCGTTCGGGACGGCATGGGGCACGCAGTTTAAGGGGGGCGAAGCGGTCCATGTCCGGGAGGGTGAGATCCTCGACGATTTCTTTGCGGCGGCGAGCGATGTGGATTTTGATGCCCATCTGGTGGGGGATCTGTTTGCCGCGGGGGCAGCGGTCACGGTCGGTGATTCGGCCTTGATTGAGAATTCGGTCATGGGAGCGGCGCGCCGGATTGACATCGGCGGGCATGTTCTCAACTCGGTGCGCGTCTGCGGGCAGGATATTCTCATCCGCGGCCACGTGGAGCGAAACGTAATGGCGTTCGGCCAATCGGTCACAATCGATGACCGTGGCTGGATCGAGAAGGATCTCTACCTGGGGTCTGCGGAGGCCATGATCCGGGGCCGGATCGGCGGCGACGTCGGAGGGGGTTGCGGCAAGGTCGTTATTGCGGGGCAGATCGATGGCAATGTGACGATTGATGCCGATCAGGTGACCGTGATGCAGTCGGCGATTATCGGCGGAAAGCTGAAATACCGTTCCGGGCATGAGGCCAAAATCGAAGAGGGCGCCCAGTTGTTAGGTGGAGTGGAAAAGATGGCGCCGCGGGCTTCCAAGAGCTCCACGTACGGGCTGGGGAGCTTCTTCTGGGACACTTGGTGGTTCCTGGCGGCGTTTGTCGCCGGGCTGGTTTTGTACGCGTTGTTCAAACCGTTCTTCACGAGCGTCAAGCAGTCGATTCTTCTGGCATCTTGGAGAAGTTTGGGGCTGGGATTCCTCTTCTTAGTCTGCGTGCCGGTTGCGGCTTTCATCGTCGCCATTACGCTGGTGGGATTCTGGCTGGCGGGTCTGACGATGTTGGGGTGGGCGATCCTGTTGATTCTCTCGAAGGTCTTTGTCGGCCTTGCCATGGGTGACTGGCTGCTAGGCAGAATGCGTGGCGGACGCGGATTCCCGGCGGGAGTCTCCATGTTCGTGGGGATGCTGATTCTCACATTCGTAACGAAGATTCCCTACTTCGGGGCGCTGGCTCATGTGATGGTTTTCTCGCTGGCCCTGGGCGCGTTCATGATCACGGCGTACAAGTACCGGACGCAGACGTAGGGCGGCGGCAATTGCGACTCGACAGGTATTGGATATCGGGGACATCATCGCATCGTACTCGTCAGCTGCCTTGTGGACCACAGGATCTCAAATAGCGGCGTGAAAGACAATCACCACATTTCCCAAGTACGATAGTTTGATTCTACAGTAAACTCGTCACCGCGGCTTGAATTTCATCCTTTGAATCGTGGGGCGACGGATATGCCGTTTCCTCAACCACTCTCTTGCAGGACCACCTCCTATCGGAATTGGGAAACACCGCTTCGAAATCGCAGCCAACTGACCTCTTGCTTTCCGATTCTAAAGTGCTATACTGACATCTGGCGGCATCCCCGCGTAGTTACTGCTCGGACGTCGTGAACCTCATAACCTCTGGGATTTACAGGAGGCTGGCAACGCAACAGGCGCTGGGGGTGAACTGTATCCTTGCTCTCACCCCACATCGATTCGGATGCGGTACCGTTTGATCGCTCCATGAAAGAGACTGGCGCAACCGCCATTGAGGACTCTTGAGGTGACCAGTGCAATTGAGATCATCTTCGGTGTAGCACCGACTCCCGACCCGGCGGAATTGGTGGAGTTGAATTGCGATGGACTCGCCGACGTCTTCGATGTGAATCATCTGATCGACTACTCGTTTGCAGGAGGTCTCACCCCGAGCCAGTGAGAGCTCGATCGCCTATGAGAACTGGATGTCAACTTACGAATCAGCTTGTCACCCTATACCCGATCGGAAGGACTCTCATGCGAAACCGTAATGCCAGATTCTCGGCGATTTTGCTTGCCGGCATGGCGCTGATTGCGCTGACAGCGGGCTCAATGGCGGCCGTGCCGTCCCTGATGAACTACCAGGGACGTTTGAACACTCCTGGCGGAACACCTGTGCCTGATGGCAGCTACTCAGTCGTCTTCACCGTGTATGATGCCGCCGTGGGCGGAACGGTCCAGTGGACGGAGACGCAGTCGATCCTGACTTCCGGTGGGATGTTTGCCGTGCTCCTGGGTGCGTTATCGCCGCTGACTGACGGAGTCTTCAGCGATACGACCCGCTATCTGGGCGTCGCAGTTGGAACCGATCCGGAGCTGATTCCCCGGACACGCCTGGTGACTGTTCCGTACGCGTATCGTGTCGGCACACTGGATGGTTCCTCGGGTGGCGCGGTCAGCGGGAATATCAATCTGGAGAATTCCACCGCTACCGTGGGCAACATCTACAAGGGCACCGACTTCTTCATTCACAATTTTGGAAGCGAGAATACGTTCATCGGCCGAAATGCGGGCAACTTCATAATGAGTGGTGTTGAGAACACCGCCTGTGGCGCCCTCGCGCTGCGCTTTAACTACACAGGGAGTGCCAACACGGCGACCGGTTATGCCGCACTCGCTGGTAACAACGGCAACAACAACACGGCGACCGGACACCGGGCGCTCGGAGACAATAGCGTTGGCGCTGAGAACACGGCGAGCGGATCACAAGCACTCCTGAGCAACTACACAGGCAACGCCAACACTGCCACAGGCTATGCTGCACTCAAACAGAACAACGGCAACAACAACACGGCGATTGGGCACACAGCACTTGAAGCCAACATAAGCGGCAATGAGAACACCGCCAGCGGAGTCCAGGCCCTTTGGAACAACAAGACCGGGGGCGCTAACACCGCCACCGGTTACGCCGCGCTCCTCCAGAACAACGGCAGCAAAAACACAGCAACCGGTCACAGGGCGCTGGAAGCCAACACGACCGGCAACGAGAACACCGCCAGCGGAGTGCAAGCGCTTCAAGCCAATAGCACCGGCAACTTCAACACGTCCGCGGGCTATGGCACTCTCATGATGAATAATGGCGACCGCAATACCGCAACCGGGCACATGGCGCTCGGAGCCAACACCCTGGGCGGGTTCAACACGGCCAATGGGGCAGACGCCCTCAACTTCAACAGCACCGGCAACGAAAATACGGCCAGTGGCTATGGGGCGCTCCAGATGAACGACGGCGACCGCAATACGGCAACCGGGGTTCTGGCGCTCGGAGCCAACACCGCTGGCATTGAGAATACTGCCAGCGGGTGGAATGCCCTCCGCACCAACAGCACTGGCAACGCCAACACGGCCACTGGCTTTATGGCACTATTTCTGAGCACTGGCGGAAACAACACCGCGGTTGGCCGGGCTGCACTCAGCGCAAACACGACTGGCAGCAACAATACGGCGATCGGGTTCCAGGCGAATGTTTCGACAGGCACACTCACCAATGCCACCGCTATCGGCAATGGCGCGGTCGTCAATGCGAGTGACAAGATTCGGCTGGGCAATGGGGCCGTCACGGTAATTGAAGGCCAGGTGGCATACACGTTCGCTTCCGACGCGAACCAGAAAGAGAACTTCCAGCCTGTGAATGGAGACGAAGTGCTCCGCAAGATCCGTGGTCTGAGCCTGACGAGCTGGAACTACAAGGCTCAGGATCCGAATCAATTTCGCCATTATGGCCCGGTGGCCCAGGAGTTTTTTGCGGCCTTTGGCCATGACGGTGTGGGGACCAGCGGGACACCCACGACCATCAATTCCGGGGATATGGCAGGCATTCTGATGATCGCCGTTCAGACGCTGGAGAAGAAGAACGAAGCTCTGGAAAAGCGCGCCGAAGAGGTTGAGGCGTTGAAGGTCCAGATTGGCGAACTGCGCGAGATGATCCGCGCTCAGGCTGGCAACCAGAAGTGACAACCGGGGAGATTGTGATGACAAGGATCGCAAAAAGACCAATCGTCCTCCTGCTCCTGGCACCACTTCTTCTAGGCGCGGCCGTGCCGGCGAAGAGGGCGGACAGCAAAGATCCGGCGATACGCCACGAGACGGCGAAGGCGATCTCGAGCCTGTCAACAGCACCGGCATCAACGCCGCGTCCGTCGGTAATGACGGCAACTTCGCCCGGCGGCGGCAAAGGCTCACCGAGCGCCGCTTCGACGACGTCGACCTACACGATCAATTGGTCTTCCATTAATGGTGGCGGCTTGACCAATTCGTCTTCGCCAAACTACTCCATGGGGAACTCGATGGGGCAGTCAGTGGCAGGTTCTGCGACTTCTGCCAGTTACCAAATGGGGACCGGATTCTGGTATGGCGCGGGCGGTGGCTGCTCCTGCCCAAGCCAGGGGGACATCAACTCCGACGCGGTGATCGACGTCTTCGACGTCATCGGCGTGATCGGCATTGCGTTCAGCGGCGACCCTGACCCACAGGATCCGGGCTGTCCCAGGATGCGTGGGGATGTCGACAACAACGGTGTCACCGATGTCTTCGACGTGATCTACCTGATCGCGACGGCGTTCAGTGGAGGGGCGAGTCCGGTCAATCCATGCGGACCGTAGTCAGGCGAATCAATAGGGCAAGGCGAGGGACGTCACGAATGGCAATTGGGGAATTCATCCAGAGGACCCGTGAATTCCGCCGCCAAGCGGCTGACGCACGAGCGTGACGCATGGGCAGGATGCCCATGCTACCAGCACATTAGACCGCAGAATTCAGCCCGTCACGGCGCCGTGGCACTTCTTGTATTTCTTGCCGGAGCCGCAGGGACAGGGGTCGTTGCGGCCGACCTTGGTGTCGACGCGGCGAACCGGTTGTTTCTTTCCGGCGGTTCGCGCTTCTTCGTCGTTGCCGCTGTAGCCCAGGGACGAGGCCTCGGCGTGGATCGCTTCCATGCGCCGGGTCGGGACGGCCTCCGGCATCGGGGGCGGCTGGGAGATCTGGAGGCGGTAGATCATTTCGACGGTCTCGGTATCGATGGTATCCATCAATTGCGAGAACATCGCGTACGCTTCCTTCTTGTATTCAATCAAGGGATCGCGCTGGCCGTAGGCACGCAGGCCGATGCCGGTCTTGAGCTGGTCCATTTCGTAAAGATGCTCTTTCCAGCGCTCGTCGATAACGCGCAGCATGGCGAACCGTTCGAGCTGTCGCATCAATTCGGGGGTCAAGGCGAGTTCTTTATTCGCATGAACCGCCAAGGCCTTGGATTTGACCTTCTCGATCAGACCCGCCTGGTTGAGTTCTTTGACTTCCGGAGAGTCGAATGGAATATCGACCATCATGTTCTTGATCAGTTCAAGGCGCAGTGCGGTTGTGTCCCAGGCATCGGGCGCTGCGTCGGCGGGACAATATTGACTAACCAGCCGCTCGGCGACCGCCTCGATGAGCCCGAGGGCTTCCTCGCGCAAATCATCTTGTTCCAGGCACATGGCGCGGCGATTGTAGATCACCTCGCGTTGCTGGTTCATGACGTTGTCGTATTCCAGCAGGTGTTTGCGGATGCCGAAGTTCTGGCCCTCGACGCGCTTCTGCGCCCGCTCGATCGCGCTCGTGACCATCGAGTGCTCAATGACCTCGCCTTCCTGCAGACCGAGGCGGTCCATGATGCCGGCGATGCGTTCGGAGCCGAAGAGGCGCATGAGATCATCTTCGAGTGACAGATAGAAGCGTGACGAACCCGGATCACCCTGGCGGCCCGCGCGTCCGCGCAACTGGCGGTCGATGCGCCGCGCTTCGTGGCGTTCGGTGCCAATAATGTGCAGTCCGCAGGGGACGGCATCGGGGCACTTCAGTTCGTCGATCAGGGGGCAGGCTTCATCGATCTTCTCCGTCTTGAGGACCAGAGCGCAGTTGTGGTGTTTGACCACGCTGCCACCCAGCTTAATGTCCGTGCCGCGTCCCGCCATGTTGGTGGCGATCGTCACGTGTCCGGGTTCGCCGGCGCGCGCCACAATCTCGGCCTCCTGCTGGTGGTACTTGGCATTGAGTACCGCATGGGGGATGCCGACGCGTTTCAGCATGCGTGAGAGTGTTTCGGACGCTTCGACCGAGACAGTTCCCACGAGCACCGGGCGGCCGGCGTTGTGCTGCGCCGCGATTTCCTCGATGATGGCGTTGTACTTCTCCCGGCGCGTGCGGTAGATGACGTCCTCGTAGTCAATGCGGCGTACCGGATCATTGGTCGGGATCGCCGTGACGTCGAGCTTGTAGATTTCGTAAAATTCGCCGGCCTCTGTGACCGCGGTGCCGGTCATGCCTGCGAGTTTCTTGTAGAGCCGAAAGTAGTTTTGCAGCGTGATCGTCGCCAACGTCTGGGTTTCGGCTTCGATTGTTACTTTTTCCTTGGCTTCGATGGCTTGATGCAAGCCTTCAGAGTAGCGGCGTCCGGGCATCAGGCGGCCAGTGAACTCATCGACGATGACGACTTTGCCGTCCTGGACGACATATTCGACATCCTTCTCATAAAGCGAGTAGGCCTTGAGCAATTGCGAGACGATGTGCACCTTCTCGGATCGCTCAGCGTGGACATTGAAGAGGTCGTTTTTGGCTTTGGCCTTTTGGATGTCGTCGAGATCCTCGCGCTCGTCGATTTCGGCGACCCCGGTGCCGATGTCGGGAATTTCGAACAACGCCTGTTCGTCGGGACGCAGGGAATTGAGTCCATTGTCGGTCAGATCGATGGTGTTGTCGCGCTCATCAATGGCGAAAAGGAGATGCTCGTCGATTTCCGGCAGGCGCTTATCGCGCATGAAGTCGGCCTCAACGCGCTGGATGGCGCGTTTGACGCCAGCTTCCTTCATGAATTTCATGAAGCGGTTGTTTTTGGGAGCGCCGCGTTTGACGGCCAGAAGTTTGACGGCGGCTTCGTACTCCTCCCCAGCTTCAAAGAGCTTCTCGCCTTCTTCGATCAAGCGGCCGGTGATTTCGGCCTGCTTGCGGTTCAGCCGTTCGACCATCTCCCGCATGTCGGAGAAACGCGACATATCGGTGCGGCCGGTGGGGCCGGCAATGATGAGCGGGGTACGGGCTTCGTCGATTAAAACAGAGTCGACTTCGTCGACGATGGCGAAATGGAAGCCGCGCTGGACGCGGTCTTCCACACGGACGGCCATGTTGTCGCGCAGGTAATCGAAGCCGAATTCGTTGTTGGTGCCGTAGGTGATGTCGCGATTGTACATATCGCGCCGTGTGGGCGGGTCCATGTCGTGCTGAATGCAGCCGACCGTCAGTCCGAGGAAGACGTAGATCTGGCCCATCCACTCGGAGTCGCGGAGCGCGAGATAGTCATTCACGGTGACCAGATGAACGCCTTTGCCTTCGAGGGCGTTCAAGTAAATCGGCATGGTCGCCACGAGGGTCTTGCCTTCGCCGGTGGCCATCTCGGCGATCTTGCCTTCATGCAGGATAGCGCCACCGACGACCTGAACATCGTAGGGGATCATGTCCCAGGAGTAATTGATGCCCACGATATCGAAGGTCCGGCCCTTCAGACGGCGGCAGGCGTCTTTGACGGCTGCGAACGCTTCGGGCAACAGATCGTCGACCGTCTCGCCGTCACTCAAGCGGCGTTTGAATTCCTCGGTCTTGGCGCGCAGTTGCTCGTCGGTCAGCCCCTGATACTCCTCATAGAATTGATTGACCAATTCCACGAGTGGCTGAATCCGCTTCACGTCGCGGTCGTGCTTGGAGCCGAAGATCTTGGTCAGGGCAGATTCAATGAATGTCATGGTTTCCTGCTCTTCACATAATGGTGGGCCGAGCCCACCCTGCATCAGAACTCCGTTCGACCTTCCAGCGCGCGAATGACGGTGTTGGCGTCGGCGTATTCGACGTCGCCACCCATGGGCAGGCCGCGGGCGATACGCGACACAGTAACACCCAACGGTTTTAGCACCTTGGCGAGATAAAGCGCGGTGGTCTCCCCTTCCGGTGTCGGATTGGTGGCGATGATGATTTCCGTGACGCCATCATTTTTCACTCGCCCCACCAAATCGGCGATCTTCAGCTCATCCGGGCCAATCCCGTCCAGAGGTGAGAAGACACCGCCGAGCACATGGTATACACCCCGGAACGAGCCGGCGCGCTCGAACGCGATGACATCATGCGGTTCCTCGACGACGCAAATCAGCGAATGGTCGCGGTCGGACGCCTTGCAAATCGGGCACGGGTCATCGTCGGTGACATTGAAACAGCACGAACAGAACTGGATCTTCTCTTTGACGGCGATGATGGCGTCTACCAGGGCGCGGGCGTTGTCCGCCGGGGCCTGCATGACGTGGTAGGCCAGACGGTACGCGGTCTTCTTGCCGACTCCGGGGAGGCGGGCAAACTGATCGATGAGGCGTTCCAAAGTTGCTGATGTGTTGGCCATGGTATCGCGTTACCTCATCCCCGCCGTTTAGAACCCCATGCCGGGCATGGGGAGACCACCGGTGAGCTTGGCCATGCCCTGCGACTGCAGTTCCATGGCGTGTTGTTGCGCCTGATTGATGGCGGCACAGATCAATTCTTCAAGCATTTCGACATCGTCCGGTTTGACGACTTCGGGGTCGATCTTGAGTTCCAGGATCTCGCGTTTGCCGTTGAGCACGGCGCGGACCATGCCGCCGCCCGAGGTTCCTTCGACGCGTTCGTTTTCGAGATTGGCCTGCAACTTCTCCATCTCGGCCTGCATCTTCTGCACCTGTTTGAACAACTGGTCGATGTTTTTCATGGTCGCCTGTCCTTGTATGCTGAGTGCTCAGCCAACGATTTCACCGTCGAAACGGCGCAAAATCTCCTGCAAATTATGATCCGACCGCACCGAATCGTCGGAGCCGGCCGGTGCGGGTGCTCGCGTGCCTGCGACGGGCAGATTGGGGCGGACGGTTTTCGCATCTTTCACGTGAATTGTTACGCGGATTCCCGCCCCGAATACGCGAGTTATCTCGGCATTGATCAGGTCGCGGATGGGTTTCTGCTTTAGTTGTTGCTGATGAAACGGGGACCCATTGTAGACGTTGAGATCGGCCGCACCGGGGCCCGTACGAATCAACTGCGCCTGTCCCAATATGGCGCGCATCGTGGGCCGAGTCCGGCAGATGGCTTCCAAAATGGGTTCGAAGTCCAAGGCCGTGCCGGGAGCCGTCTCCGGGATTGGCGGCTCGAGCGTTGCGACAACGGGCTGATTCTCGGACGATAGATGGGACTCGGCTGTGCCGCCAAGATTCGCGCGATCCACTGGCGGCGGATACGACGGTTCGCTTCGCGGTACAACCGGTCGTGGTGGCGCAGCTTGGGGGCGTTCAAATAGTGTATCGGGACTGGCTGCCCTCGGCGAAGCATCGGGTCTGAGCGCCGGTGCGCCCCCTCCCCCGCCACGGTTCTCGAGGCTACTGATGACGGTGCGAATATCGATCGAGCGATCCATGCGCGCACAACGCATCATCAGCAGTTCGACTTCCAGCCGGGGCTGGGCCGCCTTCTTGTAGCGATTTTCCTGGTCGATGGTCATCCGCAGCAGACGGAGCAAGTCATTTTCCTCGAGCGCGGGTGCCGACGCGGTATAGCGGGCGATCGTATCGTTATTCAGCGACTCGTCGGTGAATTTCGATCCCAGGGAACGGGCGAAGAGCATCCGTTTGAGGTGCTCGGCCAATTGCTTGAGCAGTTGATGGAAATCGCGTCCGGCTTTTGAAACCTCGGCGAGAACATCGAGCGCCCTGGCGGGATCGTGTGCCGCGAATGCATCGGTGATATCGAAGAGGACGGAAATGTCGACCAGGCCAAGCGCTTCACGTGCCAAGTCGGCAGTGAGCTTGCCACCGGCATACCCCACGAGCTGGTCGAGCAGCGACTGGGCATCGCGAAGCGATCCGGCGGCTTCGGTGGCGACAACGTCGAGGGCGCCGCTGTCGATGTTGATCGATTCGGCGGCGGCAATCCGTTCCAGCGTCTGCCGGAGCCCCTGATGCGAGACGAGATGGAAATCGAAGCGCAGCGTGCGCGAACGAACTGTTGCCGGAACATCGTTGGGTTCAGTCGTGGCCATCATGAAGATGACCGACGGTGGCGGCTCTTCCAGCGTCTTCAAGAGGGCATCGAAAGCGCTCCCGGAAAGGCGATGTACTTCATCGATGATGTAGATCTTGTAGCGCGCCGCCACCGGGACATAGCGGGCGGACTCGCGCAGGTCACGAATGTTGTCAACCCCCGTATTGGAGGCGGCGTCAATTTCCAGCACATCCAGACAGGAACCGTTGGTGATCCCCATACAGGTCGGACAGGTGTTGCATGGCGTAACGGCCGGGCCCTTGTCACAATTGAGCGCTTTGGCCAAAATCCGTGCCGTGGTGGTCTTTCCGGTTCCGCGTGGCCCACAGAGGAGGTAGGCATGATGGATACGGCCGGCGGAGATGGCGTTTTGCAGGGTCTGCGTGACCTGTGGCTGCTCGACGACATCCTCGAAGGTTTGCGGGCGCCATTTTCGGGCTAGGGCTTCGTAGGTCATGGGGTGGCGAATCGATGGACAAAGTGGACTAAGTGGACCCAATGGATCGAGTGGACGAATAACCCAACAAAATTGGGTTCGTGCACCCGCCGTCGACCCCGACTGATGGGGCAGTTCTGATCACCGACTCCGGCCGAGCGACCCTGCGGCACACGAAAAATAACGCCGACCGCTGCTACCTTCCGGTCCTGACGGGGTTAAGCATCTTTCCGTTGCGCAAGACCCGGCCCTCAACATCGACTGGTCCGACCTGCGGTCCACCGTTCTGACAGGCCTCGGGCGGTCTTCAGCCCCGGTATAGCGGGTTCCGGGTACAGGGCACCGCTAACTCCCCGCCTAGCACGAACCCGGTGGATTATACGTTTTGACGGAGATTGGAACAAGGGCAATGGTCGGCGGGTGGCGATTCCGGCTATCACTTTGAACGACATGTTGCTCGGGCTTTTGCCCGAGCACGCGGCCGAGGGCGGCCGCGCCACAATTCCCCGCTCGCTACGTTCCTCGTAACAAAAACGATGTATTCTGAAATCCCGCAATCGCGTATAATGAACGTATGCGACGGCTTGCCACAGTTGGCGCGCTTTTGGTGGCGATATCTTCGTTTCTGGCGTTGCAGGCGATCTGCCGCCCCTATCTGCTTTGCGTCGCACGCGTCTGTGAGATGGACGGGGCTCAAGCCGGCCTGATACCGGCGTGCGCTGCCGAAGACGATAGCGCACCCAATTGCCCTATGGCATCAGGGTGCCGGGACAAGAGACCATGTGACTCCCCATGCAGCGCAGAAGAGACGGACTTCGAGGAGACAGGTTGTTTTGGGACACCTGTCGCGGAGACTGACGCCATGCCATGCCTGGCAGGCGGTCTCGCCACCGACATGGCCTGTTGCCTCGACGGCAAGCCGTCCGAAGAGCGCGCCCGTTGCCCCAAACGGGTACTCTCCTGTTTCTATTGCATTCCGGCACGATTTGTCTGGGAGCCGCCGCCGGTGCATGCCACTCGCGATGCCGACCATGCGAATGCGCTGGCAATTGTTGCTTCGGCTGCGCTGGCATCGGCGGATTTGATTCGCCAATCGACTCACGCTCATTCTCCGCCGGGTGTCCGGCCCGCCATTGCCGGTACCGACCGGCGCATTTCTATCTGCTCATTTCTCCTATGAGCCGTTCGACCGCTTTTGTCCGTTAAGCGCCGGGCCGATTTGTCCGGCACAAGAGTCGAACTGTTTATCAGGAGGTATTCAGTGAATTTAAGGAATCTTACCTTGCGTGTACTCATTGCTGCTATCGTGGCGGCATCGTTTCTGACATCGGGTGCGGCCTTCGCGGCCGGAAATTGTGATCCGGCCAACTGCAAGATGGCCACCAAGGCCGAGTGCAAGGAGAAGTGCAAGACGGGCGACATGAGCAAGTGTACGACGGAGTGCAAAGAGAAGTGCAAATCCGGCGACATGAGTAAATGCACCGCCGAGTGCAAGGACAAGTGCACGACGGAGTGCAAGGACCAGTGCAAAGCCAACACGGCCTGTGCTCAGAAGTGCACTGAGAGGATCGTACGACGAAGGCCGGGCACACTCTGCCCGGCCTTCTATTTTGGCGTGGGGCGAGTTGATGCAGCGCGCGGTGGCTGGCAGGGATTAACCGGGTTGGGGCCGCTGCTGAAGACCGTTGTGATCAGATCAATCACATCGAAGACGTCAGTCCCCTGGTCGAAATTCACGTCTCCCCTTGGCACGGGGCAGTTGACATCGACTGTGTCGGGACCGCCGCTGAATGCGGCACCAATGACACCGTTGACGTCGAAGACATCCAGCACTCCGTCACGGTTCAGATCTCCCTGATTCGGACAAATACAGGCGATGACACGGCAGTTGAGATAAACGGCGCCGTATCCGGTACCGTTCTCGGCGATCGCGATGTCAAGGTCGGTATCGCCGTCGAGATCAGCGGCGGCAACGCCGAAGGGACGAGACCCCGTTGGGACAGTAATGGCGGGAGCAAAACCCCCGATCCCGTTGTTCGACAGGATTGAAATATCCTCTGATTGGTAATTGGCGACGGCGATATCGACGGCACCATCGCCGTCAAGATCGGCTGCCGCAATGGCAGACGGCCACCCCCCGGCGGGGTATTGTACTGCCGTCGCGAATGTCCCGTCGCCATTGTTGAGCATCACGGAGGCACTGTCGCTCGTCCAATTCCCGGTTGCCAGGTCGGGATGATTGTCGGCGTTGAAATCGGCGGAGACGATAGAACTTGGCCCGGTTCCCACTGGGTAATTCACCTGCGCACCGAACGTACCTTCCCCATTGCCGGGGAGAATCGTGACGAAATTGCGGTACGACTTCGAGATCGCCAAATCGGGATGGCCGTCACCGTCAAAGTCGGCGGCAACCATGCCGCTGGCACTGCTTCCGGCCGTGTCGACAAGGGGAGTGGAGAAGCTGCCAGTGCCATTATTTTTCAGAATCGACACACCCATGCCCCCCGCCACAGCGAGGTCCAAATCACCGTCGCCGTCGAAGTCGGCCACGGCGACAGTCGATGGCATGTTTTGGGTATTAAACGCCCCTGCGGCGGTGAAGTTTCCGCCGCCGTCATTCTTGAAGACCGATACATCGTTGCTGCCCCAGTTTGTGATGGCCAGATCGACATCGCCATCGGCGTCGATATCAGCGACACAGAGGGCAGAACTGTAGGTTCCAGTTAAGTACCACTGTGAGGGCGCGAAGCTGCCATCGCCGTAGTTCTTGAACACGCTGACCGAACTGAGTGCTTCGCTGGCGTCATTCGCGATAATCATGTCCCTGGCACCATCGCCGTTTATGTCGGCAACGGCAATTGACCGTGGACTGTACGAGGCGCTGTACAATGCCGGCGGACTGAAACAAGATGTCTGGGCCAGGCTCGTTGACGCGCAAAGACAGAGCCCTGCCAGCAGGACAATCACCATGCCCCGAAAGATCGTAGCGGTCTTCATCGCCATCTCCCTGTCACGCCTGGCACGCCAGGCGACCTTGCCCTGCGAACGCGAAATCGTCTGCAATCAATCTATACAATAATGCAATCTTGGCAAGATTCGGCGACCGTTTTCGGGGAGATCCCGGCCACCACTACCAGGACGTGAAGTCGCCCAAACAATTGAGGCCCGGGCTGGACCGGGCCTCAGAGTGCAAACTTGGTGGAGCAGAGCGGGATCGAACCGCCGACCTGTACGTTGCGAACGTACCGCTCTCCCAGCTGAGCTACTGCCCCATGGGATCAGGGCGCGACTGCAAGTCTGGCGCCGTGACGGTGCGAATATATTGCAGGATGCCCGGTTAAAGCAAGAGGCTCGGGCGGGGTTTCATCCGCCAAGAACAATGGCCCCCGCGCACTCGGGCCAGAATCAATCGCAACATGTTCGCGGTTGACTACTTTACGTCCTTCAGGGCCGCCTTGAGAGCGACAAAATCCGAGTCATTGCCGACGTTGTATTCATTGTCGATGTACGCCAGTTTCCCATCGCGCCCGACCACGAAGACCGTTCGGCGGTTGAAGCCGTTGTCGGCGTTGTACGTCCCGTACTGTTTGGCCACTGAGTGGTCGTGGTCACTGAGCAATTCGAACGGGAGGTTGTGGTGCATGGCCCATTCGTGGTGCGAGAAGATATAATCGCCCGAAATCGCCCAAATACGGACACTCAGTTTCGCCATATCGGCGAAACCATCCCGAAATGTGCAGACTTCCTTCGTACAACCACCGCTCCAGTCGGCGGGCTAAAACGCAGAATCGGGCTCTTCTTGACCTCGGTCGAGAGGGTCAGCTTGGAGAAGCTGACAGAGTCGCGGGTGGCGAAGCGCAAAACGAAATCGGGGGCAACGGCACCCACTGTGGGAACAGCCGATTCGGCAGCGCTTGTGGAGCGAACCGAAATCGGAGCGGCAACCAGCAAAACCGTCAAAAGAATCACTCGTGCAGTCATAGAGCCTCCTCGCCGGGCTTCGATCCGGCAAACATACACGCTTGAACAATCCAGCCGCCTGTGTGTTCACGCTAAATCGGTGAATTTGTGTGGATTCCCGACTGTCCGGGGGCAGGTGATGGGGCAGGAGCTTTGTCACCGATCGCTCGTTCAGGGGAACAGGATGTCAAAAAGACCCTCGATCTCGGACGGAAAGTGGGATGTATTGTTGACCGGATGAAATCCTGCCGATTATGTTGGGGAAGTTGGGATTACATTGCCGGGCTTGGCCGGGCCTGGCGAAGTTGTCTCACCCACGGTGTTTGACCTGCCTTTTCACCGGATTGATTGCGGCCACAGCAAACTTTCAAAGAGAGCTTATGCACCGGATCGTACACAAACGCGTTGTGGCTCCCGATACAGTGATGTTCCACATCGAGGCGCCGTGGGTAGCCCGCAAGGTCCAGCCGGGACAGTTTGTGATTGTCCGTTTGGATGACAAGGGCGAACGGATTCCCCTGTCGCTTTCGGGTTGGGATGAAATCGAAGGGACTCTTCGGATCATCGTGCAGGGAATCGGCTTTACGACCAAGACGTTGATCCGGCTCAACGAGGGGGACATGATTCGCGACGTGGTCGGACCTCTGGGACGGCGCACCCATCTGCCACAAGACGGGACGCTGGTGGTAATCGGCGGCGGTTATGGCGCCGGGGCGGTTATGCCAAATGCGCGCGAGGCCAAATCCAAAGGACGGCGGACGATCGGGATTATCGGGGCGCGGACCAGGGAATTGGTCTTGCTCGAGGACGAAATGCGCGAAGTCTGCGACGAAGTCTATATCACGACCAATGACGGATCGTACGGCATCGAAGGATTCGTCACGCATGCGCTGACGAAGATTCTTGAAAGGGAATCGGTGGGAGCAATCCTGGCCATCGGGCCTGTGCCGATGATGAAGGCCGTCAGCGATATGACCAAACCGAAGCAGATCCCGACATTCGTCTCCCTGAATGCGATCATGGTGGACGGCACCGGGATGTGCGGCGCCTGCCGGGTGACGGTGGGCGGGCAGACGAAGTTTGCCTGTTATGATGGTCCGGATTTCGACGGACACACGGTCAATTATGATGAACTGATGCTCCGCCAAAAGATGTACAAGACCCAGGAGGCACAGGCGATGGACCTGTTCTGCCGGCTGGAAGAACAATTGCACGCCAAAGTTTGACCACCTGAGGATGACACGACCGATGGATAAGCCCGACAAACTTCCACTCAAGGAACGGATGAAAATCCCCCGGCAGTTGATGCCGGAGCAGGCCCCGGAAGAACGCCGCCACAATTTCAGCGAGGTTCCGCTTGGATTGGACCCGGAAGCGGCCATGCGGGAGGCTTCGCGCTGCCTGGAATGCCGCAAGCCGACATGCGTGGATGGCTGCCCGGTTCGGATCGATATCCCGGCGTTCGTGAAACTTATCGCCGAGGGAAAGTTTGCCGACGCGGCGGAAAAGATCAAAGAGACGAACGTACTCCCGGCGATTTGCGGCCGGGTGTGTCCCCAGGATGAACAGTGTGAAGCGGTATGCCTGGTGGGCAAAAAGAACAAGCCTCTGGCGGTCGGCATGCTGGAGCGGTTTGCCGCCGACTGGGAACGCGCCTCCGGACATGTGAAAGATCCGAAAGTAGCGCCACCCACAGGATGCAAAGTGGCCGTGGTGGGTTCGGGGCCGGCAGGTCTGACCGCGGCGTTCGAACTGGCTAAGCGCGGGCACAAAGTCACGATATTCGAGGCATTGCACCGCCCCGGTGGCGTGCTGTTCTACGGCATCCCGCGTTTCCGGCTGCCGGGAGAAGTGATCGAATCCGAGATTGCGTACCTGCAGAAGATGGGTGTGGAGATCATTTGCAATGCGCTGGTGGGGAAGCTCGTCACGGTTGATGAGCTTTTGGAAGAAGAGGGCTTTGATTCGGTCTTTCTGGGGACTGGGGCGGGGTTGCCCTGGTTTACCGGTCTTCCGGGCGAAAACTTGAATGGCGTGTATTCGGCCAACGAATTCCTGACGCGACTGAATCTGATGCGTTCGGATCTCTTCCCCGATCGCGCGACGCCGGTGTTCTGCGGCAAGCGGGTGGCGGTGATCGGTGGCGGCAACACGGCGATGGATGCGGCCCGGACGTCACTGCGATTGGGACCGGAGAAGGTCTATCTTTTCTATCGCCGGACCCGTGAAGAAGCCCCGGCACGTTCAGAGGAGATCGACCACGCGATTGCGGAAGGGATTGATTTCCGCTGGCTGACCGCACCGACACGGTTCATTGGCAATGACAACTACTTCGTAAAGCAGGTCGAGATACAGCAGATGAGGCTGGGCGAGCCGGACAGTTCCGGCCGCCGTCGCCCGGAACCGGTACCGGGTTCGGAAGAACTGTTTGATGTCGACACGGTCGTACTGGCCTTGGGATTCGGAGTCAATGCGCTCATCACAGAAGCGACCCCCGAGATCAAGACCGACCGGCGCGGGGTGGTGCAAGTCGACAACGGAACCGGGATGACATCCAAGGAAGGCGTCTTTGCCGCCGGCGACGTCATCACCGGTGGTGCGACGGTGATTCTCGCGATGGGTCAGGCCAAGACAGCGGCACTTGGGTTGCATAACTGGCTGATCCGCCGCAAGGGTTTGGATCTGCCGATTGAAGCGACGGTTTCGCAAGCGGCCGCCCCGGCTGCTTGAGGCGATTCGGCGGGTACGCACACTATGCGTACCCGCCCTTGGCATTCTCCTGAAGTCCGATTAGCTTTTCTGATTGCCTCCTGCAATAGTGAAATAGAGAAACTTTCCGGTTTGTAGTCCTTGACAAACCGTCGGCGCAGTGTATTGTTGCGTCAGGGCTGTGACCGTTAAAGGTGGTTCTGCGTGTGATTCTGGCCATGCCTTGGGCGTCGTAGTTCAGTTGAGTGCCATAGCAGTTTGAAGAGGTCTTGGATATCGGGTCGGTTGTGCCTATGTCCCGTGACGGTAAATATTCCAAGCTCGGACTCTGGGGCCGTGCCCCCCCACTAGGGATGGCGCCACGTTTTCCGTGGAAGTGTACCCATGAGGGAATCTGGCGGTGGGAAACGTGTTTGGCCGGATGTGGAGTGAATGCGCATCCGGCCGCTTGAGCCTTGGTGTTTTCCGCGAATCACAAGTTGCACAATGAGGTGCAGTAACTGGAGGAGATATGTCAGTTCGTAAGGGATTGGTGTTGCTTTCCGTAATTGCCATTCTTGCCATCGCGATGATCGGCGTGGTTGCCCACGCTGAAAATGCACCGATCGAACCCCCGTTGCCACAGGAGCCAATGTACCCGCTGAGCTGCGGATCGATCAATGACGTGGCCATCATCGGGTCATCCACAATCTGGATGGGCGAAACGGCGATCGTGCCCGTCTACATCGGTAGTGACACGATTCAAGCATTTCGCTTCGTGTTCGATCTGCCGGATTCCGTGACATTCGAAGGCGTCACCGCCGTCGGATGGCAAGGAGGCATCGACACGACCTACTTTGATGAAAACAACAATCTGGTCTTGTGGAAATGGTCTTGCGGTCCGAGGATGAAGCCGAATGTCAGCGATGTATTTCTGCAACTTAATCTCTCGACGCACTGCCGGAACGTGCACGGAGTAACGCTTCCCGTCTCGTGGGGTCCCGCAGGTGTGGATCCCCAATGGAATATCTACCTGTCCGACTGTGGGCCGGGAGGCTGCCTGGCGAACCCGATCGAGTCCCGTACCGACGGATCGGTTACAGTCCAGACGATCAACGTGACTTTCGACATCTCGGAGGAAACAGCACTGGTCGGCGACATCATCGAGGTCACGGTGAATTGCGATAACAACTATCCATTCGACGAGTTCATTCACGCCTGGATCCAGTACGACAACAATGTGCTGGCACCGGTGGCACCCTATGTCATCGCGACTGACCGCACCGCAGGGGGATTGGAGGAGCCCTTCCTCTTTGGCCCTCTCATCAAAGTCTGGGGCAACAAGGCGGGGGGATACGGAACTTCGGTGGTTGACGGCCCGGCGTTCTACAAATTGAAGTTCCGGGTGATCGCACCAACCGATAATGTGACCGGGCTCGTCTTCTGGCACCCCATCCTGATCCGGAACTATGGAATGGATTGTCATCAGAATCTGGATTCACTGGTTCCGGCGGCCGTTCATTATACGAACGGGTTGGTGACCGTACCAGCATACCAGGCGCTCTTCGATTTCGGCGACACGGCGTGGAACAATCAGTCGCTGTGCGAAGTGCGCGTGCCGATTCGCCTGCGGAACAACTACCCCTTGACCAATTTCTCACTCGTCGTCAATTACAGCGACAACTTCCTGGCGCCGCTGGAGTTCGTGCGCGTCGAATCATCAGACCCGTTGGTTTCCCTCAGCGGCATCGATCGGAGTTGCGGCCCGAACCAGTATGCCTGGATTCAAACCACGACCCCGGTATCGATCGATACTTCCAGCGCGCTGCGCACTGTTGGCTGGATGGTCTTTCAAAACCGCTGGGACGTACCGGTGCCGTTGCGACACGTCCTGCAATTGTCCGACTGTGCCGACTACGGAGACAGCACCTGGGTCGAAACCCACGATGCGGTCAGGCTCACGACCCGTTATCGTCTGGCCGATCCGCAGGTCGATGGCGACACAGGAGTCATTACCGAGGATAACCCGCTGGCGCAGGTGAGCGTCCCCTCGGCTCAAGCACGGTGGCGGAAGATTGGCGGGCGGCCGGGTTACTACGAAGGCTTTGCCTATTCGGGGATTGACGTTAAGAGCAACGCCGATGTTGACAGTGTGTGGTTCACTCTGAGCTGGGACGCCGCAAGGTTCTGCGTGAGATTCTCGAATATTTCACCGAGGGCGCTCATTGTCTCCAACAACGGAACAGCGTATGTCCGTGTCTCCAATGTCCAGACGTCTTCCCTGTATCAACGGTTCGCCACAATCAGAGTGGACAACAACTATGGCACCAATCAGTCCGGAGGCTGGACTATCAGCAATGATTCGGCTCAAGGTGCCTGTGCGATCGGCCCTGTGACAACGACCGGAGTGGGTGGAAGCATATTCGTTGGGCCCGGCGGCTCCACCGCGTGCGCGATCTCACAACCATCGGAGAACCTGTATAAGCTGTCCAACGTGCCCGAGAAGTTCGAGCTTCTGCAGAATTACCCGAATCCATTCAACGCCTCGACGGTGATCAATTTCGATCTCGCGGCGCCCGGTCAGACCACACTGGAGATCTACAACATCATGGGCCAGTTGGTGGCGAAGCCATTCGACGCCTTCACTGAGGCCGGACGTTACAGCATCCGCTGGGATGGACGAGATGAGCGTGGCCAGACCGCCGCATCCGGTGTGTATCTATACCGTTTGCAGTCGGGGAGCATGGTCGCCACAAAGAAGATGGTGATTCTAAAATAGGCTTGGCTCGCCGCACCGCCGATTGCTGCCAGGCATCAGCGGTTCGGGAGGCCGGGGGACGCAGCCACGCGTCTCCCGGCTATTTTTTGGGGAGACGAGTGGGAGGGGATTGATGGGAAGAATGGGACGAATGGCGGGATTTTTTGCTTCTGCGGTGAGGCGGTGTCGCCGTAATTGGGAGCATCTATGGTTGGGGAGCAGCCGCATACCTCTTTTGCCCTGCAAATTGAGGGATTGTCCAAGTCATTTGGCAAGCGTGTGATCTGCCGGGGGGCTGATCTGCGGTTGGCCACCAGTGAATCGCTGGCGGTTGTGGGGCCCAACGGCTCTGGGAAGAGCACCCTGGTCAAGATCATTGCCGGGCTGATGCGGCCAGACGCGGGCGCTATTACACATTCATTCGATTCAACCGAAGTTGAGCGGGCGGTGTGGCACCGGCACATCGGGCTGGTCTCCCCCGAGCTCGCGCTCTACGAGGAGTTAAGCGGCTCAGAGAATTTGGATTTCGGGAATCGGGTTGGTGGTTGGGGGAAGTCCGCGGCGGATTACACGGCGGTCCTCGATGAAGTCGGTCTCGGAGGGCGCGGCCACGATCTGGTCTCGACTTATTCCTCGGGGATGAAGCAGCGGTTGAAGTACGCCGCGGCGTTTCTCAAGGATCCGGCGCTCCTGATTCTCGATGAACCCACCGCCAATCTGGACGAGGATGGTGTCGCGCGGGTGTGGTCGTCGCTGGCGCGGCGGACACTGGCGCTTATTATCGCAACCAATGAACCTTCGGAGGCCGAGCGTGCCCAAAGCCGCTTCGTCGTCGGCCGATAGAATCTGGGCGATTTTCGCCAAGGATGCGCGTTCGGAGTACCGGACGCGGTTCGCGGTCAATGCCCTGTTTCTCTTCGCGCTGGTGACCTTGACGGCGTTGTCGTTTGCGACCGGGGGGGCGGGACTGACTCCGCTTTTGGCCTCCGTGTTCTTCTGGGTGATTGTCTTTTTCTCCGCTCTCTCCTCGCTGGCGCAAACATTCGTCAAGGAGGTCGAGACCAAGACCGCGACGTTTCTGCGGCTGACCGCTCCGGATGACGCCGTGTTCTTCGGCAAGTGGGGATTCAATCTGCTTCTGCTTTTGCTCCTCGAGGCAGTGCTCACACCATTGTTCATCGTGATGCTGAACATGCCGGTCGCCAACTGGACGGTTTGGATCGCGACGCTGATCCTGGGAGCATTGGGGCTTGTGTCGACAACGACGCTGATCGGCGCGTTGATCGCCGTGGCGGGTGTGCGTGGGGCGTTGTTTTCCGTGCTGTCGTTTCCGGTGCTGCTGCCGTTGCTGGTGGTGCTGATCCGGACAACTGAAGTGGCTTTCGGCGGCGGGCTGGAGGTGGGGTTGCGAGACGGGTTTCTCGTCTTGGGGACGTACGCGGTGGTCGCCACCACGGCGGGATGGATGTTGTTTCCGTTCGTGTGGCGGGAGTGAGGGCGGGGATGCTGGGAGGTCCTCCAGATGTGGAGAGTACACCGAGCGGGTGCGCCGGGCGGCCACACAGGGCCGCCTCTACGGGATACAGCGCATCCCAATGCGAATCAACGCGTTACATATCGAGGGTGTGTCAAAAACGACTTATTCGGACTTGAATTGGCTTTGGGGGAACGGTGATGTGTTTAATATTGGGGTTCGGGTTGGCCGACTAAGGGTAGGGCGCCTATGGGTATCGTCAGAATTGCCGCTGTGGTCTTGATAACGATTGTCATCATCGCTGCGTTTACCATTGCTCCTCCCCTGGCGGCAATGGGAACGAGCGGCGCGGCCTCGCGGATATTCTTTTTCCATGTGCCCATGGCGCAGGTGTCCTTCCTGTCGTTTGTGGTGGCGGCGGTCTACGCGATCGTCTATTTGCGCACCCGCAAGACCGACCATGATCTGTTCTCATCGGTGTCGGCGGAATTGGGGCTGGTGTTCTCCATTGTCGCAATGATCACCGGATCGATCTGGGCGAAGCAGGCGTGGGGAGCGTACTGGAACTGGGATCCCCGGCAGTTATTCCTGTTTGTGCTCGTGCTGTTTTACGGGGCCTTCTTTGCTCTGCGGCAGGCGATTGTCCAGGCCGACGCGCGCCGTCGGCTATCGGCGGTTTATCTGATTTTTGGCGGAGCGATCTCTCCCCTCTTGTTCTTCGTGCTGCCACGCATGTATCAGTCGCTGCACGAGGACGCGAATCAGGTCGTGGTCGCCACCCAAGGGAAATTCAACATGTCGGGGCCGGTGGCGACTGTGTTCATCACCTCGATTGCCGGCTTCCTTTGCCTCTATGTTTGGTTGCTCAAACTGGGGGTGGCGGCGGCGCGTATGCAGGAGGAGCAGGGCTGAGCTTATGGATGCAAACTACATAGCGATGGTTGCGGTATTGATCACGTGGGCGGGAATCGCCTTCTACCTTTGGCGGGTGGACCGCCGGGTGACCCGAGGGAGCAAAGCGGAATGAACAAACGGTATGTCATTGGGATTGCGCTGATCGTGGTGTGCGGGATTGTCGGATTCACGGCTTTTCGCGGTTCGCTGACACCGTACGTGGGGTTTGCCGAGGCGCAGCAGTTGACCCGCGCCTGCCAGGTCATGGGTGAGATCGACAAAGACAAGGTGCACTACGACTTGACCGCCGGTGAGCTCAGGTTCACTATCGTGGATGAGCAGGGGCACGTCCTGCCGGTGTCGTATCGCGGCGTCAAGCCGGGGAATTTCGACCAGGCGAAATCCGTGGTCTGCAATGGCCGGGTGGTCGACGGGACATTCCAGGCCGACCGGTTGCTTGTCAAGTGCCCGTCCAAGTACCAGGGACTGGAGCAGGAGGGCGAGGAGAATCCCCACGAGACAACGCCGGCTACCGGCGGAGTCTGAGCCAGAGTCAGTTGAGTCTTCGCTAAAGGCGCCTTACGGGCGCCTTTTTTGTTGGGCACCGGGCCGTCCCGAGTGGCTGGAACTCGCCGACCCAGGCAGTGCGGCCAGTCAGAGTGCGTCAACCTGCCGGGCGGACACTCCTGTCCCACTTCTCTGCACCAGCCGTTCATTTTCCCGCCGTATGGGACAGAAGCCATAGGGCGAATCTGCCGATAATCCCAATGAGATGCCCCCGGTATGGGCGCGACTGGATTGTCGAGGCAGAGGAATGCGAAGGAACGCGGACATGACACCGTCCCCCGGACGGGCACGACACCTTCCTGTATCCGGCGAGACGGGTCCCGGCGCCGTGCAATTGCGCATAGATCTCAAACGGGAGATTTTTGATCTCCATACGCTCTTTGAGATTCTACGGGGATTCAGCGCGGTGCTGGATACCTCTGCCCTCTTGGACGGCATCCTGCTGACCACGATCAGCCAGCTGGGCGTTGGGGCGGCGGCGATTGTCATCGAGACGCCGGGCCGGAACAACCATCTGGGCATCAGCAAGTCGAAGGGTTGGCCGGATGCGGATTCCTCTCTCTGGGAACTCGACTTGAATTCCGGGTTCGCACAGCGGCTGGTGGAGCACGCGCAGCCGGTACTGTTCGAGGACCTGCGTCGCCGTCTGGATGCGGCCTGGCCGCAGACACGGCTCCTGGAGCGGCTGGGATGCGCGTTGATCGCACCCATGCATCGTCGCGAACGGTTACGCGGGGTCCTCTACGTCTCCGGACGGCTGAATGGTCAGCCGTTCAGCGAGACCGATCGCAAATTCCTTGGACTGCTGGTCGAGCAGCTCACCGTCTCGATTGAAAACGCGGTGCTGTTCGAATCGGAGCGGCGTTATGCACAGGACCTGATCAGCACGCGAGAGCAACTGGCCGAGAGCGAGCGGATGGCGGCGCTGGGCCGGCTGTCGGCGGCAATTGCCCATGAAATCAACAACCCGCTCGGCATCATCCGGAACTATCTGCAATTGATCCGTGGCCACGTGCAGGACAACCAGCAGGCGGTGCGCGAACTCGACCAGGTGTCCTCGGAAGTCGACCGGATCGCGCGCATTGTGCGCCAGTTGCTCGATGCCTACCGTCCGGAGACATCGCGTCCGGCGGCGGTGGACGTCGGGGAAGTGGTCCTCGAAGTCATTCAGTTTCTGTCGCCGGAATTGCACCAGCGCCGGATCGCAATCCATCACGCAACGCTTGAGAATCTTCCGCTGGTGATCGGCAGCACCGATGCGCTGCGCCAGGTCTTCCTCAATCTGACACTGAACGCCCGGGATGCCATGCCCGGCGGCGGCGGGCTGTACATTCGCTCCCAAGTCGACGAGCGTTTCGTCGACATCGAGATCGCCGACGAAGGCAAAGGCATCGCATCGGAGAACATGCCGAGGCTGTTCGATCCCTTCTTTTCGACCAAGCCCTCTGGGCATGGATCGGGACTGGGGCTTTCGATCTGCCGGGGAATTCTGGAAGGATTCGGCGGATCCATCGAGGCCTCCAGCGCCCCGGGACACGGCGCCACCTTCCGGGTTCGTTTCCGCCGGGTCGACGCAATGCCCGAACTTAAAACAGAACATACTGAAGTTACCGTGGAGAGCGCCACCTCATGAACGCTGCGGCCACCGGACAAACACTGACCGAACGGTCCAAGCGCACCGAGCGTTCCACGGGCCGGATTCTTATTGTGGACGATGAACCACGGATGACCGCCTCGCTGCGCGCGCTGTTGTCCGAAGAAGGCCATCAAACGGAAGGCGCGCTGTCCGGCGAAGAAGCAATCACGCGGATGCAGAAAACTGCCTACGACGTGCTGGTGGTTGATGTGCGCATGCCGGGCGTGGATGGGATGGATGTGCTGCGCGCGGCGCGGGCGCAGAATCCCGACCGACCGGTGATTATGATGACGGCGTACGCGTCGCTGGAATCGGCCGTCAGCGCGATCAACGAGGGTGCCTACGACTATCTCGTCAAACCAATCGATCTGACCGAAATGCGACTGACGGTCCGCCGGGCGGTGGAGAAGCACCGTCTCAACCTGGCGCGCGCATCGCTGACCGAGGAATTGCAGGAGAAGAACCGGACGCTGTCACGGCGCGTCGTGGAACTCAACGCGCTTCATGAGGTCGGCGCGGCGCTGTCGACGACCGGCGAGCTTGACCGTTTGTTGAAATCGATTTTGAATCAGGCGATGGGTGTGATCGGCACGAATTATGGTTCGATCATGCTGCTCAATCCGGAGCGGGAAACGCTCTCGGTCGTGGCGTCGAGTGAGTCCGACGTCGACCGGTTCGATCATGTCGAGGTGGCGGTTGGTGATTCCATTGCCGGGCATGTGACATCGACGGGCGACCCGCTGATGATCGAGGACGTGGAAAGCGATCCCCGTTTCCGTCGCCGCAACCGGCCCCAATTCGAGACGAAATCGCTGATTTGCGCACCACTGCGGACCCCGAATTCCATTCTGGGAGTAATCAATCTTTCGGACAAATGCGATCATCTGCCGTTCACGCGTGAGGATTTGCGCCTGCTGGTGACGCTGGCGGCGCAGGCCGCGATGGCGATTGAAGACGCGCGTCATTTCCAGCAAGTACGCCGGCAACTGGACGAAGTGACGGCGCTGCATGAGCTCACCAACCGCCTGGCGGAGGTCGAACGCACCGATCAGATGGTGGATGCGGTGTTCGACACTCTGGCCCGTCTGACGAGCGGCGATAAGGTCCAATGGTGGGAATGGCGGACTGACCGGGAGGGGATCGCCCTCGTCGCCTGTCGCGCGGGAACAGAGGGGAAGACCGCGGTTCAGCCGTTGTTTGCGGCGGTTACGCAGGCGGAGTTGATGGATGAGGGTTGCTGTGGCAAGGCGGTGCTGAGCCAGTTGCGCACGGCGGAACCGCGTTGCTCGGTAGAGACCGTGCTGACCGTTCCGGTTCGGTCCTCGGAGCATCCGCTGGGGGTCTTTGTCGTGGGCCGCTGCCGGAAGTCAACGTTCTCCGACCATGAGCGCCATCTGGTGGGTCTGGCCTGTTCGCAGGCTGAGCGGATTTTTGAGCGTCAACGCGCACTGCTCAATGCGACGCGTCTGGTGACGATGGGGAAGATGATTTCGGAGATTTCGCACGATTTGCGCAAACCGCTGACAAATATCCGGGGGAGCCTGCAGGTTTTGCGCGGGAAATCGGGATTGAGCGCGGAGACCGGCGGGATTCTCGAGTCGGCCGATCACGAGATTGTCCGGTTGGCGACACTCGTGACCGAGCTGGTGGATTTCGCCAATCCGAAGCGCTACCGGACTGAGCGGCGCGACCTGGGGCCGATTTTGCGCCGGGCAGTGAGCCTGATCGACCGCGCGGCCACCAAGCATGGGGTCACGGTGACGGTCGACTTCCCCGAGCGGCTGCCGTCGATCTTTTGCGATGAGAATCAGATCATCGAGGCGATGCTCAATGTCCTGTCCAACGCGATCGATGCGATGGGCAAGGGCGGCAGCCTCACGGTTGCGGCCTCGGTCGATTCGGCCGGCACCGATGGCGGGCAAAAACTGGTCATCTCGATCCGTGATACCGGACAGGGCATGCAGAAGAGTGAACTGAACCGGATCTTCGAACGCTACTACACGACGAAGGCATCGGGCACCGGGCTGGGGCTGGCTATCGTCCAACGGATTATCCGGGCGCACGCAGGGGAAGTGCGGGCGGACAGCATACCGGGGAAGGGCACGACGTTCTACCTGGAACTGCCGGTACGATAACCTGCACCGATCCGCCAGTATGCCGCAATTTGCAGGTTTTGGCTTAAGGCTTTCACAGGATGACCGATAGTGCAACTAGGGAGACTTTTCGATCATGTCTGGAAAAAACGTTTCAGGTGAGCCGGCTGTAAAGCTACTGGTCATCGATGATGACCCCAAGGTTCCGTGGATCCTGTCCGAGCGGCTGCCGCACCAGTATGAGGTGATTTCGGCGTCGGACGGCTATGAGGGGATTCAACTCGCGTCCACCGAGCAGCCTCCGCTCATTCTCCTGGATATCATGATGCCCGGCATGTCCGGGCTTGAAGTTCTCGAACGGCTCCGGCACGCGCAGACGTCGAGCGATATCATCATGCTCTCGGGCCACGGTGACACCGAAAATGTGGTGAAGTCAATCCAGCTCGGCGCGGCCGAGTTTATCAGCAAGCCATTTGATCCGGCCGAAGTGGAAATCCACTTGCGCAAGGTTCTCGAATCGCGGGCATTGCGCGACGAGAACGCCCAGTTGCGCGAATCGCTCAAGTCGCGGTTTGAGACGTTGATCGGTGATTCCGTGGCGATGCAACGGGTCAAGGGGATTTTAGAAGAGATCGCCGACAGTGATCTGACCGTCTTGATCCGGGGTGAAAGCGGCACCGGCAAGGAAGTCGTGGCGCGCTTGCTCCATGCCGGATCGGCGCGGGCGAAAGAGGCGTTCACTAAAGTGAATTGCGCCGCCATTCCACGCGAATTGCTCGAAGCCGAGTTGTTCGGCTACGAACGAGGGGCGTTTACCGGCGCGAACAAGATGAAGCCGGGACGGTTCGAGGCGGCCACCAAGGGTACGATCTTCCTCGACGAAATTGGCGAGATGCCGCTGGAATTGCAGTCGAAACTCCTTCAGGTATTGGAGCAGCAGGAATTTGTGCGTGTCGGTGGGTTGCAAACAATCAAAGTCGACGTGCGCATCGTTTGCGCTACCAACCGAGATCTCGAAGTGGCCATCGCCGAGCGGCAGATGCGCGATGATCTCTATTACCGACTGAACGAAATTACCGTAACGCTGCCTTCCCTGCGTGAACGGACCGAGGATATTCCGTTGCTGGTCTCCCACTTCATCCAGAAGTACAATGCCGCCTACTCAAAGTCGTTCGCCGGGCTGAGCGCGGAGACGATGCAAAAGCTGGTGTCTTATCCGTGGCCGGGAAACGTGCGGCAGTTGGAGAATCTGGTAAAGCAGATTGTCGTCCGTCAGGACGAGGCGGTCATCGACGAGATCCTGCGGCGTCCGCAACCGGCGGTGCGTCTCGCGGGCGCGGCCGTGAATGTACCGGAGCCAGTGGCGGCATCACCCGAGGGGAACGGTTATTCTCTGAAGGACCGGGTGGGCGCGGCGGTGGCGCGCGAAGAGCGCAATCTGATTGCCGATGTGCTGCGCAAGACGAACTGGAATCGCCGCAAAGCCGCCGATGTGCTGGAGATCAGCTATCGGTCGCTGCTTTATAAGATCAAAGAGTACGGGCTGTCGAAGTCGGAGCTGTAGGACCGCCGCCCATGGCAGGACATCACTGGCCCCGAGATTCGGGGCCTTTTTTTATGGACGGAGTGGACGGAGTAGACTTGGTGGACGAGGTGGACACAAAAGAAGGAGGCCCTGTGTTAACAGGGCCTCGTGAGTTCCTCTGTTCGAATCTCGTTAGTGGATCACGCTTGCCAGGCGCTTCCAGCGGACGCGGTCGGCGAAGTGAGCGACGTTGTAGGCGACGGCTTGCGCCATCCCGACAGGGTCAGACCAAGTCCACGGGGGGGCGTGTTCGTCGGTGCCCCACGACCAGTGTATGACCATGGCCTTACCCTGGATCAGATCGTAAGGAACCGGGCCCCAGAATCGGGAGTCGTAGGAGTTGTCCCGATTGTCACCCATCATGAAAAAGCAATTCGAAGGCACCTTGTACGGCCCATAATTGTCGCGCTGGCTGCGCGATGCCGGTTCAATCTGGTCGGGCGCGGTGTATTTCCCGGTTTGCGGTAGTGGCATGGGATTGCCATCGACGAAGAGCTGCTTGTTTTTGACTTCGACGACCTGCCCGCCAACGGCCACGCAACGCTTGATGTAATTCACCGAGGGATTGCCGGGGAACTTGAAGATCACAATGTCGCCGGGGCGCGGGTCACGAACCTTGGGCAGGCGGTAGTCGATCAGCGGCAACTTGGAGCCGTAGACAAACTTGTTGGCCAGAAGGAAATCACCGACCAACAGGGTGTCCTCCATCGAGCCGGAGGGGATTTTGTAGGCCTCGACAATTGACGTCTTGATGATGATCGCCAGGATAAGAGCGATACCGAGCGATTTGGTGTACTCCCAAAGGACCTGGGTAACTGGCGTCTTCTGGGCGGACCGACTGCCCGTGACGTCCGATGTTGATTGCCGTCTGCTCACTGGTATCATCCTTCCTGACTGGTCAGCCATGGGAACCTCAAGTCCGTATACGTGGGCCGGTCACCAAACGATTCAGCGAATTTTCGGAGGCTTCGGGCGGCCAACCATGTCCGCAGGGTCTTTGAAGCTCCCCTGCGTGAACGGGCGTATGCAATACGCCCCTACGCCCCTCCCGGACATTCGCGACCGGTAGGCTCATCGTCGCGCGTTCCTTATCCCGAAATGAAGCGTGCAATGTCATGGTAGGTGACCGTGACGATCAGGAGCACCAGAAGGAGCATCCCGACCTGCTGGGCAACGGCGCGCTGTTTCATCGACAGGGGCCTGCCCCGCAGTTTCTCGATCAACAGAAAGACCAGATGGCCGCCGTCCAGAATCGGGACGGGCAGAATGTTCAGAAGGGCCAGATTGAGCGAGAGAACGGCCATGAAGTTCATGAGCACGGCCCAGCCTTCGCGGGCGACTTTGCCGGCAATTTGGGCAATCCCGACCGGGCCGGAGACGTTTTTGATCGAAACGCTTCCGCTGAACAGACCCCACAGGAATTTGAGCATTTCCCCACAGAAATCGAAAGTCTGGCTAATCCCGCCGCTGACCGCAGCGGTGAATCCAACGGTTTCGGTCACATAGCCCATGCCGATACCGATCACGCCGACCACCGTGTCGGCGCCGTCAGTTTTCTTGGCGGTGTCGATGCGGGTGCGGACACGCGCGGAGTAGAGATCGCCGTCGTGTTTCCAGAGAATCTCGACGGTGTCTCCAGGACGCGAATGGATCAGCTTGGCCATGGAGTCGAAATCGGCAACCCGGTTATGGTCGACGGCCTGGATGATGTCACCGGTCTTGATTCCAATCTTGTCGGCAGGTCCGTCGGCGACGACGGGACCGACGACGACTTGAGTCTTATCAATCGTGTCGCGGCCATGCAGCCAGAGCACCGCGATGAAGATCAGCGCGGCGGCAATGAAATTCATAAGGGGACCGGCCAGGATGACCAAGGTGCGCGTGCCCACCGACTTGGACATGAATTCGCGGGGGTCACCGGTCGAAGGCTCGTCCGGGTTCTCCCCGACCATCTTGACGTAGCCGCCGAGGGGTACCCAGGAAATGCAGTAGTCGGTTTCGCCGATTTGTTTCCCGATCATCTTGGGAGGGAAACCCAGCGAAAACCGTTCGACTTTGATCCCCGCCCACTTGGCCACAAGAAAGTGACCCAGTTCATGAATGAAAATCAGAACCCCAAGGACGAAGACTGTTGCCCAGATCGTGGTTGTCACATCCGACTCGCTTTCATCTGCTCTCTATATCGCCAACCTAGCGGGTGGACGCAACAGCCTTTGCAGGGGTTCCCGGCAGGTGGCCGGATACGTAGTCGCGTGCCCATTGGTCGGCCGCCACGATATCCTCAAAATTGGGATCGGAGACAGGCTTGTGGGCCGTGAGGGTCTTCCCTATCTGATCCACGATTCCGGTAAAAGGCAGACGGCCATCGAGGAATGCAGCCACAGCGATTTCATCGGCGGCATTGAGGACGGCACAGGCCGTTGGTCCCATCGCCAAGGCACGCCGGGCCAGATCCAGAGCTGGGTATCGAGCGGGGTCCGGCGGAGCGAAATCGAGTGTGTTTGCCCTTGATAGATCCAACGCTTGCGGACCCGTCACACCCTTCGGGCGTTCGGGGGCGAGCAGCGCATAGGCGATTGGGAGAGTCATGTCGGGAGAGCCGAGCTGGGCGATCACGGAGCCATCCTGGTACTCCACCATCGAGTGCACCACAGACTGGGGATGGATGACGACATCGATTTGGTCCGGAGTCAGGTCGAACAGCCAGGTCGCTTCGATGATCTCGAATGCCTTGTTCATCATTGTCGCCGAGTCGATCGTGATCCGAGGGCCCATCCGCCATGTCGGGTGATCGAGCGCTTCGGCTGGAGTGATGGTTGCGAATGTCTCCAGCGGACGGTTGCGGAATGGTCCTCCTGAGGCGGTCAGGATGATCCGCCGCACCTCCTGATGTGCTCCAGCCCGTAAACACTGCCAGATCGCTGAGTGTTCCGAATCAATCGGAGCGATGGTGACACTCCGCTGCCGGGCACGGGGCATGACAACAGCGCCAGCCGCGACGAGTGTTTCCTTATTGGCGAGGGCGATATTCTTGCCGGCGTCGATGGCAGCTAATGTGGGCGCCGCGCCGGCAAAACCGACCACCGCGACGACGAGGGTCTGGATTGAGGGCCAGGCGGCGATTTCGCAGAGGCTGTCGGCGCCAATGAGGATTCGCCCGGAGTAATCGCCGAGCTGAGCCCGCAGAGCATCCCCGTGAGTGGCATCAACCACGGCGACAACCTCGGGGTGGTACTTGCGCACCTGGGGCGCGAGTTCATCGACATTACGGGAGGCTGCGAGAGCGGTGACGCGGAACCGGCCGGGGAAGCGGTCAATCACACGGAGAGTGTTCTGGCCTATTGAGCCCGTGCTTCCCAGGATACCGATTTGAAGGGGGATGGGTGTCATAGGACGAATAGGACCAATGGGACCAATCATGGGTGCCGGGACAGCATGAGGGCGTCCCGGTGTGCCACCAGGACGCCCCAAATTCACAGACTTGATTCGCGTTAGTTGGCTTTCTCAGTCTTCTCGATGGTCACCTTGGTCATCTTGACTGGTTCCGCCGGGCGTTCGCCGTTACACTTGACCTTCTCGATCTTGTGGACGACATCCAGCCCCTCAATGACTTTGCCGAAAACAGTGTACTTGTTATCCAGCGAGGTCAGACGTCCCAGGCAGATGAAAAACTGCGAACCGGCCGAATTGGGATCTGCCGCCCGCGCCATCGACAGGACGCCGTCTTCGTGCAGCTTGTCGTTGAATTCGGCAGGGACATTGTATCCCGGGACACCGGTGCCGTTGCCGAGCGGATCGCCGCCCTGGATCACAAAGCCGGGGACGATGCGGTGGAACTGAAGAGAATCATAGAATCCCTTGTTGATCAGGTGTACGAAGCTCTGGCAATGCTTGAGAGCAACGTCGGGCCACAGTTCGATTACGATCTTCCCCATGGACGTTTCCATGACGACCTTCGGCTTTTCGCCTTTGGCGAACGTGACGCTCTTATACGGTGCTTTGGGATCGACGGCCTCGGTCACGGCCTTACTCCCTTCCTTGGCTTTCGTGGCGGCCTTGGCCTCGGTGTCCTGAGTTGTGGCCTTGGGTTTTGGCTGAGGCTTCTTTGTGGTGTCAGCAGGTGCGGCCTCGGTGGACTTGGCGTTCGCGGTGTCCGGGCGTGTCGTTGGCGGGACCACGGCTTTGGGCTTGGTCGTGTCCTGCGCTGAGGCCGCAGGAGCCTTGGTCGAATCTTGAGCTAGAGCGTTGGTGGCAACCGCAAGACTGAGCGCACCAGTGATGGTGAGTGTCAGTAAGGCTGCCCGTACAGTTAGTTTTCGCATTGAACTTCCTCCTTGGAGAACCTTTTAGTTTCAAGCGGCACAATAAGTTCCTGAATAATCCTCATGGCAAGACAATTCGACCCGGCTAATACCCTGTAAGGCAATCACTTACTGGTCGGCGGTGGGCCTAATGACCTGTGGCCAGGATTTCGTCGGCGATGC
>JACRMA010000077.1:0-16072 GCA_016235085.1 Candidatus Zixiibacteriota bacterium
TACTTGATGGACGAGCTTCAAAAGCAGGGAGTGCCGGGCGCCAAGCCGGATCGGGTGTTGGCCGCGCCGGCGTTGGCATAAGGGTGGCGGACAACCGCCACTGAATGGGAATCGGCGTCCTCCGGGGCGCGAACAGACCAGGTGCCCCGGTGGGTGCCGATTGTTTGGAGAACATGGATAGTTCGCCATTCCACACTTTTCCTCAGACGATTGTATCCCCATCGCCAATTCGAGGACTTACGATATGAACCAGACAGTGACACTGTCGCGGTCGAGCCTGACCCGTCAGCGCATCGCGGAACTGCGGCTCAAATGCCAGTCGCAGCCCGATTCCATTGCCATCCACGAAGAGGCGATCCGGGAATTCCTGCAGGCCGGCCTCGAAGTGGAGGCATTGCCATTGCTGCGGCGGCTCTGCGATCTCCGGCCCAACGATATCGAAATGGCGGCGCAACTCGCGGCGGTGTTGGCCTCGCGTGGCGATGATACCGGTGCATTAGAGCAATGCCGCCGCGTTGCGGCGCTCCGCCCCGATTCAATTGAGGCGCAGCATAACCTTGGGGTGGCCGCCTGCAAGGCCAGCGACTATCACACGGCGCGCACGGCGTTCACGCGAAAGCTCGAGCTGAACCCCTCCAGTTATGAAACGCTCAACGATCTTGCCGTCATTCACACAATCACCCAGAATCCCGAGGACGCCGCCAGGGCGTATCTGCGTTGCCTGGAAATCAATCCGCGTTACGAAAAGGCCCGGGACAACGCGCTCCAATTCTTCTGGGACAACGGCCGCTTCGGTGAAGGGGCCACACTGGTCGAGCAACTCATTCAAAAGACTGGAAGCGACGCAGCACTGAATCACTGGCGCCGGCGTTTCGCGAACGGGGCCGAAAGCGCCACCGTAACGGAAATTGTTCCTGATGGCAATGCGACCTCTGCGCCGCGCCCCGCGGTTCGCGTGGCGGCGAAGAAGCTCGCTTTCGTGGCCACGTCCGATGCCTTCCTCGGAACGATCATGTCCTACTTCCGCCGGTCCAACGATGTTCGGATTTTCACGGGCCGTTCCCTTGAGGAACTCGCCGAACTTCTGCGCTGGGCCGATTTGACCTGGTTCGAATGGTGTGATGCGCTGGCGATCGAAGCCTCGCGGCTGCCGCGCGCCGGCAAAGCGGTCTGCCGGCTGCATTCCTACGAGGCGTTCACCGATGCCCCCACACACATGAACTGGGCGGGACTCGACCGCCTGATTCTGGTGAACAAATCGGTGGGCGAGATTCTCGATATGGGAAATCCCCTGCCGGTACAACGAACCGTCATCCACAACGGCGTCGACCCGCAGTCATTCCCGTTCACTTCACGTCCCCGCCGTGGCAAGAAGATCGCCTCCGTCGGATACATTAATTACAAGAAGAATCCGTCGCTGTTGCTGCAAACATTCAAGGCCATACACGATTGGGACCCGGAATACGAACTGCACATCGCGGGCGAGCACCAGGACCCGCGAATCAGAGTGTACTTCGATAATCTGCTGCCCCGGCTGAATCTCCCGGTGACCTTCCATGGCTGGGTCAAGGACATGCCGTCGTTCTACACCCAGATGGATTATGTCATCTCGACGTCGCTGTTCGAGTCGTTCCACTACTCGGTGGCGGAGGGGATGCTGTCGGGATGCCTCCCCCTGGTGCATTCATGGAAGGGCGCCGACCAGCTCTATCCTTCCCGCTGCATCTTCGACACGCAGGATCAGGCGGTCAAGATCATCCAGGATTATCTCGCGGGAGATACCGAACAGATCGCCCGCGCCCATCGTGATTTCATCATCGAGCGCTATAACTGGTCCGACAAGCTTACCGAGATCGATACATTACTCGCGGACATCCTGGAGGGCCGCAAAGAACCACCGCGCCGCCGCCGAAATCTGGCCGCCGCCGTTGTTCCCAAACCGGCGAAGTCGGTCGATCACGGACTCGTTTCCATCATCATCATCGCCGCCAACGAGGGCGCGCACGTGAAGGACGCCGTCGCGACCGCGCTGAGTCAGACTTATCACAACAAAGAAGTTATCGTTTGCGACGATGGCTCCACAGACGATACCGAATCGCAACTCACGGCGTTCGGCGGGAAGATCAGAGTGATCCGTCAGATTCGCCGTGGTCTCGCCGGGGCGCTGAACACGGCGATTCAGCACTGCCATGGCGAGTTCATCGCACCGCTGCTGGCAAGCGAAGCTTTCGCCCCCGACAAGCTGGAAAAACAAATCGCGCAGCTCGCGTCCGATTCGAATCTGCGGATGGTTTCGTGTGGCGCCGAAGAGGTCGAGGAGTCAACATCGCCGGTGCCGCCAACTTTTGATTCGGCGCTGGCTCAGTTGCGAGGGAACAATCCTCAAGAGGATGCCGTGCGTACCCCGGTCTCCTCGGTCGTATTCCGGCGGTCCTTGTTGGACGAAATGGGCTGGTTTGATGAAAGCGATCCCGACCTTAGTCCTTCGGCCAATCCCGTCTGCACGCTGCGCCAGAGGGTGATGTCTCTGCATGGACCCCAGTCGGCCGGTACGGTTTCGGAACCGCTTGTCTACGTTCACTCAGAGCAAGCCGGCCATCCATGCGATCGCCTCGACACGGAACTGGCCAGCGGCACAACCAACCGGTGGACAGCCACAGTTCGTGCGGGACGTGACCGGACGGAACTGTCTCAACCCGAGCTGTCGGCGAAGCGTCCCGATAAAAGCGGCGCAAAGATCGTGTTTGTAGGCGCAGTCGATCCGGGCGGTCAAATGGCGATGTGGGCGTCTGCCATCAACAAATATACATCGCACACAGCCAGAGTGCTGACGCACTCCGAGAGCATGGCCTATCCCAGTGACCTCGTCCTGAAACGCCGCGACCATGGCAAAGCCGGCGATATGGCACCCCAGTCTGCGATGAAGACCATCGCGGAGGCAGAACGGGTGGCGGCCGACGCCGACCTGATCATCTTCGCGACCGGCGTGGCGCCGGGATCATTGCGCCGCGATGCGAAACTTTGCGACGCGGATGAACAGGATTTTGGAACGATTCATTGGCCGGCGCTTAAAGGGGACAGGCAACGTGCGGCGTTGTTGTTCGGCACGCCGTCGGTGAACGCCAATCTCGGCTGGTATCGCAATCGTCTGGCCGCAAAAGGGTGGCCCGTCCTCACGTGCGATCCGGATGTCCATTCGCAGCTTGCTGAAGCGCTCTATCTACCGCGGCTCCTCAACGGCATTCCGGTGACGGCCGGCGCGGCCCCGCGCTCTGACATCGCGGTTGGCATCGTCTACTCTGGCGAACTCGACGCGACCGAAGGCGGGACGATGATCCGTGATGTCGCGGCGGCGCTCAAAGAGAAATTTCCCCATGTCGCATTTGGCCGTTACCAGGATTTGTCGTGGCCGGACGTGCTCGACATGAAACGGCACGCGCATCTGGGCGTCGACTGTATTGCCGTGGGACGCGGCGGCTTTACCACCACGAGTTTGGAAAACTCGGCTTTGGGTCTGGTGAACATTGTCTACTGCAATCCGTATACGCGCGGCCTGATCGCGCAAACGCTCGGGACAGATCGGCTCCCATGGGAAACACCGGCAACG
The DNA here is from genome assembly GCA_016235085.1 of Candidatus Zixiibacteriota bacterium. Lineage (GTDB taxonomy): Bacteria > Zixibacteria > MSB-5A5 > WJJR01 > WJJR01 > JACRMA01. The sequence continues at coordinate 3,608 of JACRMA010000077.1, forward strand.
CCCGAAGAATTGCAATTGTCGTTCCAGAAATATCTGGCCGATCCCGCTCTGCTCAAATCGCGTATGCGGGAGACTAGAGAGTGGTTTGAAACCTATTGGTGCGAACAACGCATCGCAACTCGGATCGCACAGGTTCTGGATGTCCTGCTTGCGAAGTCCGCGGTCAGGCAGTCAGAATTGAGCAGTTAGAGGCAGTGATTCCTGCGAAATCGGGAATCCAGTGGGGCAACGCACCGTCGCAGTACACGAAGTTGGGTGAACTGATGAAGCAACAAACGAGCAATGACAAGCAGTCCGCCAGGCGCTCGCGCCTCGTGAAGAAATGGGATGGCACTTCCGTGCCGGTTGCACGGGTTCTTCAGGCACCACAGTCTGGGTCGCTGCGGACGTTGCGGGCGCAGTTCGAAGCGGCGCCGAATGACCCGGCGGCATGTCTGGCGCTGGCTGAGTGTCTCTTGGGACGTGACAAACCGGCAGAAGTCATCAGCCTGCTGGCGTCACGTTGTGCGGCTGTCCCCGCCGGCGCGGACACCTCTCTGTACTGGAGAAGCATCCGCTGCCTGGCTCTGGCGAACCTCAAGCAGGGTCATTACCCTGAGGCGCGAGAGCTCGCGGAACGGGCGGCTGAGGCGCTTCCCGGCAACCTCGATTTTCACCATTTGCTTGCCTACATCGGCCAGATGACCGATGATCAGAAACTCAGCGCGGAGCATGCGCGCACGTATCTGGCCTTGCTTCAAAGACCACCAGAAGACCGCAATCCCGACTTCTGGCAGACGATCAATCTGGTTCACGAGGTTCACAACTACCTGGGAGCTGCCCTGGAAAAGGAAGGGCACCTCGACGCCGCGATGGAAGCGTATGAGAACGCGCTCTTGTCGCGCCCGACGTTTGACTTCGCCTGGACGAATCTCATCCGGCTGCTTCAACAGGTCGGCCGTGAAGCCGACGCCGCCGCAGTGGCCGCGAAAGCGCACCAGGCCTGTCCGCGGTCAAAGATCATTCCCAAACTGCGCAAATCCCGGCAGCCGAAGGAGCAGCCGGCCAGCGCCTCCAAAGCCGCCGATCCGACAATTGCCCTCTGCATGATCGTGAAGAACGAAGAGGATCACCTGGCGCGGTGCCTGACGAGCGCGAAGCCGCTCGTCGATCGAATGATCGTCGTGGACACCGGCTCAACCGATCGGACCGTCGAGATCGCGCGATCTTTTGGCGCCACCGTCTATCATCACGCGTGGGAGGGCAACTTCTCCAAAGCGCGCAATATCTCGATGGGCTATGCGGATGCCGACTGGATCTTCATTCTGGACGCGGATGAGGAACTGGAAGCCCGCGACGTCGCGATGATCCGCAATACCATCCGCTCCACCGAGTTCAAGGCGATCTCGGTCTCGGTATACAACTACTCCGCCCAGAAGCGGATGTACACCTCGTTTCTGCCTTCGGTGCGGTTGTTCCGCCGGGATTTGGGAGCCTATTACGAGGGCATCGTTCACAACCAGTTGCGCATCCCCGGTTACGAAGGGGTGTTGCGCATCGCCGCCCGAATCAATCACTACGGCTACGGACTGGCGCCCGAGGTCATGGCCCGCAAAGCGATGCGGACCAAAACTCTGCTTGAACAACAACTCCAGGAGAACCCGGATAATGGATTCGCACACTTCAACTTAGCGCAGCTATTGCGGGGCAGTGAGGACTCGACGTCGTCGGCTATGATGGATCGCGTGATTTATCACGCCGGACGCGCCGTTGACTTAAGCTCGCCCGATGATCCCAACCAGCGGCATGTGCATCTGATGGCCCTGCACCAACTGGTCACCGCCTATTTCAACAAGGGCGATTACGAACGCGCCGCGGCCGAGGCCCACCGGGCACTGGCGCTCAAGCCGACTTATCTCGATGCCATCCTCAGTCTCGGGCACATTCACTCGATGGATGGCAAGTTCGATCTGGCCCGGAAGTACTACCTCGAGTACCTGGATCGTCAGAAGTCATTTGATGAGCACACGGAAGTTGACCACGTCATTTTGCTGCATCTGCGCAGCCGCCACAACGCCCTGTATGGACTTGGCCTTGTTTCGGAGATGCAGGGCAATCACAAGGAAGCGATTGTCTGGTACGAGCGCTGTATCGCCGAGCGGGAGGACTACCTCGACACGCACTTCCGGCTGGGCACTGCTCTCCTGCAGTGCGGCGAGAAGTCCAGAGCGCGGCAGGCGTTTCAGAGTGAACTGGGCTTCCACGCGACCAATACCGACGCCCGGCTTGCGCTGGTCGAACTGTTGCTTGCTGAAGGGGAGGAGCCGGAGGCGGTGGCAGTTCTCCGCGAAGGCCTGAAAGCCCGCCCCGGTGACAGTGCCCTGACCGTACGAATGGCGGAGCTGTATATGCGGCGCCACAATTATGCCGAGGCAGAACAACTGCTCGAAACCATCACATCCCCAGACAGGCTCTATGCGCGTGCCCGTCACTTGCGTGCCGACATTGCTTACGAACTGAAACGCTATGCCGAGGCCATTGCCCTCTACGAGGAATGCCGTGAAAGCCAGCCGGACAACTGGGATGTCATCAATAACCTTGGCAACTGCCGTTTCCGTACCGGCGACTACATCGCGGCCGAGTCACTCTACAGGCGCATCATCGACGCCGGCCGCGCCGACAAGCATGTCTATCGGAATCTGGGTGTGACTCTGGCACGCATGGAACGTGTCGACGACGCCGTCTTCGCGCTGGAAAGTTACGCCGAAATGGAACCGGGCGATATCGAGTCGGCGGGTTTCCTCGGCGATCTGCACTACGGGCGTCGCGACTACGCGCGTGCCATCGATGAATACGAGAAGGTTCTCGAACTGCAGCCGCACCGCCCCGATACGCTCACGCGGCTGGGTGACTGCTACTTGAATCGCGGCGCGATCGCCGCCGCCCTGGTCGGATACGAGCGGGCGCTGGCGGCCGATCCCGAATACCGGCCGGCGTGGGACCGATTGCGTGAGATTCGCGGCTACCTGGTGGCACGCATCAAGGAGAGCAATCGCCCCGAACCGAACGGTACCCCTACCGCCGACGATGTTACCGGAGGTCTTCTGTGAATCAGGATCACGCAGGTTACAATCCCGACCAGTACTGGGAGAATCGCGGCGGGCCATCGTACCGCGAGTACACGGAGTCGGCTGCGTACGCCCAATACCATCACGCCCAGCACGAGTTCTTCACGAATCTGATTGCACAGCTTAAGCCGCAATGCCTGCTCGATTTCGGCTGCGGCACCGGCAAGCTGTTTCCCATTTGGACCGGGGTATCGGAGGTTCACGCCTACGATCGCTCCCAGTCTCAAATCGAGGAGGCGCGGCGCGCGGCGTCCCGCATCCGTCCGGAGAATCCGTACAAGGTCCTGCATTACGTCGCCCCTCAGCGCGGGGAAGTCCCCTACGACGACGACTACTTCGATCTGGTTGTCGTTGCCGAAGTGCTGTTGCACGTTCTCCCCGAGGACATCGGCGGGCTGCTCGACGAGTTGCGGCGCATCTGCCGGGGGCATCTTGCGGTCGTGACGGCGGCGCCGTTCACGAACGCCGCGGCCCACTGCTTCGACCATAACTATCCAGCGCTGTTCATGGGGCGCTTCGACCTGATCGATGACCATGCCGTGCTCCGCCAGCGGTATTTGGTGGGACGCAAGATTGGTGCGGCCAGCGTGTCACGACCGCAGACTTTCAACCTTGAACCAAGGACCTCCGATGCCATCCTCACGGCCTGAGCTGATTCCCTTCGTGGTCAATCTGGTCATGCAATTGCAGCCGCGCTCGATTCTCGAGATCGGAACCGGCTTCGGCAAATACGGTTTCCTCTTCCGCGAATACCTCGATATCTGGGGAGCGGCCGCCGACCCGGCGCGTCTCGCACCCGAAAAGTGGCAGGTGCGGATAGACGGCATCGAGTGCTTCAGCGCCTACATCTCAGAGATCCAGCGGCGCATCTACAACCGCATCATCATCGGCGATGCCCTCTCCGAGATCGATCAGCTCGCTTCGTATGACCTGATCTTCCTCGGTGACGTCATAGAGCACTTCCCCAAAGAGGATGGCCACCGGCTGCTGGATAAATGCCTTGCGCGTGCGGGGCGCATGGTCCTGGTGACCACGCCCAACTACTTCAATCCCCAGGGGCCGGAGTACGGTAACGAACGGGAGACGCACCATTGCCTGTGGACGCGCGAGGATTTCGCCCGCTTCCCCGGGGCGCAGTGTTTCATCGTTGCCGACCGCTACAATCTGGCGATCCTGCCGGCGCCAGCGGCTGCCTCCGCAACCGGGCAAAACGCCAGACATCAGCCGGCGTGCGCGGTCTGATGTTGCATCGGCTTGCACAGCAGCCAATCGTCATGCAGAGCACGGCTATAACGGTATGGTGTGACCGGCGCGACTATGGGCAGCTTCCCACAGGCCAGGAATAATCGAGCATGATTCACCTATGAGATCTAAAGCGCTCTGGTCGATTTGTCGAAAACAAGAAGTGGATGTGTGGAGTGTTGAACACTGAGGAACACAGGATGCTCAGACAAGGGTTGCCGGCGTAAGAACCGGATGACCCAAAACAAATTGCCTCCCCGGCAGCAGGGAGGAAAAAGGAGGTGGCGAAGACAAATCGAAGTACGGTCGGCTGGAAGCTCCGACTGACTGGCCTGTCAAGCGGGCCATGCGACCATGGAGGTGTGTAGTCTGTTAACGTGATGTCGCGTAGCCGTCGGGCATGGATCGCCTGACAAGGACAATCAAGGAGGACAGAAATGTCACTGCGAATCAATCACAACCTCGCTGCGTTGGATGCCCAGCGCAATTTGACCACCACTACCCAGGCGTTGAACCAGTCGATGGAGAAACTCTCCTCGGGGTTCAGAATCAATCGTGCGTCGGATGATCCGGCCGGTTTGGTGATTTCGGAACAGTTCCGTGCCCAGATCGCCGGCTTGAATCGTGCGGTCCAGAACTCCGAAGGATCGATCAACATGATTCAGACCGCGGAAGGCGCCCTGACGGAAATCAACAGCCTGCTGGTCAAGATGCGGGAACTGGCCATTCATGCCGCGAACGAAGGATTCAACGACACCGCGCAGTTGGCGGCCGACCAGGCAGAAATCACGAACTCGATCGCCACGATCGACCGTATCGCTGCCACCACCCAGTTCGGTACCAAGAAGCTGCTCGACGGATCCAAGGACAACGTGGCCACCATCACCAGCGCCAATACGTCCCTGCTGACCATTAAACAGAGCGGTTTGTCGACCGGCAATCACTCCATCATCGCCACCAAGACCTCTGATGCTTCCGCCACATTGAACTCCACTTCGCTGGGCATTTCGCTGAAGGCCAGCGGCGTGGTTTACAATTTGGAAGAGAAGATCCACAACGTCGAGGTGCTGCAAGCGTCCGCCGGCGCCAACAAGATCTCGGGCGGCATCAGTATCACCGACGCGTTCTCGAATAACCTCACGCTCGCGAACGCCGCCACCAATGCGACGATCGATACCGCCGCCACCGTGGCCACCGCGACCGCCAGCAACGCCGGTAACTACTCCGTCGTTTTGAACTATCAGGAAGCCGGCAACAACGCCGTTGGCGACCAGACCCTCACGGTCACCATCGCCTCCACCGACACCATGGCCACCGTTCTCGGCAAGTGGAACTCGGCCATCGCGGCCAACTCCTCACTGGCCGGCAAGGTTGAAGCCGCCAGCGTGGGCGCGGGCGTCGGACGCATCGAGTTCCGTTCCGTGAACAAGGGTGCTCAGTTCTCCCTGAAGCTGACCTCCTCGTCGACCACGGCCTCCCAGGCCCAGTTCTCCTGGGGCGCCAGCCGTTCGGCGCGCGGACGTTCGCTCGACGCGTTCAAGATGCAGGTCACCACGGCCAACCAGAACGGTTACACCACGGTCCTCGACCTGGTGACCGCTGCGGCCGGGTTCAAGACGTACACGTCGATCGATGCCCTCGTCACCGAATTCAATCGCGCTCTGAAGATTGGGTTTGGCAGTGTGGCGACCGGCTCGGTCAACAACGTGGTCGCTTCGGCTTCCGGTACGGACAAGCTGTCGATGCTCACGTCGGATGAAGGTTCCACTTACAAGGTCAAGATCCTGTCGAATGGCACCATCACTGAGGACGCCGAGAACGTGCTCGGCATGGGCGTCGCCGACAGTGTCGACATCAGCGGTACCGATGCTCTGGTCTCCTTCGATGGGTACACGACTTCCGTCACTTCGGTGAAGTACGCGACGACGACGGACGTGACCATTGGCAACAAGGCCGCCGGCGCTGCCGGACGCGGAACCATCGACCTGACGCTCAACACGGCCGCCAACGGTGTCAACGTGGGCAGTCTGCTGCTCGACGTCAAAGCCGCAAAGTTCGACGTGCGCCTTGATGCGGGCCCGGGCTTCTCCGTCACCGCCGGCGTGGATTCGCTGGTGTACAATGCTTCGCGGACGGAGCACCTGAAAGTGAATTACGCGCTCACATCCGGTGGCGGATCCGAGTCGATCTCCGATACGGACCAGTCGCTGGTGTTCCAGATTGGCGCCAACGTCGGCCAGACCAGCAAGATCGCCCTCCAGAACATGACCTCCTCAGCGTTGGGCAAAGGTCTCTCCGGCAACATGTGGAGCAGCCTTTCGAAGATCGATGTGACGACGGTTCAGGGTGCTCAGGATGCCCAGTCGGTCATCGACGCTGCCATCAATGAAGTGTCAAACGCTCGCGGTGCTCTGGGATCGTTCCAGAAGAATACGCTGGAATCGAACTTGAGCAACTTGCGCATTGCCGCCCAGAACCTGACGGCTGCCGAGTCCTCGATCCGTGACACCGACATGGCGCAGCAGATGTCTGAGTTCGTGAAGAACCAGATTCTGTTGCAGGCCGGCACTGCCATGCTGGCGCAGGGCAACCAGATCCCGCAGGTTGTGCTGTCGCTGTTCAAGTAGTAATCCGTTCGCTGGCGTCCCGTCCCGCTCGCGCGGGGCGGGACCAGCACTCGGGGGGTCCGAAAAGGGGTGACCGTCAATGAACTACGACTTGTTCATATCTCCGGCTGCCGTCGAGAGTGCTGCTGCCCTGGCCATGTCCGCCGGGGGTGGCGCGGGATCCGTAGTGCCGGGTCTCAAGCACGTCGACTTGCCCCCCATGGGGGTGGGCGCGGCCGGCCGGACACCTCGGGACTCGGCATCGGATCCGCTGTTTACCGAGGAGGTCGATAGCGCCGTCGCTGCTTTCAACGAAGTGTTCAAGCAGGCCAACGTGGGCGTAAGTTACCTTGTCGACAAGACGACTGGCGACCTGGTCATCAAGCTGATCGATCGCGACACGCAGAAAGTGCTGCGCCAGATCCCGCCAGATCAGATCCTCGCCATGCGGCAACGTTTGGAAGAATTGCTCGGAGTCATCTTTGATCAGACAGCCTGACCGACTGGCCGTATGGGAAAGCAAGCTTGTGGTTGTTTCAGAGTAAGACAGCCCCGCATCTGAAACGGCGCGGGGTTGCCTTCATCGCAGTTTACGAAGTGAGGAGTTCATGCCGGGTTCCCAGACCATCGAAGGCTTGATGTCGAATCTGAACACGACGTCCATTGTCGATTCGATCATGAAGCTGGAGCACCAGCCGGTCGATTTGCTGACCGAAAAGCAGGCGGTGGCCACCAATCAGCTCACCACCTACAACTCGATTTCGGCTCTGATGGTTGCCCTGGGTGCCAGCACATCCTCGTTGAGCCGCTCGTCCGCATTTTCCGCCGCATCGTTGTCGCTCTCCGATGACACGATGGTCACCGCCCAGTCAACCGGCCGGGTGACAGTCGGCACCTACTCACTGTCGGTGAATGCCCTCGCCACGAATCATCAGATGGCGTCACAGGGATACGCCGACCCGTCGTCGGCCGTGGGGACGGGCAGTCTGCAACTTGCGGTGGGCAATGCGAGTCCGACCACTATCACGCTCAGCGGCACCAACAACACTTTGACCGACTTGAAGAACGCCATCAACTCTGCCGCCGTCGGGATAACCGCCAGCATCATCAGCGACGGCAGCGCGGGCAATTCCTACCGGCTCTTGCTCAGCGCCAATACGACCGGTGCTGAGAATGTCATCTCGTTCACGTCCAATCTGACCGGCGGTGCTGCGCCGAATTTCAGCACATCCACCTTCGATCAGGTCGAGAACGTGGGCGTTGTCAGCGGCACATCCACCAAAACGCTTGGAGGAACCGCTGCCTATACAGGATCGCAGAATAAGACATACACATTTACAGTCGCGGGAAGCGGAACTCAGACCATCGGCTCCGGACCGATTACGGTCAATTGGAGCGACGGCACCAACACCGGTACGATTTCCGTCACCTCCGCCGGCGCTGAGGTCGAGTTGATGGGAACTGGTTCCGATGGGCTGAAGATCGCGTTCGGCGCCGGGACACTTGTTGCCGGAGATCAATTCAAAGTGCAGACCTTCAGCCCGCTGCTCCAGAAGGCCGCGGATGCCCAGGTGGCGCTCGGCTCGACCGCCGGTGGCGGATCGCCCATCGTAATCTCCTCAGCGTCGAATCGGATCGACAATCTGATTGGTGGTGTCTCTCTGACACTCAAAGGCATCACCACTGCGCCGGTGGTCATCACCGCCAATGTCGATCAGGATACGATCAAAGCGAACATCAAAGGCATGCTCGATAAGTACAATCAGGTCATGCAGGCGATCGACAAGCAGTTCTCCTACGACCCGGATACGCAGCAGGCCGGGGCGCTCCTGGGGGATGACTTCCTCCTGTCGATTCAGAGGAACTTGCGCAGTTCGCTCACCGGCGCCATCGATGGACTGCCCAAATCGCTGAACATGCTGCGCGCGATCGGGATCACGACCGGCTCGGACGGACTGCTCAACCTGACCGATTCCAATGCGCTCGCTGCGGCGCTGGCCAGCAACCCGGACGGGGTCCGGGACATGTTCCTGGATTCCGGCGCGTCAACAAACCCGCTGATCTCCTTTGTGTCCTCCGGCGCCAAGTCGGTCGAGTCGAATGCGGGGTACGCGATCCGGATCACCGAGGCCGCCACCCACATGACGCGCGATGGCGCCCTCGTGACCGATCCCGGCATCCTGCCCCTGACGATTACCAGCACCAACAACACGTTTCGGGTGACGGTCGACGGTTTCAAGTCGAACGATATCGTTCTCGCCTCGCGGACCTACTCCTCGGGCGCCGAGCTGGCATCCGAAATCCAGCAGAAGTTGAAGGCCGACGCGATTGTCGGCGGCCGTGGCGTTGCCGTCGAATGGGTCACCGATTCGGCCGAGACCGGCCATCTGAAGTTCACGACCGGCAGTTATGGCTCGACCTCATCACTGACCGTCGATGTGCCGTCGTCCAATAGCGCGGTTAACGACCTGGGCTTCGGCACCGGCGGAACATCGATCGCCGGGCGCGACGTGGCCGGCACGATCAATGGTTATGCCGCCACCGGTTCAGGACGGTCGCTGACCGCGGGCACCAACGCCGGCGGTGCGGCTGGCATTTCGGTGGAAGTGCGCATGACGGCCTCGGACATCTTCGCGAATCCCGATGCGACGGTGACCTATCACCGCGGCTTTGCGTCGCGGCTTGGACGCACAGTTGACTCGCTGACCCGTTCCAACGACGGCCAGGTGGCGCGGCGGACCAAGGGCATTCAAAGCGAGATCGACGATCTCAAAGCGCAGATTAAAGACAAAGAAGATTATCTGGCGATTCGCCGGGAGAAGCTCTACGAACGTTTTGCCGCTCTGGAGAAGGCGTTGGGCCAATTCCAGGCACAGGGTTCGTTTCTGTCGCAGCAACTATCTCAATTGGCCAGCAACACGTCACAAATCACCTCACGGTAACACTCGGGACAGCCATGACACCTTCGAACACCCTTGCAGAGTACCGTCGCACCCAGGTCATGGGGATGTCGCAATCCCAACTGGTCGTGATGCTTTACCAGGGCGCAATCCGGTATCTGCGCGAAGCCATCGAGGAAGTTTCATCCGGCCGCTATGACCGGAGCTGGAAGAAGTTCGATCAAGCACGCCGCATTGTGGTGCACTTGTACGGGACACTCGATCCTGCCGGTGGCGAATTGACCAACAAACTGTCGGCGCTCTACGCCTTCGTCATCGATCAGATCACCATCGCCAATGCCCGGCGTGATCTCAAGTGCGCCAATGATTGCATCCAGATTCTCACCAATCTCAAGGAAGGGTGGGAGCAACTGGCCACCCAGGAGACCGGCGCCGGACGGACGTTGCCTCCAATGGCCACCGCCGGCTCGACCAACACCGTAGCGCCCGTGGCGCGCTCGTTCTGCTTGCAGGCATGACACCTGGCATATCACCGCGACAACAGAGAGCTGACATGACCAAGACCAGATTCGATAAGGCACAACTTCTGCAAGTCCTCGCCGAAGAGGCGAGCTTCTATCGCGCTTTGGACCTGCTCATTGACCGGCAGCGTGACGGCCTTTCGGAAGACTCCGATGTGCGCATGTGCGACCTGTTCGCCGAGATCGGACGTGTCCAGAGGCGAATCGAGAATAGCGAACAGATCATCCAGTCCGTCCGCAAATCCGATCCGAAGGAATTCAGTTCGTGGATGCAGGAGCAGGACGTGCGCGGATTGCTCGACCAGATTACCGGACTGGTCACGCACTCGCAGGGCACGATCAATGAGTGCATTCAGATCGCCCGCGCCAAACGCACGGAATTCCAGCGGGAGCTTGGCCAGATGGATCAAGGCCGCCGTCTCTACGCCTCGATGTCCCCTCCCGAGGGTGGCCCGCGTTTCCTCGACGCGCGGCATTAGACGACACCGGTATTTCGACACTGCCCCTCGCGATCCGATTCCTGCTTCGATGTCTTTCCCGCGAAAGCGGGAATCCAGTCGCCGAAGTGTCCCTGGGTCCCCGCGTTCGCGGGGATGACATAGGCGTTCGCGCCGGGAGGGCGAGGCTCCGGCCGAGCCTTGATTCCGCGCGGACAACAGACTCGCGCGCCGCGACATGGCTCGGCGATCCGCCGCGGCGGATCGCCCTCCCACATAATCCCACGCAAGACTGATGAACCGACCGCAAGGGGTGGCATGGGCATCCTGCCCATGGCCCTTACGGCAGGGCATCACGTTGGCGCGCACGGGGTGGAAGTCCGTGCCACCGTCACACAGTCGAGGCTCCTGCCTGCGCAAATCGCTTGCCCGTGGCGCACAGCCGACTATACTGGGGTCTTTGCGGCCCCGCCGAATGGGCGGCGTAGGGCGGCAAAACGGAAAATCGAGAGGACTGATCCAATGCGCATGACCCGCACGTTTATTCCGACTCTTCGTGATGATCCCGCCGAAGCCGAACTCGTCAGCCACCGCATGCTGTTGCGCGGTGGATACATTCGCAAATTGACCGCCGGCATCTATATTTACTTGCCGCTCATGCAGCGAGTGATTCACAAGATCTCAACCATCGTACGTGAGGAAATGGACCGCACCGGCGCCTTTGAAATCACCATGCCGGTTCTTCATCCGGCGGAGATCTGGCAGCAGACCGGCCGCTACTACGACATCGGCCCGGAACTGATGCGCCTCGATGACCGGCACAAGCGCCCGATGGTGCTCGGCGCCACTCACGAGGAAATCGTCACATCACTTCTGCGTGGAGAGCTTCGTTCCTACAAGCGCCTGCCACTGAATCTCTACCAGATTCAGGTAAAATTCCGCGATGAAATTCGTCCCCGCTTCGGTCTAATGCGCGGCCGCGAATTCCTCATGAAGGACGCGTACTCGTTTGACATCGATGAGGCGGGACTCGATGTCGCCTACCAGAAAATGGTGGATGCGTACAAGGCCGTGTTCAAACGCTGCGGCCTCGAAACGGTGATGGTTGAATCGGACACCGGCGCCATGGGGGGGAAGTTTGCCCATGAGTTCATGGTGATCGTCGACACCGAAGGGGGAGAAGCGACAATCCTCTCGTGTCCGGAATGTGGCTACGGCGCCAACCTGGAGCGCGCGGAATCGATCCCGGTCAATGGCCCTGCGTTATTGCCTGAGTCGCCGCAAGCATACAGCCCGATCGACACCCCCAACATGAAGACGGTCGAGGAGGTCACGGCGTTTCTAAAAGTCCCGGCACGCAAGCTGGTCAAGACGCTCATGTACCGCGCCGGTGAAAAGGTCGTCGCCGCGTTGATTCGCGGCGACCGGCAGATCAATGAAACGAAGCTCTCCAACGCGGCCGGTGTGCCGATGGTGGAGATGCTCGACGCGGCCGATGTCGAACAGGCAACTGGTGCACCGGTCGGTTTCGCTGGTCCGGTGGGCATGCGTGCCGACATCAGCGTGATCGCCGACGAGGAAGTTAAAGCGATGATCAATTTTGTGGTTGGGGCCAACGCCGGTGACCGCCACCTGATCAACGTGAATCTTAC
>JACRMA010000077.1:16174-19287 GCA_016235085.1 Candidatus Zixiibacteriota bacterium
ATCTTACCGACTTCCGCATCGACAAGACCGCGACCATACGGTCGGCAGAAGCCGGGGAGTACTGTCCGCGTTGTCGCAAAGAGCGATTGATCTCGCGGCGTGGCATCGAAGTTGGTAACACCTTCAAGCTTGGTACCAAGTATTCGAAGTCCCTTGGCGCAACTGTCCTCGACGAAGCGGGGAATGAACGGTTGCTGATCATGGGCTCCTACGGTATTGGCATCACCCGGACAGCCCAGGCGGCCATCGAACGTTTCCACGATGACCGCGGCATTGCGTGGCCGGTACCAATTGCCCCCGCGTTGGTCCATCTCGTGTGCGTCAACTCCGGCGACGCCACTCTTTCCGCTGCGGCCGACAAGCTTTACGATGAGCTGCTCAAGGCGGAAATCGAGGTCCTCTACGACGACCGTCAGGAGCGCACCGGTGTCAAATTCGCCGATGCCGACCTGATCGGCCTGCCCTATCGGATAACCGTCGGTGCCAAGGGACTTGCCAGTGGCATGTGGGAACTCAAGGCACGCACCGCCGACGCATCGGAGATGGTCCCGGCCGCGGAGATTATTCCGCGCCTGCAAGCCCTCGCAAAATCGCAATCGTAGGGGAGGCCCTACGTGGCCTCCCTTCGGATTGTCAGACCGCGCGACGGCGCCCACACAGGGGCGCCGCTACGGACAGGTACACGCACGGTGTCCGAAAGATTGTGACCATCCCGCGGTCTCTGATGCCCCCTATCCTGTTTGTATGACTGCTGAAATGAATGTATCTTCCCCGCTTGCCCTTTGGCGGGCGGGGGAGGTGCAGTCATTATGCCGGCATTGGTCGAATGTGTTCCCAATTTTTCCGAAGGACGGCGTCCCGAGATCGTTGAGGCGATCATCGCGGCGGGCATTCAGGATGGTCAGGTCATTCTCCTCGACAAGGAGATGGATGCCGACCACAACCGTTCGGTCGTGACGTTTGTCGGCGAGCCGGACGCAGTTGCCGAGGCGGTGTTTCGCTCGGTGCGCAAGGCGGCCGAGTTGATCGACATGCGCACTCATCGTGGGGAGCACCCGCGCATGGGGGCCACCGATGTCATCCCCTTCGTCCCGATCAGCGGCATCGATCTGGCTGAATGCGCCACGCTGGCGCGCAGTCTTGGCCGTCGGATGGGTGAGGAACTGGCCATCCCAGTTTACCTATACGAGGCCGCGGCGTCTCGTCCTGATCGTGAGAACCTGGCTGAAGTCCGCCGTGGAGAGTATGAGGGCATCAGAGATTCCATTGAGACCGATCCCAATCGCCGTCCCGATTTTGGCCCCGCCGTCATGAATCTCAAGGCCGGCGCCACGGCGGTTGGCGCGCGTATGCCGCTGGTGGCGTTCAACTGCTATCTCGAAACCAACCGGCTTCCAGTTGCCAAGGCGATCGCCAAGGCGATCCGTTTCGGCGATGGTGGCTTGCGCTATGTGAAAGCGCTGGGCTTCGACATCAAAGACCGCGGTTGTGTTCAGGTGTCGATGAATCTGGTGAACTATCAGAAGACGCCGATCTTCCGCGTGTTCGAAATGATCCAATCGGAGGCGGCGCGCTGGGGTACGCGCGTCACGTCTTCCGAAATCGTCGGGCTGACGCCCGCGAAGTCGCTTTACGACGTCGCTGAGCACTTCCTGAGGCTGGAACGGTTTTCCGTGGGTCAGGTGCTGGAGGAGAAGCTTCGGATCGCCACTGCCAGACAAACCGAGAAATCCGGGTGGACATTGTTCGCCGATCATGTCGCTTCAGCCGAGCCTGCTCCTGGTGGCGGATCGGTCTCTGCGGCAGCGGGGGCATTGGCCGGCGCGCTTTGCGCCATGGTCAGCCGGCTCACCATTGGCAAGAAGAAATACGCCGATGTTGCCGCCGATATGGAAGCCACTCTGACCAAGGCGGATGACCTGCGCCGGACGCTGACGGCACTGGTCGACAAAGATGCCCAAGCTTTCGATAATCTGATGGCCGCCCGCAAGCTTCCCAAGGAAACTGAGGCCCAGATCACGGCGCGCGCCGACGCGATGGTGAAAGCCACCAAGGGGGCTGCCGAGGTCCCGTTGGAGGTCATGCAGGCTGCGTTGGATGTACTGGCGTTGGCGCGAAGCTGCGCCGACAAAGGCAACGTGAATTCGGTTTCCGATGCCGGTGTTGCCGCATTGATGGCGCGCACGGCGGTCGCCGGAGCCGCGCTAAACGTCAAGATCAACCTGATTGGCTTCGCCGATGCGGCTTATCGCGACGAAACGCTTGCGAAAATGCGGGAACTCGATGCCGCCGCGGCTCGTTTAACTGATGATACCGTGGGACTTGTGAACTCCAAGATCGACAATCCACCGGCTTAGGGAGTCGCCCGACCAGACGCAACCTCTCCGAAGACAGGAATCCACTTGATGCCAGTCGCCCATCCAATCCGCATCCGCACATCATTGTCTCATGTATCACTGGTAACCGCCCTCTTGCTCCTGGCGACTGCCGTGGCAGTCCAGGCCGCGCCGGAAGCCTACGAAAACGATTTGATCGCGCGCACCGAAGCGACCTTTGGCGCCCCCGCTCGGATGGCAGCCTCGGTGGAACCGGGTGGCTCCGATGTGGTCAAATGCGCCACACCGCTGGTCTATGAAATCAAGATGAACTGGCCCAATCTGACTCCCGCCACTCGCGAGAAGATATCCGGGATCATGGCGTTCGACCGGCCGGTTCTCGACGAATACTACGATTTCGACACGCGTGACACGGCCGGCCATTTCCGCATCCATTTTTCGCGAACTGGTGACAACGCGGTCAACATGACGTATGGCGTCGGCGCCGGCAATGTCCCCAATTATGTCCTGCGCTGCGCCGCTCTGATGGATACGGTTGTGGAGATCGAGAATACGACGATGGGATACCAGTTCCCGGTTTCCGATCATCTGGCGCGCGCCGTAGAAGACCCGCGCTTCGACATCTACCTGGTGAATCTGGGGTCCAAGTTCTACGGCCTTACGAATCCCGACACTCTTCTTGACAAACCGAACCCCGGGATCTTCATGGTGACTTCCTACATGGAGCTCTCAAATGATTACTCCCAATTGCCGGGGTATCAAAGCCGGCCGTTCGAC
>JACRMA010000071.1:0-6432 GCA_016235085.1 Candidatus Zixiibacteriota bacterium
TTCGACGTGATCTACCTGATCGCCACTGCGTTCAGTGGTGGACCGGGCCCGGTCAGTCCGTGTACGCCGTAGCCGGGCCGCTTGATGCCCGGCCAAGCAACACCAAGCTCCGGTGCGAACCTTGCCCCCTCCAGACAATCCCGTTTGTCCATTAATCCCCGGCGACGCCGACAACAGAGGCGTCGCCGAGGTTTTTGAAGCACATCTGCCTGCGACGACACAAGTCCCCCGAAACGAGTACAGCTCAAACGCGCAGAGCGGGCGATCAACCAGAATACCCCAAGAAAATCGGGAATAGTCGAGCACCAGCGGAGTAATAGGAGGACAGGGCCTGCACGCTTCTCCCGTCGGCACTTTCGGCCCTGACCGTCTTCAAGCTGGAGGTGGCTTTGAGCACGGATCACAGTAGCCATTCTCATTCGCATCGCACCGTCGCTGTCACGCGATGGGCCGTCTGTCTGCTTGCAGTTCTGTACAGATCGCCGGCGAATACTCACGCGGCGCCGGTGACTCCGGAATCCTCAGCGGCGATGCCCTCCGAATTGATGAGATCAAACGTGAATGGCCGCGTGTCCGAAACCCGCTTCCATTATGCCGGCGGCTTTTGGATAGCCATTTCGAATACCGGCCGGTTTGGCGATTATTACTCGCAGATGCCGGTCAGGGATCATAAGGACTTGAACGTGATGGGGATTCAGTACTGGCCCTCCTTCGAATTCCCGGCGGGTACGAAGAACGAGTACCTGGCAAGCGCCGGATTGTGGTTCGGGGGGATCGTCGGGACCGATACGCTCGTCAGTATGACCATCGGAGCCTGGGGCGCGGGCGCGGATGAAATGGTCAGCTTCGACACAATCACCGAAGTCTCCGCATCACCCGGGTCTCCCTACTACGCCGAGGGCTTCAAGACAGCACCACCGCCCTGCACGACATTGGGAGTACGAAACGCTTACGCCGATCAGCAGTACTTCGCCCGCTACACCGATACCGTCGTCGGCGAGAGCCGTGACCAGATGGACAATCGGCCGCACAAGCCGCTGGGACTGGTGGTTTCGCAGACGTCCTACGTTTGGGCCGACCGGTCGGCACGCGACTTCGTGATTGTGCAATTGTGGGTCCGCAATGTCAGCACAAAACCCATTTCCAAATTCGCGTTCGGGATCCTCATGGACGCCGACGTGCTAAACACCGAAAGTGCCGGATCATGGGGCATGGATGACATTTCCGGTTTAATCGACAAGTGGCCCAACGTCCGTTGCACTGAATTCAAGGATCCGATGTGGGTGGCCTGGACAGCAGACAACGACGGTGATCCCCAGGAAGGCGTTTTTCGTCGGGGCTCACCATCAAGCGCGATTGGCGCGAGACTGCTCGACGCGCCCCCCGTCGTCGGCTCGAGCTACAACTGGTGGACCTGGTCGCCAAATTGGGGACCGGCGCGGAATTTCCAGGGCGATCCCATCGGAACGCCGGTCGGCGACCGCGCCTGCTACAGGATGATGACCAATCAGTCAGTTGATTACGGTCAGACGTTCGTGGGCCTCGACTACACCAATCAGGGTTGGCAAAGGATCAGACCGGAGCTGGGCTGTTCGGTCGCCAACGGGACAGACACGAGATTCCTCCTGTCCGCCGGGCCGATGCTGGAGGATCTTAGTCCCGGGGATTCTGTTCTGTTTGCATTTGCGATTGTTGCCGGCGAGCGATTCCACAGCGATCCTGCTCAGATGTTTGACTGCCACGATCCCAAGGACTTTCTCAATCAAAAGGGCTTGGGCGGAATCGCATCCGTCGCCCGGATGGCCGGCTGGGTATACGATGCACCCAACGTTGACAGCGACTGCGATGGTCACAGAGGCGAGGCATACTTTTGCGCCAAGGAAATGAAGATCATCACGATCGAAGGACGCAATTACGTCACCTACGTTTACCACGACACTGCCTACTATCAAGGAGACATGGGATCGCAGCCGAGTCGTGCTCCGCGCAGGGGTGCGCCCGATCTCTCCGGTCCGAAGCCGCCACCCTGTCCAGGTGAGGCATCGGGCGATCTTTCCTTCGAGACTCAACCGGGGAAGATCATTGTCCGCTGGAGCGGCCGGAGCACGGAGCTGGTCAAGGATCCCATGCTTGGGACGCGTGACTTTGAAGGCTACAACGTCTACATCAGCCCACGGAACGATCCCAACAGCTACTCGCTCGTGGCGAGCTGGGACGTCGAGAATTACAAGCGCTGGTGGTATTACCACTGGCACGACCAGTGGCGGACGAACGACTCGGTTTATTCAGTAGCGGATATCCGGCAGATCGTCGGCGATCCCACATTCGAACCAAGCCGGTACACCACACGGTCACGCGAGTTATGCTTCGTCGATACCCTGTACAACCAATGGGGGGATCCGCAAGTCTGGCGCTCGTATTTTGAACCGTATGGCTCCAACAACGGCAACATCATTCGTGGAGATTGCCGCGAATGGACCAACAAGATCCAGCGTGTGCGCCTGGACACTGTCGTCGTCGATGGGGACACGCTGGCATACGGTGCGTACGAACTTGTGCTCGATCACCTGCAGCCATCGATGGGGCAGTACGTCTCCTTAACCGTGTTCGACCGGGGTGAGAAAGCCATCGGTCTCGCCTCCACCGAAACGCGACCCGGCTCCTGTTTCATCTACGCCGTTCCCATCTACTCCGCCGACGTTGTTGAAGCCCAGGGGTTGAAAGTCGGCGTATACCCCAATCCGTACAAATCATCCTTTATCGGTGAAGACGGCCGCCTCACCAACTACTACGTGCGTCGCGAGGAGGCACCGCAAAAGAACGGCGAGTCCGGTAAATTCGTAGAGCAGGATCGCCGTATCCATTTCATCAATCTCCCGGACACGGCCACGATCAGTATCTACACCCTGAGCGGTGATCTCGTACGAACCATCGAGCATCCCGACAAGTATTTGAGCACGTACTCATCGGAATCCTCGTGGGACCTGGTCAGCCGCAACGCGCAGGCGGTGGTCTCCGGGATTTACATTTGGCGTGTGACCTCGAAGCTCGGGTCGCAGGTGGGGAAGATTGTGATCATCAAGTAGTGGAACCCTCTCAGCATCGCAGGCCGTTGGGGCGCTCTGTTAACAAACCGCGCAAGAGGACATCTTGAGAAGAAGCCCAGGTGCTTTCGACTTTGGCAGAACCATCGAGCCAGTCTTTAGGTCGGCAAGACGACTCCACCTGATGTGAGCACCCGTCAGAGGTCGATGTCCACCTGGATCGTGGCGGTATTGACGAGCGTCTTGTTGTTGAACACCTCGTATCCTACCAGGATGGCCACATTGGATGCACATTTCCAAGACGCGCCCGCATTGAAACAGCCGTAGGCGGACTTGGTACCCATGTACTCAAGGCAAATCCAGAGATTGTCCGAAAGTTCCGGCACGGTCCTTTCCCATGCCGCGAGGAGTCCCGAATTATCCTTCTTGCCCTCCTGGTCGATCAGCAGCCTCTCGTTTCCAATAAAGTACCCGAGTGAGAAGCGACCAAGTGACCAGTCGCGCAAAGAAAACGTCTTGGCGATCTTGCCATAGATGATGTTGAAATCGGTTTGATTCCCGTTCGTTCCGACATCGAACACCCCCGCCGCGACTGCAGGCGAGACACGCCCAAGCGCACTTTCCGGGATTCCGATCTTGGCGTTTCCATACAACGGGTAACGGTCAACGGCGCCGAGACCTGTCTTGTGATCAAATCCCAGTTCCATGTTGAGTTTCTTGAAGGGGAGGACACCCACTGTGAGCCCAACATTAGTGATGGTCGGGAGACCGCTGCCGGCATCGTCGTTGTAGACTGGCAGGTACAAATCGCAGGTGATGTGCCAGACGTTGAATGCCTGAACGTCCGTTGACGGCCCCCAGACGTGGGTGCTTGCTGTAGCGTTTGCCGTTTCCGTGATCGCGCAAGCGCCCCAGAGCGCCAACGCCAGCCCGACCCACGCGCATCGTAGTCTCATATCCGAATCTCCAACCCGGCTAAACTCCCTGGTAGGCTTCTTCGCCATGGAGCGAGGCATCAAGACCCTTCTCCTCTTCGCTTTCAGACGTGCGCACACGGGTGACCTTGTTGATCAGCCACAGCATGATGTAGGTGAATCCGAATGCGTAAATCGACGACCCAATCACGGTCAAAAGCTGGATCATGAAAAAGCCTCCTCCTCCTCTGAGGAGACCATCCGCCCCCGCCTCATTGACAGCCTTACTTGCCATCAAACCCAGCAAAAGGATGCCCAGAGCTCCGCCCACTCCATGCACCCCCCATACATCGAGGGCATCGTCCCACTTAAGCCGGTTCTTCAGATTCACAGCAAAGTAGCAGACGATACCAGCCAGGATTCCGATGATAGCTGCGCTGGTCGGTGTTACATATCCTGCGCACGGAGTGATTGTGGCCAATCCAGCAACAGCACCTGTCAGCAATCCAAGAAACTTGGGCTTCCTCTCGAATATCCAGGCCAGAAGCATCCACACCGGACCGGCGAATGATGCTGCGATGTCCGTGTTCAAAAACGCCACGCCAGTCACGGCATCGACTTTCAATTCGCTCCCAGCGTTGAATCCGTACCAGCCAAACCACAGAAGACCGGTTCCGAGGGCAACCAGGGGGATGCTATGCGGAACACTGTCGCCGACTCGCCGTCGTCCGACGTAGAGTACGGAAGCGAGCGCTGCCATACCTGCAATGTTGTGTACCACGATGCCACCGGCGAAATCCAGTACGCCCAGTTTGGCGAGTAGCCCGTTCCCCCACACCATATGAACGAACGGGAAATAGACCAAGGTGAGCCAGCCAATCAGAAACAGGAGGTAGGCGCCGAACCGGACGCGATTCGAGAACGCGCCGGTGATGAGCGCAGGAGTAATGATCGCGAACATCATTTGATACGCCATGAAGACGAACTCAGGGATGTTGCCGGTGCCGAACGGTGATGGTGTGTGCAGAGTAACACCCAGCATGAATATTTTGTCGAGATTGCCGATGATACCGCCCTCACCTCCGGAAAAGCAAAGCGAGTAACCATATGCCCACCAGATAATCGTGGTAACACCCATTGAGACAAAGCTCTGGATCATGATGGTGAGCACATTGCGGCGCCCGACCAAGCCCCCATAGAAGAAGGCCAGCCCCGGTGTCATCAGCATCACCAGGCTGGTCGCGACGAGCATGAAACCCGTGTTTCCCGTGTCGAACATCAGAACCTCCCCACAATGATCGGACGGCTGTTATCGACGTTCCGAACCATCACCAAGAAGCCCGTTTGCCCTCGGTCCGGCAATCAGGGAAATCCTGAAAAGCGCCGTCGGGAATCCTTAGGCGCCTAAGGGGCATGGTTGGACGCGCCCCCTGAAGGGGAACAGTCTGGTCAGCACTCGCCGGGGATGATCCTGGCACGGATAGCGTATCGGGTGAGCTCAGCCACACTGTGAATTTCGAGTTTGTCCATCAAGCGTTTGCGATGAGTCTCGACGGTCTTCGTGCTGAGGCAGAGCTGTGACGCGACTTCCTTGGTGGAGCGGCCCTCGGCGATCATCTGAAGCACTTCGCGCTCGCGGCTGGTGAGGTCATTAGCGGATCTCCGTGTTGCGTTGGCCAACGCGACATAATCATCCACAAGGATCCCGGCGATGGTCGAACTCAGGTACACGTTCCCTTCCATCACGGTGCGAATCCCCTTCACCAGTTCCTGAATCGCCGAATCCTTCAGAAGATATCCTTTGGCACCGGCCTTGAATGCCTCCGCAATGAAGTATCGATCGGAGTGCATGGAGAGCGTGATGACTTTGACAGAGTTCTCCTGCGCGCCGATGCGGCGCAGTGTTTCGATGCCGTTCAGACCAGGCATGGAAATATCCAGGAGGAGAATGTCCACGGGGGTCGCCGCGAGACAGGCGAGGGTACTATGCCCATCAACGGCCTCGCCCACGATTTCAAACCCCGGCTGTGCCTCGAGGATCGAACGCAAGCCCGCACGGAAGAGAGAATGATCGTCGGCAAGGATGACGCGAATTCTATTCATGACCCACGGAAGTTAGAGGTGAAGGGATGCGAAGTTCGATTTGAGTTCCCTGTGCCGGATCCGACTTCAAATTCATGTCGCCTCCCAGCAACCGCATGCGTTCCCGCACGCTAAACAGACCGAATTTGCCCGTTGCGGACAAGCTGTGCAGCGCATGGTCTACATCGAATCCATGCCCGTCATCGTTGACACGGATGACCAGGTTGCACTCGCTACTGAAGAGGACCACTGAGATCG
Organism: Candidatus Zixiibacteriota bacterium; assembly: GCA_016235085.1. Taxonomy (GTDB): domain Bacteria; phylum Zixibacteria; class MSB-5A5; order WJJR01; family WJJR01; genus JACRMA01. Next base: position 6,299 of record JACRMA010000071.1, read on the forward strand.
TGTGGCAACAGGAGTGGTGCACTGCGTTGGTGAGCAGTTCCTTCACTGAACGGAACAGGACCAGCGACCGTTCTTTGTCGATCGAGCCCTGGAATTTCGAATGATCGACACGGACAAATACCTGATGATCCTTC
>JACRMA010000071.1:6458-17439 GCA_016235085.1 Candidatus Zixiibacteriota bacterium
CTGATGATACTTCTGCACCTGCTCGGCCAGCCAATCGAGCGCGGGCAGTAGCCCGGCCTGTGATAGGATCGGCGGACAAAGCTGCAGCGTCAGGCCGCGTGTGTAGGCGATGGTTTGATCGAGAAGAGTGATCACGTCCCCAATAGAATCCTCAAATCCGCAGAACACTGCATTGCCGCGAAATTGCGAGACCTTCAGCTTGACGAATGCCAGTGCCTGGCCGATGTGATCGTGAAGGTCTTCCGCAATGTCCCGCCGTTCGCGCGCTTCGGTCAGGGAGAGTTCGAGGGAGAGGCGCCGCAGTTGGTCCTGGGACGCGGCCAACTGCCGCGCCATCTCGCGTTGCTCATTGGCCCAGGTTTGTATCGCGAGCCTCAGTCGCCCCAGTTCCGCATCGCGCTCATCCAGGAGTTGCCGAAGGTCTGTATCCGCAGGCACCGTCGTTGTGCTGGTCGCCGATGCATTGGCCGTATCTCTCGTCAGCATGGACGAATGATGGAGCCATTCAACGGGAGATGGTGTCAAAATATTCACCATGTGTATCGCCACCCATGAATGAGATCTGTCGCTTAAGTTGCGAAAGAGCCGGGTCCGTCGCCAGCTGTAAGAGAGGACCCGGATCGTCCACCTGCTGGTTGAGCAGGTGGTCTACGACGCCGATGGTGGCGGTGTTCAGATTGGCTTCCACCAACAGGGACTCCGCAACTCAACTCCCGATCCACCACGTTTGCTGTCCTGATTCGCGGCGACTCATGCGGCGGGGTAGTCCGAAGGGTCACCACAGCTTACGACAATTGCGGGTGTCACTCCGCCGAGTCTATACAAGATAGTTATAATCAGCATTACGCTTCGTATCGGATTCTGCGTATCCGGACAATTTTTCTGAGTTTTCCCTTGACAGTTACCCCGCCAGCCAACTTCTTATGGCCATAGTGAGGCGTGGCGCATTCCTAACGTCACGCGCAGCATTACAGTCAAAGCGCCTGAGAACAAGCACCTTTCCACCGGAGGTGGGGAATGCAATGTCTATTGAGGTTGGTCCTTGTGCTGTTGCGACGACTGACACCAGCGACGAGTACGGTTGCGAAGGAGACTTGCTGCAGAGTCCGGGGCGCAACCTCGAAACACCACGCGTTGGTGCAATCTGTCACCGCCTCCCTTGCCGCGTGCTTGGTATCAGTTTCCTCGATGGCGCTTGCCCACGCTGCCGATCCATTGCCGTCGCCGCTGTTCCAAACCACTCTGACAAAGTCGATTCAAAAGTTCCACGATTAATCCGGAGTGGAGCCGGGCAAGTGGACACGTCCGAATCTCGCCCTGACGGCACCGGATTCCAGTTCGAATTGGCGAGAGCACGAGGTACAGCCCTCGAAAACCGCTGCGTTGTCAGACGGCCTCTTTATTCGGGGCGACCTCAATTGGAGTGGCACCCTCACTTCGTTGGACATGATTCTGCTGCTTCCCATCATCAGAGGAGAAGTGCCGGCGAGTTGCGAGGACGTCGCGGATGTCAATGACGACGGTAACCTCGACAACCTTGATTCGGCTTATCTGAATAACTTCATCTTCAAGGGCGGGCCACCGCCGCCGCCACCATTCCCAAGCTGTGGACCGGACCCCACACCAGACAATCTGACATGTGCGGTGAGTTGGTGCGGTAGCGGGGACCAGTGTTTCTACCAACTTCTCTGCATCAATGGACATCCATCCGACATCGCCGCGCTGGGATTGACAATTGGAGATCGGCGCTGGTTCGGCTACTGCCCGCCCGGACAGAGTTGTATGACGGGACCGTTCCAGACCACAGTCACTGGGGACCACGGCTCCGTTTGCATGAGATGGGGTGACCCGCAGTGCGGACAGGGTTCGGAGCCGCGCGTGCCTGGCACATATTCCGCATGCATCTGTTATGATATCCCGACGATGCCGGGTGCGCCGACTTGTGTCGGAACTGCGACCTGTGTGGGCACGACGACTTGTGGCGGGATCGCGACCTGCGATGCGTCCGCCACCTGTCCAGGGTCTGCCACTTGTCCTGGATCGTCCACCTGCAGCAATGGCCCGACATGTGCCGCTCAATCCACCTGTCCGGGATTTGTCACATGCACCGGAACCGCGACTTGCAGCAATACTCCAACATGCAATGGTCAGCCCACTTGTGCTGGTGCGACGTCTTGCGTGGGGACCTCGACATGCATCAGCGGTCCAACATGTGCCGATCAGTCGACCTGTCCGGGGTTTGCCACGTGTTCGGGCACAGCAACCTGCATCAGTGGCCCCACATGCGCGGGCCAAGTCACATGCGCCGGGACTTTGACCTGTGACGGTTCGCTGACTTGCGGGTCGTCGCCGACATGCACCCCTGAAAGCACGTGCCCGGGTTTTGTGACCTGTCCAGGCAGCACAACATGCAGCAGTGGACCGACATGTCCAGATCAGTCCACGTGTCCGGGTGCGGCAACCTGCGCCGGGACGACAACTTGCGTTTCGGGGACTACCTGTGCGGTCAGCAGCACCTGTCCGGGGTTTGCCACCTGCCCGGGATCGACAACCTGCGACAACTCGCCAACTTGTCCCGGTCAACAGACTTGCACAGGGACGAGCACTTGCAGCGGTACAACAACGTGCGGCTCGGCGGCGACTTGCGCCTCGTCGCTCACATGCGCCGGTTCTGCAAGTTGTCCTGGCACCACGACCTGCTCAACCGGCCCCACATGCGCGGGATCGACGACCTGCCCCGGTGGCTCCACCTGCGATGGTTCCACAACCTGTGTATCGAGTGCGACTTGCGGCGGGACTACGTGTACGGGATCTGCTACCTGCTTGGGAACCACCACATGCTTGAATGGAATTACGTGCTTTGGCGTGGCAACCTGCGAGGCCGCTCCGACTTGCCCGGGGGCGGTCACATGCGCATCGAGCGCCACGTGTCTCTCAGCTGCGACGTGTCCGGGTGAAGCGACGTGCTTAGGCACGACCACCTGTGCCGCTGGCACAACCTGCTTCGGCCAGATCACTTGTATCGGCTCGGCCACCTGCCCAAAACAATCAACCTGTGATAATTCAATCACCTGCGCGGGGACATCCGCGACTTGCATCGGGGAGACAACATGCGGGTCGGAGCCGACATGCGTCTCATCCTCTACTTGTCCTGGAGCCACGACCTGCGAGGGACAGGCAACCTGTGGGGACTGGCCCTCATGCCCGGGAAGCCCAACTTGTGTCGGCACGACGACGTGCAATGGACTGACCTGTCCCGGAAGTCCTACTTGCAATAACGTCCCGACATGTTCGGCCACTCAGATCACATGCAGCAATTACTCGACTTGTAACGGTTATCAAACCTGCGGATCGACGGCGACCTGTCAGTCGTCGAGCACATGTCCTGGTTTTGCCACGTGCACAGGCACCGCGACTTGCGGGTCGGCGCCGTCCTGCACGGCTTCTGCGACATGCACCGGATACACGACTTGTCTCGGATCCGCCACCTGTAGGGAATCGTCGACCTGTGGCAACGTACCCACGTGCGACCCAGTACCAACTTGCTCACAGTACTCCACGTGCAACGGGGCACCAACGTGTGCGGGTGCCGCGTCATGCTTTGGGACCACGACATGCAGCCATGGGGTAACATGTGCGGGGATGGTGACGTGCCCCGGTTCTCCGTCTTGCACCGGAAGTACGACGTGCAGTGGTAGTAGCACCTGCGGGACCACGCCGACCTGCACAGCTGCGGGCACAACTTGCACCGGGCAATCCACGTGCAGTCAATTCTCGACATGCGCGGGATTCCTAACCTGTTCTGGTAGTGTGACCTGTTCCGGATCCGCGAGTTGCCCCGGAACTCCGACCTGTGTCGGTACAACCACATGCGGGAGTTCCTCAACGTGCGAGGGCGTTGCCACTTGTCCCGGTTATCTCACCTGCTACGGATCGGCAACATGTTCGTCCCAGCCAACTTGTCCGAACTACCCCACTTGTGCCGGCACAACGACTTGTATCGGTACAACCACTTGTTTGAGCACGCAGACTTGCGTGGGGACATCCACGTGCCCTGTCTCGCCGAGCTGCGCCGGGTCAGTTACCTGCGCGGGCTCGACGACGTGCCTGGGGCAGACGACTTGCCCGGGCGTGGTGACATGCTCCGGGACGACAACTTGCAACAACGGAATCACATGCCCCGGACAGGCAACTTGCGTCGGTGTGGCGACATGCTCCGGGACAACGACCTGCCTCGGAAACTCCACGTGCTCGGGGAGTGTGAGTTGTCCGGGAACCACCACCTGCGATGGAACGACAACATGCGGCAACGGTCCGACGTGTGCAACCGTACCGACCTGTTCGGGATCCGAAACTTGCACTGGGACGACCACGTGCCTGGGTGGGGCGACGTGCGACGCGCAATCGACATGTCCAGGTTCAATTACGTGCATGGGCACATCAACGTGTATTAGTGGACCAACATGCCCGGGACAATCCTCATGCCCTGGGACAATCACTTGTACCGGTTCGACAACGTGCGGTGCGACGACATGCGCCGGCAGCGCCACGTGTCCGGGCGAGAGCACCTGCGATGGAACCTCGACCTGCCGGAGTGGTCCGACCTGTACCTCAACCAGCACATGCCCGGGGTTCATGACCTGCAGCGGGTCGACCACCTGCGACAATGGCCCGACTTGCCCCGGTGTTGCCAGTTGTCCAGGAACGTCAACTTGCCCCGGCACTACCACTTGCAACACGACACCAACCTGCTCCGGCCAACTGACTTGTCCTGGATACGCCACGTGCGAAGGCACGACGACTTGTGTTTCGGCACTGACTTGTCCGTCCTCAAACACTTGCGCGGGTTTTGCGACGTGTGGTGGCTCCACGACCTGCACCGGCACGCCCACCTGCGGCGGGGCGACGACGTGTCCAGGATTCGCGACTTGCACCGGCTCTACCACATGCGCCGGGATGGCGACTTGCAGCAATCAGCCGACCTGCCCCGGTAGCGCGACTTGCACCGGCACCGCAACATGCCAGAATGCCGCCACTTGCTCAATCCAATGCCTGTGTTCCTGTCCGCATCAGGGCGACATCAACGGCGATGGGCTCATCGACGTCTTCGACGTCATCGGTGTGATCGGCATCGCGTTCAGCGGCGATCTCGACGCGCAAGACCCAACATGCCCCAGGACGCGCGGCGACGTCACCAACGACGGCGTCACCGATGTCTTTGACGTGATCTACCTGATCGCAACGGCGTTCAGCGGAGGAGCTGATCCGGTGAATCCGTGCGTACCGTAGTCATGCTCTTCAATGCGATTCTGAGGGGGCGTCACTCGGCGCCCCTTCTCGTTTCCGAGGGGTCACCGAATCCCAGAGTTTCAGATGGAAATCGCCGATTAGTCGAACGGAGTTTCTGTACTTGCTAAGAACAGCGGCCCGCGTTTTCAGTGCGAAAACAGCTACGAAAGCCGTCATGCGGTTTTGCCAATGCGCGACGACGTGCGGAGTTACGGCGGTGGCGCGCCTGCGAGTTTGTAATCGAATAACGGGGCGTCTGTAAGTCGTTGCCAGCCACGGGCTTCTATACAGCTCCCCGGGCCGGACTCGAACCAGCGACAAGGCGGTTAACAGCCGCCTGCTCTACCGACTGAGCTACCGGGGAAGCGAATTCCCGCAGACGCAACAATCAATTGATTTTGTCGGCAAAATCAAGCCGAATCTCGCGCCCTTAGCGAAGAGCCCTGACCAGCATTCGGATGAACGGCAACAGAAAGATGAGCAGAAGCAGCAAGGCCACCCACAGCCGCCAGTTGCGCCTCCCCGCTTTGCCCGCGAATTCATAGCCGCAAATGAAACACCGGTCCATGTCGGCCGGTATCTCCGAAGCACACGACGGGCATTCACGCTTGGCGCTCATCCAATTCCAAAGGCTGTGTACGCGCGCGGCGCCGTCTTGTCGAACCGGTCGGGTAGACGAGAAAGACTCATGCTAGAGAGGGTCTACGATTCCATCCGCAATCAGCGCCGCCTCTTCCATCTGCTCCTCGGGGACACAGAGAATCAGCTTCGGCGGACTTGGCTCCGTCAATCCGGTCCCGGTTCCGAAAATCTCCGAACCCCGGATTATGGCTGGTATCCCCTCGTTGGTCAGAGCCTCTTGAACCATTTCGGCGTGAATCCGTGATGGGTAGGAACGGACAGGCTTGAAAACGGCTTTGTCCAGATCACCCGGCTGCGGCGCCGGGGGAAGAGTGTCGACCAGTCCTACGCCACAGTCTGCGCATTCGGTGAAGCCCGCTCTGTACTCGCACCGGCATTTTGGGCAAAATGGCATGTCGACCTCCTTCGCTTGGACCGTTGAGTGTTGTTGCCCCAATGTTCTACGTTTGTGCCGGTCGAAATTCAGTCAAATGTGGAACGGAAAAATCGGTTCTGATCGCCCGACCAATACCCCTCGGATACATCTTGGCCGGCCCAACTCTACCGAGCCTTCACCGCCTTAAACACAAACCCACCGGCATCCTTCAACAAACGGTCGGCCTGACGCGCACTGCAGCCGCATTTGGCCATGACCAGTGCCCGTTTCACCGATCCTCCGGCCCGTTCAAGTAGCTTGGTGGCTGAGTCATAATCGAGACCCGCGGTCAGACACAGAATCCGCTTCGATCGTTCCTGCAATTTGGCCGACGTCGCCTGCAAATCGACCATCCAGTTTTGATACGTCTTTCCCATCCGCACCATCGCCGCCGTCGTGATCATGTTCAGCACCAGCTTCTGCGCCGTGCCTGCTTTCATTCGGGTCGATCCGGCCACGACTTCCGGCCCGACCACAACCGGTATCACGACATCGGCGCCTTCGACCGCTCCGGCCGGCGGTCTTGGATTGGCGACCAGGAAAATCGTCCGTGCACTCCGTCCATGAGCCGCCGCCAAAGCACCGAGTGTAAACGGCGTCCGCCGCGACGCGGCAATCGCAATCAGGCAGTCTTTCGGTCCAACCCGTGCCAGCGCCACCGCACGGGCGCCATTGGCCGAGGAATCTTCGACTCCTTCACGCGACCGAACCAGCGTTCCCCGGCCACCTGCAATGAGACCTACCGCCCGCCGATGATCGATGCCAAAAGTCGGCGGCAACTCCGACGCATCCAACACACCCAGCCGGCCCGATGTGCCGGCGCCGGCATAGAACAGCCTTCCTCCCCCCTGCCAGGTCGCGATCACCAGTTCTGTCGCCGCCTCGATTTGCGGGAGACATCGCCGGACAGCACGAGGGACCGTCAGGTCGGCTTCGTTGATTCGCTCCAGCACACGTCGCAACGGTTCGCGGTCCAGCCGCCGGTAGCGAGAGTCCTGGGCCTCAGTCGTCAACTGGGACAGTTGTTCAAAGAGCGTCGTTTTCATCTCTGTTTCCTACGGCAAAACGCCAGCGCAAAGTCGGTGGTCATGACCGACCTGTCAACAAGAGCCTCGCGCTACGCTCACCCGCAATCCCTGATCGGAAAATGTGTTGGTCATTTCGGCATCAAAGCGTAATGTACGCCCCGGCTCCGCAACCGGCGGCCGTCGGATCATGGCACGCCGGACATGTAGTGCCATTCCGGCAGAAAGGCGGGAGACAGGAACGTGAGAAAGTGGTGGTTGGGATTTTGTATCGGACCGCTGGTGGCGGTACCCGAGTTTGGCCTGGAACTGCTCTTCTCCTCCATGCCCGAAAACCTTTGGTTTTACCTCTTCGGCGCCATCGCCCGAGGCGCGCTGGCGGGACTTCTGACCGGCTTTGCCAATCGCGCGGGCGTCTCGCTACGCACCGGGATTCTACGGGGCGCCATTGTCTATGTCGGAGTCAGCCTCTTGACCGCCATCCCGGCACAGGAATTCGTCCCCATCATTCTTCCGGCTCTGGTCTCCGGCGTGATTGTCGGAGCCATAACCCATCACTGGGGCCGCGCCGGACGGACCGGCACACTCTAGAAAGTTGATGAAGAGACCCACGGATTGTGCGTCAGCCGGAATTTGTCATCCTGAGCGGAGCGAAGGACCTGCTTCTTCTGCCTATGAAGGCACAGCAGATGCTTCGCTCCGCTCAGCATGACAACTGGTCTCTTGGACCGCTGGCGCAGCCTTTTCAGCAACCTGCTTGAATCCTCGCGTTGTTTCTGATCAGTAGAGCCTTGCGAATCTCGCGGACTACGGCGAGTTCAGCATTCGCCGCACCCGCTGGCGGGCTGTGTTGTGTTCGTCGAGTGTCCGCGAGAAGATGTGGCGGCCCATTCCATTGGACACGAAATACAAATCGCTGGTGGAGTCGGGATACAACGCCGCCAGAATCGACGCGCGACCGGGATTACAGATCGGCCCGGGAGGGAGTCCCGGGTTTTGATAGGTATTGTACGGTGAGGCAAATTCGAGATCGCCGGACAACAGGGAACGTCCGTCAGGAAGTCCACCCATGGCATACACAACCGTTGGATCACACTGCATTGGCATTCCGAGACGCAGACGGTTGTAGAATACGCTGGCGATGTGGGGACGTTCTGCGGAATCGGCCGTCTCGGCTTCAATCATCGAGGCAAGCGTGAGAATCGCGTGGCGGCTCAGATTCATGCTCCGCATGCGCCGCTCGAGTGAATCAGCAAAAACCGCTCGGTTGTTCTGCAACATCCGTTCGACCACTTCGACCGGCGCCTCGCCCCAGTAGAATTCGTACGTCTCCGGAAGCAAATACCCTTCCAGACGGTCGGAGGGCACGCCCCAGCGATTGAGTACCGCGGAATCATGCGCCAGCCTAATAAACTCCGCCGAATCGACACCCAGCTCCCGGGACAGCCGGGGCGCGATCTTCTGCAAGGTCCAACCCTCGGGAATCGTCACCTTGATCGGTGGCGGACCCGCCTGGAGTGAGGCGAGGATATTCCCCATCGCGACATCGCCACTGAATTCATATCGGCCCGGTTTCAACTGGCGGTCGATCTTTTGTCGCTTGGCCCAGAGTACAAAAGCGCGTCTGGAACGAAGCAATCCCAGGCTATCCAGACGGGAGGTGACCTGGCCCATGGTCTCCCCCTTGCGTACGACCAAACGGACCGGCTGCGAGAGGTGAATCGGCGAGCTCACGAGGTAGAAAACGCTGCCAACCGAGATGGCTGCGATCAGCAACACCGCGATGAGCAGCCTCCACCACATCTTAGTGAAGCCCTCCTCGGCGATTGATCCACCATATGGTCACCCGATCCACGATCATGATCATCAGTAAGGGAACAATCAAAAGAATCGCGAGAAGCGCGGCGGCCAGTTCGCGGGCGATTTCCCTCAGGGCTAATCCCAATGGCAGACGGGGCAAATCACTCATCGGGTGAACTTTCGCGTGACGGCGGTAACATCTCGAGGTAATTCCGCAAGAGCACTTGCGCCGCAAGACCGTCAATCTGCCCTTTATTGCCCTTCAGTTTACGGCCTGTCTGGTGCAACATGCGCAGGGCTTCGCTTGAAGTGAACCGTTCATCGACTGTCTCAACCGGGACATTCGTGGCCACCCTCAGCGCGTTGGCAAACTTGACCACCTCGACCGCCATCTCCCCGGCTTCCCCAGAGGTTCGTAAGGGCAGGCCAACCACAATGCGTTGGTATTCAAGTTCAGTGCGCGCCGCCGCGATTCGTGCCACAGCATCCGCGACCCCGCGGACTTCCAAAGTGGGAAGCCCCGTGGCGATCGTACCGGTCGGGTCGGAAATCGCCAGACCGACCCGGCGACGGCCATAATCGACCGCCAGGATGCGTCGCGATTCAGATTTCGATTCGTCTTCCATGACTCTACCTCTGTCCATCCGGGCTTAGCTCGCCGGATGAACCTCCTTGCGCATAATGGCCGCAACTCTGCGCATTCGGCAACGAAAACGATCAAGGGATTGAACTTAACGGTATAAGTCCACAGGGGATCTGTCTGTGATGCCACCCGCCCGCCTTCTGTATGTGCTTTGGAGACTGAGGCTTGGACCGATTGGGCACATTTTCGGATGTGGGTGTGGTCAATATCGACACTTCACCGCTTGGGGGAATCTTGGCGGCACAGGTATTGCCCAGTGAATGGTCATGAGAGCCGACACCCCTGACAATCAAGCAGTCCTGGTCTCCCCTCTGGCGACCTGCGAGCGTGGTTTTCCACCGTCCCGTTTGGCCAATCAAAGTGAACCCAAAGTGAAGAAAGACGGCAGAGGGTATTTCATTATGACCCTCTCCGAAAACATCAAAGTCTACTTCGAAGACTACTAACAATTTCTCGAATTGCTCGCCACCAAGTGCGCCGGCGAACTTGTACGCCTGCGCAACGCCATCGACACCTGTCCGCCCACCCACGCGGAGACCCTCTCTTATTACCGGGCGCGCCGGATCATCGTCGAATTGCTCTACAAGAACATTCGCTCATTCTATTCCGACCGGCAAAACCTGGGCGTGATCATGACCCCATGGTGCTTCGGGACCGTCATTCTGGAAAAGGTCGAGATGTACCGTGACCGGGTGGCGCGCGGTGAGGTCTCGCATCCGGACGTCGGCGACTACCCGTACGATGTCATTCGTTACATGGACGAAATCCACACCCGCGTCCTGATGGAAATCTTCGAATTCCCGCCCAAAGCCTTCTCGATGCGATGGCAATACAGGGAATTGATCAAGCGTTACTCCGATGTGCTGTCCAACGTCACCACATCGCTACAGAATATTCTGCATCTCGTCAAGAGCTACAGCCAGTAACCGGTATTTCCACCCCGCCACTTGCGCCCGAGGTCACCCCAACCGCGGGCGCGCCCTCTTTTGGCCGGCGTCAAACCCGCCCCATTCCCATCCGATAATAGAATAGATGGACGATCGGTTCGCGGTGTGCCATGGTCGGCACCCCGGCGGATCGTGGAGAATGACCGTGCGTACCTGGCGAAAGAAGAATCAGCGCGTCTCGTACCATCCCATCCATCTGGAGACCCTTCAGGTCGATGCA
>JACRMA010000071.1:17487-31881 GCA_016235085.1 Candidatus Zixiibacteriota bacterium
AAAGAAGAATCAGCGCGTCTAGTACCATCCCATCGATCTGGAGACACTTCAGGTCGATACACCTCTCCCCTTTGATCTGTATATCAAGCTGGCGGACAAGATGGCCGCCTTTCGGCAAGGGGGCGGGATATTCGACGCACGCCAGCGGCAGGCTCTGGACGCCCCCCAGGTCGAAGGAGTCTATGTTGCGAATTCCGGTGTGTTCCGCTATCAGGAGTACCTCGAACTGTATCTGGGAACCTTACTGAAATCGGGCACGCTCTCACTGCGCCGCCGCGTGGAGATCCTCTCGGAGACCGCGGCCGGACTCATCAGCTTGATCTTCACCAAGCCCCCCGAATCCCCTCTCATTGACCGAGCCGGGCGTGTCGCGGGACAGATTGTTTCACTTCTGATGGCCGACCCGAATGCGATCGGCGAGTTCCTGGATCTGGCCGCAGGCGACTATTCGACTCCGGCACACTCAACCACCGTCTGTTTCCTGTCTGTGACTCTCGCCCAGCGTGCCGGAGTCAAAGAACGGCGCGCGCTTGAGGATCTCGCGCTCGGTGCGCTGCTCCACGACATCGGCCAGACGCGGATCAACCGCCGCATCCTGCGCAAGCGGGGCCCGCTAACGACCGCTGAGTATGATTTGATCAAGAAGACCCCCTGGTGGGGCGTGGACATCCTGGCGCAGTCAGGCAGTGTGCGCAAGGATGCCTTCATTCCGGTGTTGCAGCATCAGGAACGAATGGACGGCTCCGGGTACCCCGTGGGTTTGCGGGGAAACGATATCCATCTCTACGGGCGCATCTGCGGCATTGTCGAAGCCTACGATGCCATCACCTCGAAACATGTCTATCGTGATGCCCTCGACAGCTTTCCCGCCCTGGTGACAATGATGGGTGAAGCGGAAAAGTACGACGGCGAACTTCTGCAATCATTCATCAAATTGCTGAAGCGACAACCAGAACCGCAGGAAGCGAAAGCCGCAACGCAAAGTCCCTGATTTCCGCAGTCGGTTTTCAGAGTGAAATGGACAACGCGCGGCGGGGAGGGCGAGGCTCCTGCCGAGCCTCTTACTCCTCATGTACACACCAAGACGATCTCACGCCACCTGATTCGGTTTGCGTGATTCAATGCACCCGCGAGGGAGGGCGAGGCTCCTGCCGAGCCATGATTCCGCGCGGCATCATGGCTCGGCAGGAGCCTCGCCCTCCCGGCACCGATCACTTCCGAGCTCTGATCTCTCAACGCCGGTGTGGTCTGCACTGCCCGTGCATTCTTGTTCTTCCGCATTGATCCAGGCGCGCCAATCCCCGTTCTTCGCTAAGTCTTGCCGTCCGAATCCGGCCGGCAGGCAGCGAGGAGGGTACTTCCCATGGGACATCGAGCAGTCGTACCGGCCAATGCGCCAGCCCCAGTCGGGCCATACAGCCCCGGCGTCATCAATGAAGAGACCCGCATACTCTACGTCAGCGGACAAATCCCGATCGACCCGAAGACGGGAAACCTGGTCGGTACGGATGTAGCAACCCAAACAAAGCAGGTTCTCGAGAATGTCAAAACGATCCTGGAAAGTGCCGGCTCCGGCATGGACCGGGTGCTCAAGACAACGGTCTACATGCTGGATCTGGGCGAATTTGCACGCATGAACGATGTCTACGCGACATTCTTCCCCGGCGTCAAACCGGCGCGGGCAACTGTCCAAGTCGGCCGGTTGCCCAAAGATGCCCTGGTGGAGATCGACGCGATTGCGGCAATCTGATTCGGGGTGGCGCACATCGGGGGCGAAGCCCACTGATGAGAACGGCAGGACACGATGGCTGTATTCAGGGCACATATCGTATTCGGATTGATCCTACTGACCAGCGGCATAGTCTTCGATTTCCTGTACTTGGGAACTCAACTCTCGGGGGCCTTCAAGAGCAACCCGGCGGCCTACCTGGCCTCATGGGAAAAGAACCTGTTGGAGATGACGCGGCTGTACTTCTTCGTCTTCGGATTCCTGCACATCGCGGTCGCCCTGGTTCGATCCCGCTTCGTGGGTGGGGCCCGATTCGAGTGGACGATCCTCGGTTTGCTCTCGCTCGGATCCCTGCTGGTCATTGCATCCGGGTTCTGGTATGCGTTCGCGGGGCCATCGTTCGAATGGGCGATGCGGTGCACAGTCCTGACAGGCGGACTGCTCGCCACGGTATCCAGCATGGCACTTGAGGCATACAGCGTTCTCACCAACCGATGGTCGTGAGGTCACCCGCCACGATCTGGTGAGAAGCTGTGGATTTGGTCATACCCGCTGGTCCCGGCTCCTCTCAGCCACAGCGGAAAGAGTTGAGAACCGGCAACAGTTGTCTGTATTTTGGGATTGAGGGGCTTCACAGAACGGGGAGAACGATGATCGACTTTACTTTGACCGAAGAACATCTGGCGGTACAGGGGCTGGTGAAGAACTTTTGCGCCAAAGAAGTGCTGCCCAATATTCGCGAACGCGACCGCGCCGCCCAGTTTGATCCGACGTTGCTCGAAAAGATGGGGAAAGCCGATCTGCTCGGGCTGTGCCTGCCCAAAGAGTACGGCGGCGCCGGGATGGATTACGTGTCCTTGGGACTGACGTGCGAAGAAGCCGAATACGCGGACACGTCCGTCCGCGTGATCTTCTCAGTGCATGTCGGGCTCGTTTCGCTCCCAATTCTCACCTGGGGGAATGCCAAACAGAAATCGCAGTACCTGCCCGGCTTGGCATCGGGCAAACGCATCGGGGCGTTCGGCCTGACCGAACCCGACGCCGGCTCCGACGTCGTCGGTATCAAGACCACCGCGGATCGCGATGGCAACGCCTTTGTTCTTAACGGCGAGAAGATGTGGATCTCGCTGGCCGACGTGGCCGACACCATGCTCGTTTTTGGCTGGACTGACCGCGCCAAAATGAAGGCGCGCGATCACAGCGGCCTGACGGCTTTCGTGATCGAACGCACCATGCCCGGTGTCACAACCCACACGATTCACGGCAAGCTCGGTGTCCGGGCCGGGAATACAGGCTCAATTTCGTTCGCCGATGTGCGCGTGCCTGCTGAGAATGTCCTCGGTGAGGTCGGCGAGGGATTCAAAATCGCGATGTTCTGTCTGGATCAGGGGCGATTCACCGTGGCCTCGGGTGCGACAGGTCTGATCCGCGCCTGTCTGGATGCCTGCCTCGACTACAGCCATACCCGTAAAACCTTTGGCCAGCCGATCGGTGAGCACCAGCTCGTCAAAGAGATGATCGCACGCATGGTGGCTGGCTTCGAGTACTCACGGCTCTTGTGGCTGCGCGCGGCCTGGCTGAAGAACATCGGGAAACCGAACACGCGGGAGACGGCGCTGGCCAAATGGATCGCCTGCGAACAGTCCGAGACCGCGGCCGCGGACGCCGTGCAGGTTCATGGCGCCTATGGTTTCTCCGATGAGTTCCCGGTCGAACGGTTCTATCGCAATTCCAAGGGGTCGTCGATTTACGAGGGATCCCGTGAGATTCAAAAGCTGATGCAGGCCGACTATGCCCTTGGGCTGCGCAGTGACAAACCGGGCCGGCGCGAATTGCCGGTGCCGATCGGGTAGCGCGTGCACTTGGGTACCAACGGATTGAATCAACATCCGACTGTCATGCTGAGGAGCGAAGCGACGAAGCATCTGCAGATTGCCCCCGTGCAAGAGGACGCTTCAAAGCAGATCCTTCGTCGCCGTCTGTCAGACTGAGGCAGGAGTTGCGCGAGGGGCGCTCCTCAGGATGACAATTGTGAAGGCGCTCGATGAGAGAGGATCAATAGCAAATGGACCTGATCCGCTCAATGCGTCCAATCCAATGGGTGAAGAATACCGTCGTCTTCGCCGGTGTCATCTTCGCGCGCCATTTCGATCGTCCGGCGGATCTGCTGATGGCCGCTGCCGCCTTCGGCATCTTCTGCGCACTGGCCAGCGGCGTCTACCTGCTTAATGATATTCGCGACAAAGCCGCCGACAGCGCCCACCCTCAGAAACGCCACCGGCCGATCGCATCGGGCAAAGTTTCCGTGGCCGCCGCGGCAGGGACCGCGGTCATCCTGCTTGCCGGCGGACTGGCAGCCGCGTCATTAATCGCAACTCCGTTTTTGGTCACTTGCGGCGTGTACGTGGCGCTCAATATCGCCTACTCATTCGCCCTCAAGCGACTGCCGTTGATCGACGTCATGTCGGTGGCGCTGGGTTTCGTCCTCCGCGCCGTGGGGGGCGCCGAGGCCATCAAGGTGGCGATTTCACCGTGGCTGGTGGTCTGCACCTTGTTGCTCGCGTTATTCCTCGGGTTTGGCAAACGCCGCTGGGAGGTGGAAACTCTGGGCGGTGATGCCGTGAAACACCGCAGTGTGCTCGCCGGGTATTCGCTGCACCTGCTGGATCAGTTGATTGCCGTGACCACCGCCTCCGCTGTGGTGGCGTATGCGCTCTACACGCTGGCGCCAGACACGCAGGAGAAATTCGGAACCACCCAACTGATTTGGACACTGCCGTTCGTGATCTACGGTGTCTTCCGTTACCTGTACCTGATCCACGGCCAGCACGAAGGCGGCAACCCCACACGGGCACTGCTCACCGATATCCCAATCCTCGTCAACGCCGCCCTCTGGATGGGGACAGTCCTCTACATCATTGCGCGGCATTAGTGGCCGCATCGAGCGGCAACGGACACGACGCAACGCCGACACGCTCAGGCGCCTTGTGAAATCGAAGATTGTGGGAGTGCGTCAGATCTTGAGGTCGGCCAGCCCAAAGATGTGCTGAAACGGCCAGCCCAAATCCGCGAACAACTTGTCCGCGCCCGCCTCACGGTTCATGACAGAGTAGACACCCGCCACCTGGCCGCCGGCATTGATAATCGCCTCGGCCGCGCGCCGGGCCGAGTCGCCCGTGGTTGTGACATCTTCCACCACCGCCACACGCATGCCGGGGGCGAACGGACCTTCGATCTGCCGTCCCGTGCCGTGATCTTTGGCTTCACGCCGAACGATCAATGCCGGGCAATCCACACCGTTTTCGGCGGCGATCATCGTCACGGCCGAGACAATCGGATCAGCTCCCATTGTCATTCCGCCAACAGCATCGGGCGAAAGTTTCGCCATCATCGGCCACAAAAGCTCGCCGATCAGCCGGAGATACTTCCCGCGCAGGCAGATTTCCTTGACGTTGATGTAGTAGGTTGACCGGGCTCCGGAAGCGAGGACAAAGTCGCCGTGCTTGACCGCAAAGCGATTGAGCCCGTCGCGCAGTTCTTCGCGAAGATCAGACACACTACGCCCCTCACCGGCCGGTACTTGGACCGGCGGTGAGGGGAATTGTGGGGAATCGGTCATAATGAGATTCGAAATCGCTTACTTGACGGTGACTTGTCCGCCCTCGTAACTGGGCTCCGCACCACCGCTCAATGTGTCAACATACATGAGATAGTTACCCGGCGGAACAAATGCGCTCTGAATGCTGCCGGAGACCGCATCGGGCGACATCGTAAAGAAGACGTTTCCGATCAGCCCTTCTTTGGCGGGAATCCGGGGTTCGGTGACCGGAATCGCGGCAATCAGAAGCGTGTGCGCCGTGTTGTTGAGCCGCACCGGTTTGTTCGCCAGATAGGACAGCATGGAGCCGGCGAAGGACACCGAGTCGAGAACCATGCCTTCGGGAACCTTGAGTGGGACCACGATCGCCTTGGCCGGTTCAACGGCGAAATACTCGATTTTGAAACTGCCTTTCTGGCCCTTGGAGACGGTCGGCGACTCCACGACAATCCGGGCATCTGACGGGCGCATCACAGGTTTCTGGCGCTCAGCCGTCTTGGGTATTGCGCTCTCTTGTGTTGCGGGTGCCTGTTGTTGCGGCTGGGCCGCCTGCTGAGTTTCCGTCTTCTTTTGGCATCCGATCAGCAATCCCAAAGCCAAGACCAGCGCGATCATCCGTGTCATCTCCGTTCCTCCGAGTGGTTGGCGGTTCGCAATTTGTTCAAGAAATGCGATTTCATCCGGAAAGTCAATGGATCATGAACAACCCCGGAATATACAAAACCCATTGCCTCCGTTACGGATACCTTGGCTGCGGCGATGATCGAGACGTGGGTGGGCACGCCTCTCATCATGGCATTGGGGGAGGTCTGACCTCCCCCGTGAACTGGTAAGGAGGCGCTGAAGAGGCGCTCCTAATTCCGTTTCATGAGCTCCAGTGACCGCTGAACGTATTCCTGGAGTTTCGGGTCCAACTCGGCGGCATGTTGCAGGTCCTGGACGGCCTGATCCTTATCCCCCAATGCGTTATCCTCTCCGATGATCGTCTCCGCGAGATCCGGAAGCATCTGCTCGCCCAAATCGTAGGTATCCGTTCCATAGTACTTCTTGCGGATGCTCTCGTACCGGCTGGTCAGCGAATCGAATCCTCCGGCGCGATACGCCGTTGCCAGAACATCCTGAATCTGCCAGGGACGTGCCTGCCCGCGATGGCACGTGCGGCAACTGAACACAACGTGATCGGGGCGATTGGTGGTAATCTTCGCCAGTTCCGTTCCGGTAATCCGCTTCATCATTTCCATCATGACCCGAGCTGTCTGCTTCTCCGGCTTGGCATCGGACGCCCAGTCCGGCTCACCGCGCTGTTGCCCCTGGGGCCGAACATGGCAATGGCTGCAATGGACACCGAGACCCTCGGTGAACCCGTGCATGGTCTTTTCCAGTTCATCGCGGCTGATATCCTTCGGCAGGATTTTCAAGTTGGTGAACTTCTCGGACATCTGTGCCTTTGGTTCCGAAGCATTCAACGATCCCAAAAGCGCGGCGGCCGCCACGGTGGCCCCGAAAAGCAGTCCGGCCCGCCTCCGTGTGTTCCAAAGTTCCGTCATTCGTCCTCCTGTTGCATTGTTACTGAACCAAGTTGACACCGGGCACGCTGCCTTGCTGTCCCCCGTGATGATTGCGATCGAAGTCAAATGCGGGCATGTTCCACACAGCCTGGCTGGGAAGATGACCGGCCGAAAAGACGTTTGTCACAACCGTGCCGGCGGATGCCTCTCCCCCAGCGGGGATCGCGTCCCACGTTAAAGAGAAAGTGAACATCACTTTCAAGATACCAAACTCACGCGAACAAGACCACAACTGAGTTCATGATGTTCTGATTGCCACAGAAATGCCACAGATCGGCCGCACACTGGAAACCCGTTGTCACGGGACGCTCCGCATCATACCTTGCGGGATAGACGTCTCGATGCGTTCGATGACCCGAAGGTGCAGTGGCTATGGAAGATCCTGCTGAAACCGGAATGGAATCGCGTGATCTCCCCGCGGTATTTCGGCGCAGCCGTGCCAAGATCTGGCTTCGCACCGGCATTCTGACCGTCTTCGGCATTCTCTTCGGCCTCACTCTGTATCACGACATCGTCTTCGGCCCGTTCCGGCTCCTCTGGGCTATAGCCCTCATTGCCATAGCCCTGCCGATCGGTTTTTGGATGCGCAAGCTGGTACCGATGCAGGTTCACACGCCATCGGGTTACGTCACCCTCTCCTTCGATCGAATCTACTTTGCGCTGATCGTTGTGCTCGTGGTCATCAAAGCCCTTGCCACCAGCCTTCTGCACGTGACGCTGCTGGCCGACGGAGCAATGTGTGTTATTCTGGGATTGATGATCGGCCGCTTGAGCGGAATTTGTCTCCGCGTCCACGCTCTCAAACCGGACCAGACACTTCCGAAGTCCTGAAGTACCTCGGCCTCGGCCTGGAGAGAAATCTCAAGGCCACGCGCCCGGCTAATTCCTCCACCTCGCACGCGCCTTCAGGGTTGCCCCGCCGACTACGACACGTTACCTTCAATTCGAGCATGCCGGAGTTGATTGACCAGAGGAACTGGTCCGCAAGGCAAACCATCTCTCGGAGAGGCAACACACATGCTGAATTGCTTTATCTACCTGGCGGTCATTGTCGGCGGCGCGGCCGTTCTGGCNNCGGCGCGGCCGTTCTGGCGCTGGAATTACTCGGGACCCGCGTTCTCGCCCCATTCTATGGCGTGAGTCTCTACCTCTGGTCCGCGCTGATATCCGTGACGCTTCTGGCATTGAGTGTGGGCTACGCCCTCGGTGGGCGGAGCGCGGATCGGCAGGCGCGCCTCGACCGTTTTTCGATGTTCATCGGGATCGCCGGTATCTGGGTGATTATCATCCCGTGGTTGCGGCAACCGGTCTTTGCCGCGTGTGAGCCATTGGGACTGCGGCCCGCCGTCCTGCTCGTCGCAACCATCCTCTTCTTCCCGCCGCTGGTCTTTCTCGGCATGATCAGTCCGTACGCAATCCGTTTGAAAGCCGCCAACCTCGACGTTGTTGGGCGAACCGCAGGCAGCCTCTACGCGATTTCCACCATGGCCAGCGTTGCGTCCGCGATCATTACCGGCTTTTTCCTCATTCCCAATGTCGGCGTCTCCCGTCTCTTGTTTCTCACCGGCTTCGTTCTATTGGCGACGGCGGCCCTTGGTATTCTGGTCCACCGCAAAGCCGCCGCGAGAATTGCGGGCATGGTACTGCTCCTGGCCGCCGGTGTATTGATGTACAACGTCACTCCGGCGGAAACGGATGATCCCGACAACGGCCTGATGGCCATCCGGCAAAGTCCGTACGGAGAAATCCGGGTGATCGACCTGGATGAGATTCGTTACCTCCTGATTGATGGCGGAACGCACACAGCGATCGATCCGGAGACATGGGAGACGCGCTTCGCGTATGTAAATATTTTGGATATCACGAGTGGATTCTTCGATAAGCCCGGCGACATGCTGCTGATCGGCCTGGGTGGCGGTTCCGTTGCCAAGTCGTTCACGCGGAACGGCTGGCGCGTGGACGCCGTCGAGATCGATCGCGTGGTCACGGGAATCGCCCGGGAATACTTCGGGCTTTTTTCCGGCGAAGCAAATGTCTCCACCATGGATGGACGGCAGTTCCTGATATCAAACACCAGGAAGTACAATCTCATCATCATGGATGTGTTCGGCAGTGGCTCGATTCCGTTCCACATGGTGACCAGCGAGGCATTCGCGCAGCTCCAGTCGCACCTCACCACAGACGGCGTTCTGGCCATCAACTTTGAATCTGTCGGCTGGCACGGCCCGATGGCGCGGTCACTGGCGGCCACCGCGCGGCAGCACTTCCAACAAGTCGTGACTCTTCCGATCGCAGAGCCGCCCGATCAGTTTGGAAACATGGTCCTGACAGCGGCCAATCGCCCCATGACACTCAAGCAATCGCCGCCCGCTCCCTTGGAGCGTTTCTCACCGGAATACGACCGTGCTCACGCCTGGGACAACCGCTTCGAAGAAGATATCACCGGCGTACCAGTGCTGACCGATGACTTTAACCCCGTCGATGTGTGGTCAGAACGAATCAGTTACGAGGCGCGGAAGCAGTACCACTCTCTGTTTCACCAAACGGGCTTAGCCTGGTAGCTACTGTCCTTCCATTGGCTTGATCTCCCCGCTCTCGAAAATCTGCACCGGATGACCCTCAAGCGTTTTGGGCAGTTTGGCTCTCAGGGAATCTGTATCCGCAAGGACGAGGACCAGAATGCAGGGGGTACCATTGTCGAGCGCTCCAATGGCAACCCCGGTGACACCGGAGATCGCCATGAACTCCGTTGTGTGGGACTCCATGACGGCATTGATATCACGTTTGGGCATTGTGTCCTTGTTCGCCTCTGGTGGCCCGCACGACAGACCGGCCTCCAATCTCCAGATTGCTGGCGATGCTCTTCCGCATCAAGCTTAAGAGGACAAGTCCAAATCGCAAGCGTTTCGAAAACAAAAGCCCGCTCCAGCTCTCGCCGGAAACGGGCTCCATTCGTACTAATTCCAAAATCGAAACTCTCGATCAACCTGGCCGACTAGTTCCCCACCATGGTGGCGCCGAGGAACGTCAGCACCGAGCCGATCGGATTGGCGACAGCGATCGAGGTGCTGCCCGCGAAGAGCAGGCCGACAGCATTCGCGCCGCTGGTGACGTCCTGGACCATCAATGATCCAGAGTCGCCGCCCGCCAGGAATTTGCTGCCGCTATTGGCAACCAGGATCTGTCCCGTGAAAGTCTTGGTGAAGGCCACACCGCCAGCGCACTCGTTCTCATACTGCACGCTGATGGTGGCATTCAAACCGCTGACCGAGCTGCGGGTCAATCCGGTTGTGCGACCGCTCTTTTTCACTTTCTGGCCAACAGACGCTGCGACGCCGGAGCCGGCCCTGATCACGCCGACTTCAAGAATCGAACCCGTCGAGCTGACCATACCGCTGATCACATTGGCACTGGAACAGTCAACATTGCTTCCCGGAAGCGAGCTGGTCTTCACCAGGGTCGCAACGTTCTGAGCATTTGCCGCGTTGCAGCCAACATCGATCAGACCCGGCTGAATGATGTAATCACCAGTGGTGGCGACCCGGCCGTTACCACCGGAAACGATGTCGGCCTCAAACACGTGGTAATTGCTGAGGATCCGCTGCGTGCCCGCTTTGTTGATCAGCGAACCGAGCGTACCGCCGCAGCAGTAGCCGTTGGCCAAATCATAACGCCAGCCACCGGACGTGCCCAATTGGATCGGCGGCGTCTGCTTGGACTTGTGGCTAACGGTACCGGAGCGCATGGCCACGATCTTATCAGTCAGAATGGCCTTGACCGGAACGCCTTCAATGCTGGCTGGGGCGGCATCCAAAGCTTCTTTGGAGGTCACGAGCAACATGATGGCCGGCTGACCGTTGTCGTCAAGTGTAGTGGCTGTGCCGATGACATCTTTCTTCGCCATCAGCCCCGGTGTGTGACGATCCTGAACCGCCATCACGGACTGCATCTTGGGAGTCAAGCGGTCCGATAGGCCCTGATCCGAATTCTGCGTCGGTGCGAGGGGAGCACTGTCATTTCCCGAGCATCCCCAAAGCCCGAGAGCAAGTACGGCTGCGGCACCGATGAGCAGCAGCCATCGGTTGCGCTGGATGAATGATTTCCTCATTCAACTCCTCCTACGTGGTGCGGTTGTGGTGACGGGCGGCCTCTCCTCCGGGACAGACCGGGTTTACATGACCTTAATGACAAAACAAGTTCAAAAATTGTCAAGAACTTTTCTGCTAAGTTGACTTTTTGCATGTCGATGGCGAACAATTGAGTTTGACCTGCGGTCCAGGACCATGGGATTCAGCCCATAATCGGGGGGAAATAACCCGCGTCCTTTGTCGGCAGTACTCGTCAACCCCCTTGAAACACAACAAGCCAGCTTCGGCATATCGGTTGCCGCTTTTAGACCGATTTGTGGGTAAGAGACACAAGGGAGGATCAGCATCGTGAAGCTACTGGGCACTGGTAATGGGACATGGGCAGCAACGCTTGTCGGGCTCACACTGCTGCTGGTAACGAGCGGATGCAGCAGCAAAGGAACAGATTCGAAGGACATCGCGCCTTCAGCCAACGAAGATGTGGCGCTTTCGGTCGCATCCAGTCTGGCCGATGACAACGGCGGAATCGCCGATCAGATCAAGGACATCGACGCGTTGACCCGTCCGACTGGTTTGAATCCAATCGGGAAAGAGCTGCGCCAACTGGGATGGGCGGCGGCAGCACCAACCTACGATCCCCAAACCGGCACCTGGGAATGGGAATTCTCACACGAGTTCATCAGCGGCAGTGGCAAGTACCACGCGTTGATTTCACGCTCCTATCAATGGCGGTTCAAGAAGAACAACGGCAATCCTCAGATCGCGTACATCGTGGGCAGCGACACCGCCTACAGCATTGAACTCACCATCGTTCACGGCGACGGACACCATCGGACTCCGCATCTTTCGCAGACCCTGACAGACCTTACTGGCAACTTCGTGGCCACGGGCACGAACACAACCACAGTCACGGTGAACGGCACCTGTTCTCGCAGCGCCGTGGACACAGTCTCCACCCACAACGCCCTTCGGTCACTCAATCATCACACCGCCCTGACTTTGACGAATGTCCAATTCCGGCGTGCAGGCGCGGTCGATCCGTGGGAGAGCATCACAGGAACGATCACGGGAACGTTCACTGCCGATGTCTCCTTCACCAGTGGAGCGGCGTATAGTGAGCGATCCGTCACGCGCGAAATCAGCGTCACCCTGGGACAGGGACAGGCAATCATCAGCTTCAACGGAAGATCCTTTGAAGCCGATCTCCTGCACGGTGAACTGGAGTAATTCGTCTCAGCCTCCCCGGAGCGAAATGCGAGTCAGCCGGCTACTCATAACGAGCCGTCGGCTGATTCAGTTTTGGACTCCTCGTATAGTCCTCCGCTGCTTAGGACCGTTGGGCCGCCAACGACGCCCAGTACTGCTCCTTCAGGCCACGGCCGCTTGGAACGATGGCGCATCGACGGACCGCCCAACTCATTACACAGCAAGGCAATACGTGACACCCGCCTACAGTCGCATCCCGCGAAACGCGACAGTGTCGTTCCTCCTTCAGGCTTCCCCCTTCCAGCCGATAGATTCACGTGGGGGCATTCCTCGACACCATCTCCATTGGGGGGGACAGATGAAGATCATTGGAATCATTGGCGCTGCCGCGCTGGCGGTCGCTATCGCCGGTTTTGCGTGCTCCAGTCACAAGCGCTCGACCGATCCGAAACCTGTGGTGATATCGATGCAGGGTGCTGTCACCTTGCCGGACGAATCACAGTTGGCATACTCGGAACTTGAGATCGGCTTCGGAGCCCATGATTCGGTCGTTGAGAACTCCGGCAGTTTTGCCATCGAAGGAAACGAGCACACACCCGGCATGGCTATGGTCTCCCTGCGTTCCGGCTCACCGATTCTGATGGCGATCGTGCCGAATCCTGCATCGAACCTGGAATTCGCGGTTGATGTGCACTCAACCGCGGTGGCGCTGGTCTTCCTGCAACCCTTTATCTGCACGAACAACCCTGAGTTCATCAACGGAGTTCTCGCTGACATCGAGAACCTCCCGGAACTCGCGATGATTGAGGAAGTCCTCACGGCATCGTTGACGGGACAAACATTGACTCTGGATGCCGAAGACTGGGAACTGAACTACTATCTGGAGCAAGCAGTGTCTTCCTACGTAGAGGGATTCACTGCGACACGCCAGGCCCCTCCCGTGATGCCAGGGCCATCCCTTGCCGGAATCCAAGCCCAGGGAATTGAGATCGAACCGAGTGTCCAGAGGGGTGGCCTCCAACTGAGGTTCAAAGGTGGGGATGAGTTCGAACTGACAAACACGTTGGGACGGTGGGCCTACTGCACGACCCCCGAAGATTCGTTTTACGTCTTTCCCAATGGTGATTTCCTCGATTTCCTCAAGGGCAGAACTCTTGGGACAGCCTGTCGCACGATGAGGAGAAACTCGCCAACGTGGGTGGGATTCCCACGGTGCTAATCGAGCTCTGCTCGCCGCTGCTTTCCATTGTGACCAACACTTCGGTTACGATCGGACGTGAGGAAATCGCCAAGCGCATCGGGGGTACGGTGGTCGGGCTGATCCTGTCGCAGGGGACGCTGATGCAGCAACTGGCCCTGTATGCCAAGGGCAACGATCCCTGGGGGCTCTCATGGACTCTCTCGAAGTGGGTCATGAACGAGCTGGTCACCAATACTCAGTTTCGCAACGCCTTCATCTCCGCCACCGGAATGGCACTGACATCCGTCTCACTGGACAAGCTGGCCCGATGGCTCTCCATGCCCGCGAAAGCGGTGATGACCTTCAACTCTGTCTCCTCGACTCTCAAGACAGCTTTCGGCTTCACCAACGCCGAGTTCAACACGACCTTCGAAGTGTGGCAGGATGAACTGTCCACCGGGACGGTGAGAGGGCAGATCGCAGATTCGATCACGGGATCACCCATCCAGGGCACCGTAGTCGAGCTCGAAGGTGACGACGACAACCCATTAGAGCCGACGCACCGGGTGACGACAGGCGCCGAGGGCACCTACTACTTCGCGAATATCACGACCGGTCCGAAGTCGATCACCGCTTCAAAGGCCGGGTACGCCCCGAAGACGATTCAGGTCACCGTCGAGAAAGATCGGGAGATTACGGAACACATCACGCTGGCAAGACAGTCCGGAGGAGTCACCGGCAAGATCCTCGACGGCCTGCTGGTGCACCACAGCATCAATCCGGCGAACTTCAGAGAGACCATCCAGCTCCAGATGCGGCCCGTGGGCGGAGGGAGCGCGAGCTTTCAGTACGTGTCGAACGGAAGTTACGCACTGTCACTGTCGTCAGGGACCTGGTGGCTGAAGGCCGACTATGAGGGTTACAGTCCTGATTCTGTCCAGATCAATGTGCCCGCCTCCGGAACGGCGGTAGCCCCTCGTGATCTGGTACTCCAGCCAAAGCCCACCATGGAGGGGAACGTCTAC
>JACRMA010000072.1 GCA_016235085.1 Candidatus Zixiibacteriota bacterium
CCCGGGTTGCGTAGCATAGGCCCTTGTGGCCGTCGGTGGCGGGCACAGGCGAAGCTGTCCATGATAACGGTGTAGTGAATTCCGACGACGCCCACAAGGGGCTATGCTACGATACGACCCGGGTTGCGTAGCATAGGCCCTTGTGGCCGTCGGTGGTGGGCGCCGGGGATGCTGTCCACAATAACGGAACCCCGTCCCCCACCGAGGTGGAGGACGGGATGTTCCCCCTTGATCCTACCCGGCCCTACCCGGGGAGGAGACGTGTCTTTTGAATGGCGTGTCAATTATGGTCGTTTTTTCGGGTGGCCGACGATGAGTCGAGTGCCCTCCATGAGACGGACAATCCGCTTTGGTGATCCGTGAAGAGGCACTATATTATCTCAAGCCTCCGCTCTACTTGTCGCGCGAGGCGCGGAATCGTTACTGGAAATCTGGAGTTTCAGAATTCAGCGGTTGAGACTGCGGCGCTGGAGTTCAAAGGGAGACTGATGCGAATCGGCTTGATCCGGGGCTCGGCATTCGTCGCTGTTGCGCTTCTTTGCATCCTGCTCGGTTCTATGCCTGGTGCCTTCGCGGGATCAGATGGCACCGGCGGCATGGTATCGGCTTCTCCCCTCCAGCCATCCGGACCAACCCGGCAAGTCCTCGGCCAGGTGCAAGTTCTTGAGGGATTGGGAGATTATGAGAAGGCGCAGCACGTACTTGCCGCTGCGATCCGTGGTCTAGAGCCGGACCAGTCCGGATTGGGTCTTGTCGATCTCGCTGCCCTGCAGACCCGCCGATCGACGTTTCTGATTCGTCTTTGCCGGTTCGCGGAGGCAGAATCCGCGTTGGCACCGCTTCTCGACCGAATGGAATCCACATACGGGAAAGACGCGCGGGAACTGATTCCCGTCATCAACGCACTGGGGGACGTGCGCTTCCAGTTGGGTGACTACTTGCATGCCGAACGTTTCTACCGTCGGTCGCTGGTGCTCTGCCGCCAATTCTACGGGAACGATGACCGGTATGCGGTAGCTCCGCTGCAAGGGCTGGCCCGGGTTCTTCACAAGGGACACCGGATGATGAATGGAAACAGGTACGCAGAGCGCAGTTACCGAGCAGTTCCTGCCATGAAGGATTGCACTCCCCTCGAGCGCGCTGCGGCTGCCGATTGCCTTGGGATGATGCGGCGCCGGATTGGGGTGTATGGTGATGCCGAGCGTTACTTCAGGGAAGCACTGGCGATCGTGGATAGCGCCTACGGCACAGACCATCCGGCCGCCGCCGTCTATCACAATCGGCTCGGGGATCTATACATTAATGTTCGCCGTCCCGTGGACGCCGCGTCTGAGGCCAGAATGGCGTTAGATATCGCTTGGCGTCGGCTCGGTCCGGAACACTTGGAAACGGGGCAGGCAATCTACAATGCAGCGCTGGCGACGCTGCTTTCGGATTCGACCGCGGACCTCCGGTCCAAGTTCGACCGGGTACTTGCCATTAGAGGGCGCTGGCTGGACCCGATGCATCCGGATGATGCTCAGATTCATGAATACTACGGGTTCTATCACCGGTTGCGGGGCGAATTCAGAAGCGCGCCCGAGCAGGCCGCGATTGCTTCATCAATACGACGCCGTGACTACGTTCGCAACGCCTCTGATATGATCGATTTCGATGCTGTATTCGCTTCCATTTACGTCTACTACGCGCTGTCCGACGAGTTGGCGTACTACTTCGATAGTCGGACGGACGATTCGGCCACTACGAGACGGGTAGCGGATGAACTCCTCACGTCGAAGGGGTACGCATTCGACGATCTTCTGATACGCTTCAATTGCCTGAAGGCCCGAGCTGACGCGGCGGGGCAGGCAGACTTCGGAAGTTTGCAGCGCGTACGCTCCGAAAAGGCGGCGTTACATTTTCGTGATCCGCAGTTCGCAGATCCATCCAACGAGCTATTGGTGGATTCACTTGCATGGGATGAACAGGCGATTGTCGGCAGAATGGCCGATCTCACGGGCGGCTGCCGGGAGGCTGAACTGGAACGGCCTCTGCTCATTGACGATGTGGCTGCCCTGCTGCCAAGTGGTTCGGTCTTCATCAATTTCTTCTTGTATCTCCGTGTGACTCCCGCAACGAAGTATTCAGAGGAAACGCGATACGGCGTGCTGGTCATCGGCAAGGAGGGATTGCGCGGACTGGTCGACTTGGGCAGTGTTCCTGTCGACTCGCTGGTGCTTCGCCTCGATACTCTCATGATTGCTGCAACAAGGGCGATTGGCGGCTTTTCGGATGCAATTGCTGCAGCAACGGACACGGTGACACAGGAGCTTTACCGGCGCCTGTGGTTGCCTCTTGAAGGACTTGCGCCCGAATCGCTGGCCATAGTTACCCCCGACCTGCGGGTTGGCGACTTGCCATTTGGTGCGTTGCAGTCACCGACTGGAGAGTTCGTGGCTGCCGCGCACTCCATCCACTACCTGTCAAACGCCCGTGATTTCCTGCGGTTGCCGGTGCTGAGAACTGCGAAGAACACCTCGTTGTTTGCACTTGGCAGCCCGGACTTCGATGCCCCGCCCGCGGCCAGGAAGTTTGCACGCGTGGGAGACGTCGATGTCGAGACATTGCGTCCGGCGGGATATGTTGCTCGAAACGTGCGAGGCATGTGCTATGAATTCGAGAATATGCTATTGGCTCCGTTGCCGGGGACGCGGGCCGAGGTGGGCCTTGTTGCCGAGGATTGGAAGAACATTCCGGGGCATGAGGCAACGGTGCTCACGGGGGCCGCGGCATCAGAGGAAATGGTGAAGTGGGTTGCGCCAGGACATCGCGTCATCCATCTGGCAACCCACGGCTACTATCTGCCGCAGGACTGCGCGACTCCCCTGGTCGGGCCGCCAGGCTATAGCGGCGAGGAACGGCTTCTCCAACGCACGGGCCTGCTTCTGTCCGGTGCGAATCTCAAGGGTAAGGGTGCCGATATGGCAGGAGCAGAAGACGGTGTCTTGACAGCCGATGAGATCAGCACACTCCGTCTAGGCGGGACGGATCTAGTGATCCTGTCGGCGTGCGAGAGTGGTCAGGGATTCGGGCTGGCCGGTCAAGGCGGGGCGTTCAGCCTCCGTCGTGCATTCCAGGTCGCGGGAGCCCGGACGGTGATCAGCTCGATCTGGCCGGTGGGAGATCATGTGACGCTGGAGTTGATGGATCGGCTTTACAAGGATACGACCCAGACGTACGCTGCGATTCTGTCGCAGTATGCACGGGATAAGATCAATCAGGCACGGGCGGCGGGGAGATTCCCGGATCCGTCGGAGTGGGCCTCGTTCGTGGTCAGCGGGGATTGGCGAAGGTAGAGAACAATAAGGTGGCATGGGCTGTCGCCCATGCAGCACGGCCAGGATGGCCGTGCCACCATCACAAGACGCCGGTTTAGGGTGTTTCCGGTCGCACGATGAAAGGATACAGGACCTGCAGAGTGTCTGCAGAGTTGGTCTTGTTGATTCCAATGAGTCGGAAGAGATAGTCGCCGTTCGGAAGTTGAGGCGTTGGAACGGTGACCATAACTGACTGATCGTCGGAGAGGCTTCCGGATACCGTGGTTCGGAGCAATTCGCGCGACTTGGACTCCAGCACACAGATTTTCGGCTGATATTCATCCAGCGAGCTCACATTCAACGCAAATCTGACCGTGCCTTCAGCGGTCGGGACGTGGATTTCGGTGGGGCGCAGGCCGCCGCGCGTCTGCGGCGACAGGTTGAAGACGGCCCCCACATTCGAAGAATCGGTCGCCATTGGCCGGGTGATCAGGCGGTACGCGGGGAAGGCCAGCAACGCGACAAAGACGGCGGCTATGGCGTAGACGAGGCGCATCCGAATCCGCACGCGGCCACTCCCCGTCGCCTTTGCGGTGAAACCTGTGGAATCATCTGGGCGGGTTGCGGGAAGGTCGCTCGGTCGGACAAGAGTGTCCGGCCCACCGGTGCTAAGGGACGCTGAGTCCGGGATCCCATTGTCGGCAGAAGCGGCGAGTTCCTTTGTGACCTCGGCGACAGTGGCAACCTCGCGGGCGCAGCTTGGGCAAAGCGCGAGGTGCCGGGATATCGTCTCCTGGACCGAAGAATCGAGACGGGCTGGGCTACACGCATAATCCGTGATTTGAGCCGCTGTCGGGTGCTGATCCTGTGCCGCGTTGGCAAGGTGGACGAGGCCGCCTCTGAGCTGTCGGGTGTTATCGAGAACAGACCGGCAGACGGCACATCCGGCCAAATGCTCGTCGAGCGATGCCTTCTCGTCGGCCGGGAGCACGCCTGAAAGGTACTCCGGGATCAGCGCCTGCCAATCCTCGTGGGAATCGGAACCCGTCATATCAACCATCCATCCCTATTAGTCGCCCCATCAGGCCGACTGTTACCGCTTCTCCATCCGGGCTCGAACCTCGCCAGCCCGCTTCAGACAATCGCAAATCCGCTTCCGGAGCGCGCCGTCGGAGATCCCCAGAAGTCTGGCGATGGTGCGACGGTCCAACCCCTCGATACATAGCCAGCGCAGCAACTGCCGGTCAGCGGGGTTCAATTCCGCCAGCACCGTCTCCGCGAAGCGGATCTGCTGGCGCATCTCCAGATTGTCCTCCGCGGTGGGCAGGCCATCGGGCACGTCACAATCATTAAGACCGGAGTCGACGGGGTTGCGCCCGTGACGTCGGATGATGTCGACACATTTGTTGCTGCTCACGCGTTGCACAAACGCGCGCAGGCCCTCTCCCCTATAGGTCTGTCGCCTCAGATCGACCAGGACCGCGACCAGCGTTTCCTGGATGATATCATCGGCATCGAACAAGTGGTTCCAGGATTTGCATCGAATGACTTGCGCGATCCATACCGATATTGTGGCAACGGCTTGCGGATCGCCGCGCAGGAAGGCATCAATTATGGATTGGTCCCGGTCTGACATAGTGCCCGGGGGACATTATATAATGCGGACGCGTAGGGCAAGAAGAATGCTTGCGCCTGGCAATGGTGGCACGAGCTTCAAGCCCATGCAGCACGGGCAGGATGCCCGTGCTACCACTGGATGAGTGTAATTACAGCCGCAGGCGGGATTTGATCGACCAGACCAGGAGGGGGAGCATGAGTTCGTGGTGGCCGGTGAAAGTCAGGCCGCGGCCGGAATGTTGGGTGGGGCGGCTGACGATGTTTACGTTGGGGCGATAGTGCTGAATCATATCGAAATTGGCCGTGGTGAATTTTTCGACGCGGTGCTGGTTTCTGGCGACCGAGAGTGCTTTGAGGAAGACTTCAGGCAGGATGACCGCGGAGCCGAAGTGGAGCACGACTCCACCATTATTGAGACGCGCGCACTGTGCGGCCAGGATGCGGAAGTCCAGGTGCGATGCGGCGCCGACTTTGGCCGCATCGTACTCGGGGTGCTGGGCGACGATCTCCGCGCCGATGGCTGGAAAGACAAGCGCCGGGATCTGTGCTTTGAACGCCTGTGCCAGAAGCGAGTGGCGTTTGTGCGGGGCTTTCGCCTTGGCGATGAATTTGCCGATCCCCTCCCCTAGTCCCACTCCATCCGTGGAGGCCAATGCTGTCCCGGCGGCAAACCACTGCGCCGTGTCTTTGGCCATGCCGAACTTGCCTGACTTGAGATTAGCAGCGACATCTTCACTGGTCTTTCCGAGAAACGCAATTTCCAGATCGTGGATCGCGCCAGCGCCGTTGAAAGCCAGCGCGTTGACCAGGCCGTGATTTACTAGATCGATCACCAGTGGCGAAAGGCCGCATTTGAGGACATGCGCGCCGAGGAACCAGAACACGGGTTTGCCGCGGCGATGGGCCGATTCGATGGCATCTAATAGCGTTCGCCAGTCACCGGCTTTCAGAAATTCCGGCAGGTTCTTCAGGAACGAACCGATACTGTCGCCCCGATCTGTCGAACGGGCGAATTTCGAGACATCAACCAGCGAGGGGCGCTGCTTTGCGTCAGATCGGTGCAGTTTGCTGAGATCGGCAGATTTGAATGGTGTCATGGGGAATACCGTCGGACAGTCCCCAGCCGATAGTCGGTCAGTTCCGCGACAATTGAGCCGACGAGGACTTTGGATTTCATCAGGACCGGAAGGTGGAGCCGATCATCGGTGAGCCAGACTTTGAGTTTGCCTTCCTGTTTGAACAATCCCGCTGCCTGAAGAAGCGGCTCGACCACGATGGTACTGAATGTGCCGGCTTTAACCTCGATCCGTTCGCGATGGAGAATTCGTACCGTCAGGGTGTACGATTTCTTGCCGGTAAAATTGTCGACCGTGAATTCCGTCTCGGGCTTCATCTCGAGCGTACGCACATAGTACAGCAATGATAGCGCATCCTGGACATAGGCCGGGATATCGATCGTGTCTTTCGGCGTGTACGCCTGGCCGGTCGTCGGATCGAAGTCGGCGATTTGATCGGAGCGGTATTTCCCTTCGCGCAGGTATTTCTCAAATCGAACTGGATAGATCTGACGGACGTCGATGAACGATACGGCGCTGTCATCGACACGATAAAAGGTTGAAAAGAACGGTGTCGACTCGACGGTCGAGACAACCGGGAAACACAGGCGCTGGTTGGTATCGACAGGCGCATTGACGACCATCTGTCCTTTGCCCGCCACGATCGACTGCCAGCCGATATCGTAGTGCAACGTCTCCCCTACGCCGAAGGAGAAATTCCGAATTGGGCGCGGCGGCGTCCGGCGTGGGATGAGCCGAGCTCCAATGCCGGAGTGAGTTTGCTGGTATCGCGTTGTTGTCCAAGTTGGGCAACCACCGATGACTCGGAGAACCGGGGAGTGCGGACAGGAGTGTCCGCACCACTGAAGAGGAGCAGGGATGACAGCGCGAGTGCGGCAACACGTGGCGTTGTCGCTCTTAGATGCGGACGAGGGCTGAGGTGACACCTGGATGGGTGGGAACATGGCAACAACTGATCGGAGTGACTCTCGCGGGGGGCGGTGGGCAGAGCCCACCCTACGATCCCTGGGTGGGCATTGCACACCGTTCTTCTCTTGAGGCCGAGGATGTGTGGGACTCTCAACACGAACTCAACGAAGCGGGTGATATCGAAGCCGACTTTCATGATGCGTCGCCGCGCGGTTCGTCGTTCGTTTCCGAGGAATTCGCCCTCGCAATGATCGCGGGCAGGCCACGGCGCAACGCTTCTTCGATCAGATAGAAGGTCCGTTGATATTGGTCACGGTTGCCGCCGATCGGGTCGGGAATCTGGTATTGAGCCAGCCCCTGCGGATGCTGGGGGAAAGCGCGCAGCATGAAGAGGCGTTCGGCGGGCACACCCATCGCACGGCAATACTCATGATGATCGGCGGCGAGGGCCAGCACCAGGTCGGCCTGATCGAGGAGTTCCGGGGTGGCCGCTTGTGACAGATCATAGCTGGCGGATACCTCGATGGCCAGATCGGTGGCCGGCATCCCGATCAGTCCCATCGTGCCGGCCGAGACAACGTTTATGAGCGGCGTGGCGCCCGTCCGTTCGGCGAGGAGTTTCTTCATCAGGCCGGCAGCCATCGGGCTGCGGCAGGTGTTCCCCGTGCAGACGAGAAGGACCATATAAGAGCCGGGAGATTTCGCTTCAGCCATCAAGCACCGTCAGCACGCTGGATTATCGCATTCTCTCGATAGTATCGGACGGCAGAGCCTGCCACCATATCCGCTCCGGGATCGCGCCGGGCCGCACGACACGGATACGGGGCCTGGTGCAGTCGAGCACCGTCGACGTTACATGTCGCTTGTACCGGGCGGGCCGGGCCCAAATCATGCCATGCACCTCCACCTGACTGCTCAACCAATGGTTTTCCGCCCGGGCAGACAATACCAAACCTGAGGGATTCGCGCTGGTCGCAAGCAGCGGCGTACCAAGGCGGCGGCACAGCTTTTCGATCAGGGGTTCGGGAGACACCCTAATTCCGACTGTGGCGCCGCCGCCGAGGCGGCGCAAGGCGGGATGGCGGGTCGGCAGAATGAGGGTCATGGGACCGGGCCAGAATGCCTCGGCCAGGAGTTCCGCCGACTCGGGCAAATCCACATGCCAGCGACGGAGAGATTGGTGGTCCGGCAGGAACACGGAGAACGGAAGTTTGTGCGACCGGCCTTTGATTGTTCGAACTCGTGCCACATTCCTTTTACTCGTGGCGATGGCGGCCAGTGCGTACTGTGTTTCTGTCGGCAAGATGGCAACGCCACCTGCAAGAAGGTGGCGTTCCAGAATCCTGATCAGACGCCCCGTTGGGTGGCGTCGTGCATAGCGGATGATTCGGCCGTTTGTCATTGGTGGTCAGCTCAGGTATCGCGAACCAGCGGGAGCAGTGAGGACCGGTAGTCAATACTGCACTGCACTTCTGACCTGGCAGAAGCGATGCTAAGGGAGGGCGAGGCTCCTGCCGAGCC
>JACRMA010000073.1 GCA_016235085.1 Candidatus Zixiibacteriota bacterium
CCCCCTCCGATCGCGGGCGGCCGAAGGGCGATTTTGGTTCCGTGGTTGGGCGAGAGGGGCTGCTTGGGCACGGCTGTATGTCGGCCTCCGGCCTCCCGCGATCGGAGATCGCGGCCACGCACACGGGGGACGGCTAGGCGTATAGATCGGCCACGCGGACGGGACGGCCACGCGCCTTTCGGGTTGGGCGAAAAAGACACGGACAAGCAGATTCTCCAAAGAGCCGGAGAATCTGCTTGTCCGTGGCACCCTGATTTGGAACCGGGTTTTCAACACATCCCAGAGATCGCGGCCACGCGGCCGGGACGGTCACGCGCTTCGTACTCGCTGGAATGCGGAACAAAACGGCAGAAATTTGGTTTGGAACGTCGTGCCCGGCAACGGGTAGTATTGTACCTGAGTCCATCTCTGGAGGGACAGGAACAGTTCTTAAACCACACAAGAAGGAAGATTGTCATGAAGAGAAGAACCTCAATCAGTATCACGCTCGCCTTCCTGGGTCTGAGTCTGGCTTTGGGGACGGGTGTGCGCGCGCAGGAGCATCCCGAGCATCCTGAGCATCCATCGCAGGCAAAGACAGAAGCGCCTGCGATTACGATGGCCGCCCTGTCCCAGGCGATTCAAGACTACGTTGCCAAGGATTCAAAGCTCAAAGGCGGTTACTTCCTTGTCTTTGATTCCGAGAGCAAGAGGGTCCTGCAACTGAAGCTGGCGAAAGTGCATGAGGAGAAGCTGGCTTCGCTGGGCGGCGGCGTGTATTTCGCCTGTGCCGATTTCAACAGCGCCGACACCACTCTCTACGATCTCGATATCTTTATGAAAGCCAGCGGCAAGCGCCTGGAAACGACCGAAGTCGCTGTTCACAAGGTCAACGGCAATCCGCGCTACAACTGGAAGGAAGAGGGCGGAATCTGGAAGAAGCAGCCAGTGGCGGGGAAGTAGCCCCAGACACGGCGGAGTCGCACGAGAATGCCCAGCGTCATGCCACGAAATGGCAGGCGCGACCGGGCAGGCGGGAGTCATTGAATGAGACGGTTCGCACAACTGGCAATGCTCGCGGTGATCGGTGCCGCTTCACTCTGGTCTGTCGGCGGGGCGGAACGTACGACATCCAAGACCTACGAGTTCACCTACCGGGTCAATGTCCAGCATATCCCCAAAGCAGCGAAACGTCTCGAGCTTTGGATTCCGGCGCCGCAGGATGATGACCGGCAGTCGGTGTCGCAGGTGCGGGTTGTCAGCCCGTACCAGTACAAACAGATCACGGACCCGCTGTATGGGAATCGCGCGTACTATCTGGATATTACGCCGTCGCTGCCGGACAGCCTTCCCGTCAGCCTGACGTTTCATGTTCGCCGCAACGAATCGGGGGCGCTCCGTGCGACGCTGGCGGAGACCGATGCGCTGCGGAGACGGTATTTGCAGCCGGATTCTCTGGTGCCGATCGATGGCGCGATTGCCAACGAAGCCGACACAGTGGCGGGGCATCTCCAGGGAAATCGGATACGGGCCCGCGCCCTATATGATCACGTTTTGGCAACGATGAAGTACGACAAGAGCGGTACCGGGTGGGGGCGGGGGGATGCCATCTTCGCGTGCAATGAGCGGCGGGGAAACTGCACCGACATCCATTCATTGTTGATCGGGATGGCGCGTTCGCTGGGGATTCCGTCGCGGTTTACGATGGGATTCCCGGTTCCCGATTCGCTTAAGTCCGGCGGGATCAGCGGGTATCACTGCTGGGTGGATCTCTACTTCGACGACGAAGGGTGGGTCCCGGTGGATGCGTCGGAGGCAATCAAGCATCCGGAGAAGGCGGATTACTTCTTTGGCAGGCTGGGTCCCGACCGGGTGGCGTTCAGCACGGGGCGGGATATCCGTCTGAACGGTGATGCCGACTCAACATCCGTAAACTACTTCATCAATCCGTATGTGCTGGTCGATGGGCAGCCATACAAGGATGTCGTGCTCAAGTGCGAGTTTCGGGAGTTGTAGGGCGCCGCGGTATCGTGCCTTGCGTCGGCTTCTGCGGCAGGAGCGTAGGGCGGGTGATTCGCATGCGAGGGATCGCCGTTAACTGATATGGCCTGCGAATCACCCGCCGTCCGTGGGACGGGGACGAACCTGCCGGTGATTCGCGCGAATGTAGTTGTGAATCCCAAAGCGCTCGTGGCGTGATCTATTCTCCCTACCCGCTGTGGATTTAGTGAATATGAAAATCCATCAAGGTGGGTATCCACCGGTTTTGGGCGCCGGGCAGCGGCCGCCGGTTGGATCAGTTGACCAAAGGTAAGGCGTCAGGCAGCCGCGCTACTCTGGGATGTCGACATCTGCATCCCTTAACAAAGTGCGCGCCGCGTCAGGATAGCCGTTGCGCAACCACTGGTTGTACGTTGAATACCGCCAATCCTCAGGATTTGTGACCAATCCGTGCTTCACGGGATTCAGATGGATATATTGAATGTGCCGATTCAAGTCGGCCTCATCCCGGATGCAATGCTCCCAAAACCTGTTCTGCCAGTAGGGAGGTCCAGAACACAGACTGATCTTTCCAAGCGTGTAGGTGAATCTGGTCTTGATCAAGCGCCAGCGTGTGGAGAAGTCAGAATCACCGTTGGGAAGCTCCCATATGCAATGAAGATGATCCGGAAGGAGCACCGCCGCAACCACGACAAACGGATAACGTGTGCGCGTCTTTTCGATTGCCACACGCAGAGCTGCACGTGCGTCGAGATTGATGAGGATCGGGATTCTCTTATGAGTTACGACTGTGAAGAAATACGTCCCGCCCGGGTTTCTAAGTCGACGGTAGTCAGGCATAAACGGAATATGATGGGATCGCAGGACCGAGTGCAATCAGAGATGCAGGGCGGATGCGATCTTGCGGCGGGGACACGCGGTTGAGCACTTGATGGAAGTGATTGGAATGGATTTCCGTTAGGGCGAACATCGTCCGGTTTTCGGTGCGGAGTGGCGGCTGCCATTCGGAATGGCTGACTTGGGCTGGGGTGTCAGGCAGCCGCCCTACATCCGATTCTTCATCTCTTCCGCGCGCAGGTGTGAGGCATCGGACTCTTCTTTGGTAGCCGCATCATCCCATTCGGACTTGGGAATAACCCATCCTTGCAGATGCCGCTCGGTGAGTTTCGCGAGAGCGTCGATGTGCGCCGGGCGGTCGTTGAGGGCGGGGATGTAGCGGAAATGTTCGCCGCCACTGTGCAGGAAGTTATCGCGATTTTCGACGCCGATTTCCTCGATGGTTTCTAGGCAGTCGGATGAGAAGCCGGGGCAGACCACGTCGACTGATTTGATGCCGTCCTTGCCCCACTGGCGGAGTGTGACATCGGTGTATGGCTGCAGCCATTCGGCGCGACCGAAACGGGACTGGAACGCCACCTGCCAGCGATCATCGGGCAACTGAAGCGATTCTGCCACGAGTCGGGCGGTCTTGTGGCACTGGCAGTGGTACGGATCGCCGGCGAGGAGAGTTGCCTTGGGGACTCCGTGAAATGAGAAGAGGAGTTTCTGTGGACGCCCGGAAGAAGGCCGGACAAGAGTGTCCGGCCTACCGATATGCGATTCGTTGGTTGCGCTGAGATCCGCCACTTTGCTATCCCAAACCTCGCGGATTGAATCGGCGAGAGCGTCAATATAGTTCGGGTCGTCGTGATAGCTCGCGATTGTGCGTACCTCGGGCACCCAGCGCCAGCTTTCGAGAACGTCGAAGACTGCATCAAAGGTGGAGGCGGTGGTAGGGCCGGCGTATTGGGGATACATAGGGAGTACCAGGAGCCGGCGGCAGCCCTTCGAGCGAAGCTCATCCAACGCCGAACGAATCGAGGGATTGCCGTAACGCATCCCGACAACGACGTGAAGCGGATTGCCAATGCGGGCCCTCAGGTTGGACTCCAGCGCGGCGGCCTGGCGGCGTGTGTAGATCAGAAGGGGTGATCCCTCTTTCGTCCAGACTTTCTGGTACGCCGCGGCTGAGTGACGCGGGCGCGTGTTGAGGATGATGCCATTGAGGATCAGCCACCAGGGCAGCCGGGGCATCTCGACGACGCGCGGGTCCCAGAGGAATTCTCCAAGGTAATGGCGCAGGGCAGTTGTTGTCGGGGCATCGGGAGTGCCCATGTTGGCTACGAGAATGCCGACCGCGGGGATTTCGCCGTGCTGGAATTCGGGATTGCCGATGTATCTGGTCATTCGGATGCTCCTCCTGAGGGAGTATAGAACGCAGGCGTCGGGTACAGTCAAGGTTGTTCATCGTGTTGGGCGGCCTGCCGTGAGGAACCCCACCATCCGTTCATTCGCCTTCGGCGAATTCACTCCCGGTGGGCCACCGGTGGGGATGCTGCCGCGCGCAAGTGAGCTTCGATGCTTCGCATCGAACGCGGCCGAGGGCGGCCGCGCCACATTTTGCCGCCAAAGGGAGCGCATTGCGTCGGGGCCATGGGCAGGATGCCCATGCCACCAAGAGTCTGGGGGGGTGCCAATGATCTCGCGCGCGGCAACGCCCTCACCCCAACCCGCACGCGGGAGAGGGAGTTCACCTGCCGTGAGGTCAACGATTTGAGCTCGCGGGATTTTCTCCCCCTGCCGTGAGGAACCCCACCATCCGTTCATTCGCCTTCGGCGAATTCACTCCTGGTGGGCCACCGGTGGGGGCGCTGCCGCGCGCAAGTGAGCTTCGATGCTTCGCATCGAACGCGGCCGAGGGCGGCCGCGCCACATATGTATCCGGGCAGGCCTCTTTTTTGACAATCGATGTCAGAATTGAGGCATTGCTCTGTTGTGGGGTTGGTGATATTGTGAGTTCGGGGGTGATGGGACTATGAATTTTCCGATCTTTGATCCGGGGCCGATGGGGTTGTCATCGCTGGTGGCGGTGA
This sequence comes from Candidatus Zixiibacteriota bacterium, assembly GCA_016235085.1. GTDB lineage: Bacteria > Zixibacteria > MSB-5A5 > WJJR01 > WJJR01 > JACRMA01. Next base: position 4,893 of record JACRMA010000073.1, read on the forward strand.
TCGCCATTGTGCATGTGCTGATCGCACATTTTGCGGTGGGTGGCGGGATCGCGATTCCGTGGCTTGAGGCGCGGGCGATTCGGACGAACGACCGGGTTTTGGGCGATTTCCTGCACAAGTATTCCCGATTCCTGATTCTGTTCTCGTTTGTCGCCGGCGCGGTGACCGGGGTTGGGATCTGGTTTGTGATCGCGATTGCCTCGCCGGAAGCAATCACGGTTCTGATCCGACAGTTTGTGTGGGCGTGGGCGACCGAGTGGGTGTTCTTCATTGTCGAGATCACGTCGGGGTACGTCTACTATTTCTACTGGGACAAGATGTCGCCCAAGGCGCATGTGCGCGTGGGGATCGTTTACGCGGTCTCAGCCTGGATGTCGTTGTTCGTCATCAACGGCATTCTCACGTTTATGCTGACGCCGGGCGACTGGCTGACCACGGGGTCATTCTGGGATGCATGGCTCAATCCGACTTTCTGGCCATCGCTGCTCTTGCGCACGGTCTCGGCGCTGGCCCTGGCGGGGATATTCGTGGCCGTGGTGGCGAATCTGGACCGTTCATTGGATCGTGAAAAGGGACGGCATATTATTGAGGCCGGGTCGGTCTTTCTGGTGCCGCTGGCGCTGATGATTCCGTTGTCGGTGTGGTATTTCGCCGTGGCGCCCCACAAAGCCAGCCAACTGGCGCTGGGCGGTGCGGTGGCGATGACGATGTTTTTCGGATTCGGGATTCTCGCCTCGACACTGGTGGGATTGTACGCCTACTTCGGGCTGATCAAGAATCGACGGTACATCAATCTGGAGACGGCGCTGCTTTTGACGGCAATTGCGTTTGTGGCGACGGCGTCAATGGAGTATGTCCGCGAGGGGATCCGCAAACCGTTTATCATCTACGACTACATGTATGCCAATGGACTCAGAGTGGATGAGGTGGACAAGATCAATCGGTCAGGATTCTTTGAGGCAAAACCAGTTGTGGCGCGCGAATTCGATCATCTGGCGGCAACGCCGGAAGAACGAGGGAGAGTCATCTACCAGGTGGAGTGCCAGCGGTGCCACGCGGTGGACGGTTACAATGCGATTCGCCCCCTGATTGCCACGTGGGATGCGGAGATGATCAAGTTCAACACTCGTCAGTTGAACCGGCTGAAGGGATTCATGCCGCCATTCGCGGGAAGCGAGTCCGACCTGAACGATCTGGTTGCGTATCTGTCGACTTTGCGGACGGCGAATTGGCAGGCCGGGGCCGCGAAGTCTGAATCCAAAGGGGGTGGACAATGAACCCCACCGATTTGATGGCACTGCCTGTGCCGCCGGCACTGGCGCTCGGGCTCTTTGGACTGACATTCGTCGTCCACATGCTGTTTCTGGGGCTTCTGGTTGCGGCGTTGTGGGCGCGGGTCGGAGCGGAGTGGGGAAAGAAGGACCTGTACGCGGTCGAACCGTTGCATCGAGCGGGGGTGCTGGCGTTCTCGACGACGATCACCGCCGGAGTCGCGCCACTCCTGTTTGTCCAGGTTCTCTACGGCAAGTACTTCTACTCGTCGTCGATATCGATCGGGTTTCCGTGGCTGGCGATTGTCGGGTATCTGCTGGTTGGGTTCTATTCGCTCTACCTTTGGCGCTGGCGCTGGGAGCAGAGCGGCGGGCCATCGGGTGCGGGCAAAGTGTTTGTTCTCCTGACGATTCTTTGTGTGATCGCGATCGGGTTCACCTATTCGTGGAATTACCTCCAATCGCTGTCGGCAGCACCATGGGCGCAGGCGGTGCGCCATTCGAAGGTGGGACAGAGGCTGGTCGGGTACGGAGGCGGGGCGGCGATTGCCTCGGGGGCGTGGGTGATGTGGCTGGGGCATTCGTGGCGCAATGACCGCAAGACACCGAGGGGGGCCTCAGTCGCGCTCCTTGTCGGCGGCGTGCTGGCGCTGGGCTGGGCATCATCATCCCAATTCGCCATCGGGGAATGGGGGATGGCGGGATGGATTCTGATTCTCGGCGCCGGATTTCTGGCGCTGGTGGCGGGGATTATCGGGATGTTTCGCCGGATTGGCCTGGCGCGGTGGCCGGCGGCATTGGCCACTGTGGCCGCGCTGACGGGGCTGGTGATTCAACGCGAGTCGTACCGGCTGATCATGCTCGCCGGTGATTATGATTCTGCAACCGTGGCAGTTCGTCCGCAGTGGGGTGCGTTTGCCATGTTTGTCCTGGTGCTGCTTCTGGGAATTGCGACTCTCGTCTGGCTGTTGCGGGTGGTAAGAGCGGCGCAGCGGGCGACGACAGAATAGGAAATCGTAAATTCAGGAAACGTCTGCGCGCTGGTTTTGTGGACGGCGTGGACGAAATGGACGAAGAGGACGAAGTGGACGCGGAGGGATTGCGTCGTCGTCTGGTAGCTTCACTGTGCGTCACCGCTTCGCGGTGAACGCGGCCGAGGGCGGGCGCGCCACATTATTCTCAACATTCTCAACGCATAGAGTCTAGGAACGGGATGTTGTCAGAAGCAGGTCCTCGATGCGGGAGCCGTGCAGGAGGTCGTGGAGAGCGAGATGGCGCGCCATGATGCGGATGGAGTAGGTGCGATACTCCGGATGTTTGGCTTCGCGTTCCCAGATCAGCAGGCTCACATCCCGGAGAGTGCCCACCAATGCTGCTCGTTCCCACTGGTATTGTCTCAACGCCTCGTCCCAGTCGGCGTCGGCGAGCGAGCTAGGCGAGTCGTTATCCGGAAGATAGGGGACAATCGGGTCGCCGGGGTTTTCGAGCATGTTCGTCAGGCGCACATTCATGAATGGCCCGACGCGAGCCAGGTGAGCGATATGCTCCAGCGCCGACCATTTGCCGGGAGCCGGACGGACATTGCGGCGTTCGACGGGGAATTCCTGGGCCATATCGGCGATGATCGACGGATTCAATTCGAGGGCATTGATGATGGCATTGTAAGCAGACATGGGACGGCTCCTTGGTCAAGTATCGTGGCTGGGGATAATTGTTACCCTGGCCAATGGGGCAAGATTAGGGCACAGGCCGGGAATGGGAAAGGAGGAAATTGGTGGAGATTGGGGGCTTTGACCTGCGTGTGAAGAGCTACACTCCTCTCACCGGGACGAGTCACCAAGAGCCCGCCGGTGCCGGTCGATCCAATAGGCCCAGGGGACGAAGAGCCAGAGGGCCAGCGCGGCCCAGCCGATGATCTTCGTGTCGGGCGGCGGTGGGCCAAACAGGTTGGCAGCGTAGATGCCACCCAAGACGATGATAAACAGCCAGAGCGCCCAGTTTCCGATTCGGTCGCGCGTGCGTGTGGCGCTGAGGTAGAGACCGACTCCCAAGACGAAGAGCGCGCCCTCGACAGCGACTGTGGCCGAGAGGGAATTCCAAAGTCCCAGTCCATATCGGGCGGGACTGTTCGGCATGATGGGCAGATCGGGGCGATGGACAATCAGGTCCAGTACCCAGTGGCTGACCACCAGAATCCCCAGGACGAAGGAGCATTTGGGCGAGCGGTGCCACATGTAATACGCGAAGCCGAATAACAGCGCCCAGCCGATGACCGCCAGCAGGCTGTGGCTGATGGGATACGAGGTGAAATCCAGCGGGTTCACGACCGTGATTCCCGGGACGATCGCAACTTTTTCGAGTCCGGTTACCAGCAGAATCGGCCACAGGAAGTCGAGGAACTGGGCGGCCAGAAGCAGGGTCCCCAGCCGGACTGAGGGGGTGAGTTTCTTGGCCGCGAGGGCCACGCCAAAATGCCCGATGAACATGCCGTCCTCCGTTGCAAGGGAAACGGGCTGGGCAGTTCGATGCAACGAGAAAACGCACCCGTTGACTTCCATCGCGGCTTAGCGGACTTTTTGGGACAATCGGCCGCCCATGACACACGACCTCGACCACTCTGCTGATAAATTTCGCGCGCTCACCGAGCCATGCGGGACCTCGCTGCTGGTTCTGGGTTCGAAATTTATTGCCTGGGTGGCGTATTCGGCCATGGAGCAGGATGCTGAGGTGGTGTTGAACGATCGTCACCGCCGCTACCCGGATGCCACGCATCATTGCTGGGCGTACCGAGTGGGACGGCCGGGGGCATTGATTGAGCGATCTTCCGATGCCGGCGAACCGTCGGGGACGGCGGGGCGGCCCATCGCCGATGCGCTGAAGCATGCCGGGCTGGAGAACGCCGTGTGTGTTGTCACCCGGTATTTCGGCGGTACCAAGCTGGGCACCGGCGGGCTGGCGCGTGCGTATGCGGATGCCGCGACTGCGGTCATTGGCGAGGCGGCGCTGGTCGAGCGCACTGTGGCGCAGGTGGTGGCGATTGACTTTGATCATGAGCGAACCGGTCCGCTTTTTCGTGCGCTGGATGAATTCGGATTGCATCTTCAGCCGGGGACGTACGACGCGCGGGGGCATGGCACGGTCCGGGTGCCGGTGTCGCAGGTCGGGGTGCTCCAGAGCCGGTTGCAGGAGTTGGCGCGGACGGGGATTGATCTGACGATGGGTGAGTTGGTGATTGTGTGAGGGCGCAAGGGGCTGGAAGGCCGTTGTCCGCGGTGGCGCGGCGCGCAAGAATGGGGGCGTATGCAATACGCCCCTACGAATGGTGAGTGTGAGTAAGGTGTTGTGGCGAAATGTGTGAGTGTCCAAGGGGCTGAAAGCCCCTTGTCCGCGATGGCGCGTGGCCGCAGTTTGGGTGGGGATCTTTGATGGACTTCTTGCTAAGTGTTGATACCTGGTTGCTTCTGAAGCTCAACGTCGGAGTGGCGAACAGCTTCTTCGATTGGCTGATGCCCATTGTCACGAACTTGAAATACTACCGTATCCCGTTGGCGGCGGGGCTGGTCGCGCTCGTCCTGTTGGGTGGCGGGAAGGGGCGGACGGCGGTGTTGCTTTTGGTCGTAACGGTGGCGGTCACCGATCAGTTGGCCTCGAGCGTGTTGAAGCCGTTGATCGGGCGGGTACGTCCCTGCCATGTCGTTGAGGGGTTGCGTGCGATCACCGGGTGCGGCAACACGCTGTCGTTTCCATCGGGACATGCGACGTCCAGCATGGCGGTGGCGATTCTGCTCGGACTGCTCTATCGGCGCTGGCTTTGGGTCTTGATTGGGTATTCGGTTCTGATCTCGTATTCGCGAGTCTACATCGGGGTGCACTACCCCTCGGATATTCTGGCGGGTTGGATAATCGGCGGCGGAATCGCATGGGGGATGATCTTGCTGTACCAGCGATCCCTGAGGAAGGCACTGGAACGTCGTCGGCCGTTTCGGCCACGTTGGAACACTGAAAGCTAGAGCGGCTGGAGCCTGCTGCTCATTGAGTCGCCATGCCAGGAAAGCGAATTCAGTTTGATCGCAACGAATTCTCCGGGGCATTTGGCGACATCGGCACCGATCTGCCGCTTCTGGCGGGGATGATTCTCTCCTGCGGTCTGGACAGTGCCAGCGTGTTTATCACCTATGGCGCACTCCAGATTTTGACGGGGGGAGTCCTGTATGGCCTGCCGGTTCCGGTGCAGCCGCTGAAGGCGGTTGCGGTGATCATGATCGCGCAGAAGCTGCCGGGAGGCGTGATGTATGGCGCGGGACTGGCCATTGGCGCCATCATGCTGGTGCTTACCCTGACGGGATTGTTGCAGTGGGTGGCGCGGGTGATTCCAGAGAGTGTTGTACGCGGCGTACAACTGGGGCTGGGGATGGCGTTGTGCACGCTGGCGTTGAAGGACTATGTGCCTTCACAGGGGATGCCGGGATGGATTCTGGCGGGTGTGGGATTTGTGATCGTGCTCTTACTGCTGGGCAATCGCAAGTTTCCCCCGGCGTTGCTGGTGATCGGATTGGGAATCGCCTATGCCGCGGTGTTCCGGCTGGACTTTGGACGATTAACGGATGGCATTGGTCTGTCGCATCCACATTGGTGGACGCCGACGATGCCGGACATCTGGCAGGGGTTGCTGGTTCTGGCGCTGCCGCAACTGGGACTGTCGATCGCCAACTCGGTGGTGGCGACGCACAAGACCATCAAGGATCTGTTTCCGCAGTCGTCCGTCAGTGTGCGCAAGATTGGCTTCACCTACTCGATCATGAACCTGATGGCGCCGTGGACGAGCGGCGTGCCGGTTTGCCATGGTGCGGGTGGGCTGGCTGGTCATTACGCATTCGGTGCCCGGACGGGCGGCTCGGTGGTGATCTATGGCGGTTTGTATCTTGCGATCGGGCTGTTCTTCAGCGGCTGTTTCGATGAGGTGCTCAAGATCTTTCCGTTGCCGATTCTGGGCGTTGTCCTGTTGTTTGAAGGTGTGGCGCTCATGTCATTTGTGCGCTCCGTGGCTTCGTCCAAAGCCGATCTGTTCCTGGCGCTGGTTGTTGGCGTGATCGCCGCTTTTGTCCCGTATGGTTATTTGATCGCGATGGTGGGAGGAACGGTGATTGCGCGATTCGTTCCACTCGACCGCACGATGAGATTAGGTTGACTGCCAGGGAGGGCGATCCGCCGCGGCGGACTGCCGAGCCTTGTTCCCGCGCGGACAAGAGGCTCGGCAGGAGCCTCGCCCTCCCGACCGTGCGGACGCGTGGCTCGGAAGTCCGCCGCGGCGGATTGCCATCCCGAAGTCGGTCGGAAACGAGTTGCGCTTGTTACGAATAGGTTTTGGGGAGTAACTCAAGATGGAGAAGAGAGCACCCGCCGATCATCCAATTACCGACGTTATCGCCCGGCGGTGGTCGCCGCGCGGATATGATGCGTCGCGGCCTGTTTCGAGCGAGAATTTGATGTCGATCTTGGAAGCGGGTCGATGGGCGCCGTCGAGTTCCAACGAACAGCCCTGGCGCTATCTGGTATTTGATCGGTCCGATCCCGAAGCACTGGCGAAAGCGCACGATTGTCTTTCGTCCGGGAATGCCTGGGCGAAGGCGGCACCGGTTCTGATGCTTTCGGTGGCTAAGCGCACGTACACACGCAACGGCAAGTCGAACCGTCATGCCGGACATGACACAGGCGCCGCCAGTATCAGCATGGCGCTGCAGGCGACGGCGCTGGGGCTATGGCTTCATCAGATGGGTGGCTACGATCCAGAGAAGGCGCGGGCGTATTTCGGAATCCCGGATGACTTTGACCCGATGGCCATGATTGCGCTCGGGTATATGCTGCCGGAGACGGAGATTCCCCCGGAAATCCTTCTGCGGGATCAGGCGCCACGCGTCAGAAATCCGGTGGAGGCGATGGCCTTTCGCGGCCAATGGGGTGCGGGTCTGGAGTGATCTGCGCCAAATGGCGAAAACGGCCGATGGAATAATTATGAGATCACTCGATGGGGTTCCGGTTCTGGTGACGGGGGCGGCCGGGTTCATCGGCTCGCATCTGGTGGAGAAGCTCGTTGCATCCGGCGCCAGAGTGCGCGCGTTGCTGCGTTACGATTCGCAGAATCGGCTGGGACATTTGGGCGAATTGCCGGCGGAGTCTCTGGCGAAAGTCGAGACTGTCCGTGGTGACCTGAAGGATCCTGAGGCGGTTCGTACGGCGGTGAAAGGGAGTGAGATCGTCTTTCACCTCGGCGCCTTGATCGCGATTCCGTTTTCGTACCAGAACCCGACCGACTATGTCCAGACGAATATCGTCGGGACGCTCCATGTGCTGAATGCGTGCCGTGAGGCCGGGGTCAAACGGCTCTTGCAGACGTCGACATCGGAGGTCTACGGCAGTGCCCAGACTTTTCCGATCACGCTGGCGCATCCGCGTTGCGGGCAGTCGCCGTATGCGGCATCAAAGATCGGCGCCGATGCGCTGGCGGAATCGTACGCGCGGTCGTTCGATCTGCCGGTGGTGATTGTCCGTCCGTTCAACACCTACGGACCACGCCAGTCGCCGCGGGCGGTCATTCCTACAGTCGTTGGCCAGGCGCTGGCAGGGGACATGGTTCGCCTGGGGTCGGTGCATCCGACGCGTGACTTTGTCTACGTGACTGATACAGTGCAGGGGTTCATCGCGGCGGCCGTGGCGCCACAATTGCAGGCGGGAACCGAAGTGCAGCTTGGCTCGGGCATCGAGACATCAATTCGCGACGTTGTCACGACCGTCGGGGAGTTGCTCGGCAAGACGCTTCGCGTCCAGACCGAGGACAAGCGGGTCCGGCCGGCGGCCTCGGAGGTTGACCGCTTGCTCTGTGATCCATCGGAGGCGCGCCGATTGCTCCAGTGGCAGGCGACGGTGGCGTTGCGTGAAGGATTGCGCAGCGTGATCCAATGGGTGGCCCCCCGTGTCGGCGCGGACGCGCGCGAGTACGTCGTGTAGACCGCAAGTCCATCTATCACGGTTTTTGAATTTCCGGAAGTCTGCTCTATTTACCAACGGGCCAGATTGAGCATGACGCACATGTTCGGGAGGGCGAGGCTCCTGCCGAGCCTTTTCCCCGCGCTGGGAAAAGGCTCGGCAGGAGCCTCGCCCTCCCGCAACGATACACTCATCTCCGTGGGGTCAGTTCTTGTACCGCACGAATTGATGGATCTTACCGTTGGCGCCCATGACGTACATCTGGGCGACGCGGTCGTTCACGCCGAAGCCGAAATTGGTGGAAACGACCGGCGGTTCGATCTTGTCGATCGGCACCTTGTGCCAGGCCTTGTCGTCGAAATTGAATTCAAACATGCAGAATTCGTTGTTGCTGATGCCGAAGAACTCGTTGAAGCGCCGTTGCGTGCCGCCGCCGAGGATGTTGGATGCGCCGTCGGCAACGGGAACGCGGGCCTTTTTGTCCTCGGTGTATCCGAGAAACAGGAAGCGAAAGAGGCCATCGTTTCCTGCGTAGTACACGGCGATGTCTCTGAGGCTCGGATCAATGGCGGCGGCGAAGTATTTGGGACCCGCCGCCATTTTGGCCCATGGATCAGTGTGCCAGATGCCGAGCGAGTCGCGGACATAGCGGTAGATGTCGCCTTTGGCGCCGGCCGCGGCCGCCCACAATCGCTGTCCGTAGTGGTGGGCGACAATCAGTGAGGCGCCACCGGGAACATCGGTGAACGTCAGGTCCGGCGGGATCAGTTGATAGATCTTGCCGTTGCCATCGATGACAAACAAGACGGACGGAATGCCCCCCCCGCCGGCTTCGGTGGCGAAAATGGTTTTGATGGGGCCGGGCAGTTGCATGATCTCATGTTTGGACCAGCCCATCACTCCCCGCGATACCTCGATGATCTGCCCGGTCTTTGTTCCACCGTAGAGGTGGAAATCCATATCGGGTTTCGGCGCCGCGGCGCAGATACACAGAAGCGGTGTGCCGGCAGTGAAGGAACGCCTGGCAGTCCAACTGTTGCCGTCAGAGAAGTATTCGGCCAGTTTCCCCGACGAATCGGCGGCGATGAGCCAGCCGTCCGAGACGGAGTCTTTGCTGGGGCAAGTGATGACGGCGAGCGGACGCGTCATGCCAGTTTCGATGACCGAGGCTTCCTTCCAAAACTTGCTCAACTCGATATACTGCTGCGGTGGAGCGCCTTGCAGGATGGGCCAGAAGAGGAACAACGCTAGCATCAGGAACATGAGATTGCCTCCAGAATGTGGCTGCCGTTAAACCACCCGGAATCGGGGGGCGACGGCTATGTACTTTGACCGGACTTCGCATCCGGCGTCTTCTTCGCAAAGTCTTTGATCGCCGCCAGCACGTCGGGTGTGGCGTCGATGATCTTGTCGAACGTGGTGCGGTCACGAGCTGTGAGAATCGAAACTTTGTCGTGGTCGAGGATGAGAAATCCGACCGGCTCGATCACCGCGCCGCCGCCGCCACCGCCGCCGAAACGGGCGCCTTTCTCCGGGTGTTCATCCTCGCCGCCGCCCGCGCCGAAGCCGACAGAGATGCGGGTGAGGGGAATGATTGTCCGGTCGCCGGCGGTGACCGGCTGGCCGATCACCGTTTCCGAGCGGGCCATCTGTTTCAACTCCCCGACGATCACTTGCAAGACCTCCATAACATTGTTCGGCATGTTACCTCCCTGATCCCGCCAGATTGGCTCTCAAGCGTCTCATTTCGCGCCATGGCCATGACGCGACCGCCTGTATTCCATGATACACCAACCGCCCCGGTAATGCCCGCAGAACAATATGTGCCTCGACCTCCCAGACCGTGCGGTCAAAGCATGGCTGCCAGCCGATGTGCAAGCCGGGGATATGGTTGCGAAAGATTGGCAAAAGTGAATAAAAACAACCCGTGGCGACGCCGGTCCGTGCCGGGTCGCCGAGCCCTGCCGCGATCCTGATATCGCCGCGTTCAAGATGCCATGACCGTACAAGACGCGCGGCCAGTCGAACCAGGACCAGCAACGCGCGGCGCAGAGTCGATCGTGATCTCCACAGGAGATTGAGTTTCTTCAGCGATCGGGGAGGTGTTCGCTCGCCTGGGGGGGATGACCGCGCGGGCGAGACGTTTTCCGTCCGGCGGTCCTGGAGCGGCTCAGGTGCCGCCCACGGTTTGGTAAAAAGGACCCACGACATCAGGCTGATCCGGTGGCACCGATGGGCGAAGTCCAACTCGAAGGCGACGGTCAGATAGCGCAGAGAGAGGAGTCTCTGTTGTTCGTGCCAACGAAGCCGAAGGCGTAGGGGCGCGGCCAAAAGGAGGACAAGTGATCCCAAGACTACGATACCGATCCACGCCAGTATTCCCATAAACGAGTCTCTCGGTTCTTTTGCCCCTCTTCAATATATGTTTGTGTGGATGATCTCGCCCAAAAACTGGGAGCGTCTGTTCCGATGGGCTGCATGGGCAGGATGCCCATGCCACCCAGGGCAGGCCAGTGGACTTAAGGCATTGTCACCCAGAAGATTGAGGACCGGCATAGACGGATAGCCGGTGTAGAATTGTCTGAAATCCCGTGGGGGATGCGCCGATACAGTAACAAGGGCGTATAGAAACGGAGTCGAAAATGGCAGAGAGAAATATCGTTTGGGCGCGTCGTGTTGTCGTGGGGCAGGCGATTCTGGGGTTGGCGGTCATTGCCGGTTGTGGTGGCGGATCGTTGAACCGGCCGAGCAGTGCGTCTTATTCGTTCAGCATTCTTCTGGAGAAGAATCTCGACACGCAGTCAGATTACCTGTCGCTGGAATTTTTGCGCAACGACTCGGCGTTTGCCGGCGGGTTTGTGGTTGTGGACGCGGAGACAATCCGGGTTGGCGCAACGGGCAGGGTCGATACAACCTTCGCGAAGAAGAAATGGCTGTTTACGCACACCGTCGCCATCAAGGCGGTTGATACCTCCAAGGCATTCAAGTACCAGACGTCGGTTGTGATCCCCGACAGTTTTGGGATCTCGAGTCTGATCCCCAACACGCACCAGTGGCAGCCCAACAAAGCGAATCCACGCATCGAGTGGACCGGATCGGCCGGCGCGGCGGGGTATCTGGCCGCCATCATGCCGCGCGGGCAGGGATCCGCCGCCCCCGGACAGGCGGTCGTGGCGGGATCATCGCGCGCGCAGACGTTTACGCCCACGGCTTTCAACAACCCACAGAATAATCAGATTGTGCCGGATGTGTATTACATCCACGTGGTGGCTTATGCGCCGACGTTTGTGGTACGGCCGGACGCCAATTACGGAATTCCTGTGACATCATTCCCGCTGACAGTTGATACAAAAGAAATCACCGGCGCAGTGTCGGCGGCGGTGGTGAGTGCGCGGGATACGCTCTCGGTGTCGCCGCTGTAAAAGATTCATTCAGCCTGTGCATTGGAGGCCCCAGCCGCAGTTGTGACTGGGGCATTTCTCTGTGCGCCCGGTACCGAATCGCAGTTTGCCCTCGTGGTAGGCGTGCCCTCCGGACATGGATCAGATGGGATGTCTGCCGTCGCGTTGGGGCGGCCACATAGGGCCGCCCCTACCAGCGGAGAGGTCCGAAAATCCGGTGGATTATGCATTTGCACGCAAGGGGCTTGAAGCCCCTTGTCCGCAAGAATGCCGGCTTGTAACGCTGGCCGCTTGCGACTACATTTGCTCCACCGATTCCTCCGAGGTGATCACACGATGACGGAAAAGAAGTCCGACACCAGCGCTTCTAATCATTGGCCGGACGCACTCGACGCTTTGGCCGCAGCCCCGGCTTACCATACGGTTCTTCTGGAGAACGACCGGGTGAGAGTTCTCGACACGCGGATTGCTCCGGGGCAACAGACGCCGGTGCATACGCATGGCTGGCCCAGTGTCTACTATGTTTTGGGATGGAGCGATTTCGTTCGCTACGATGCCGAAGGGAATGTCGTGCTTGATTCCCGGACCTTGGCCACGCGTCCCGAGGCAGGCGCGGTTCTGTGGGCGGCCCCTTTGGGACCGCATTCCGCGCGGAATGTCGGCAGCACGGAGTTGCGGGTTATCGCTGTGGAGTTAAAGGGCCCGAGCGTCTAACCGGAGCAGAATGGAAAAGGCCGGACTGTGTGTCCGGCCTGCCAGATCCAAGATGGTTAGGATCGTTCAATGCGCGCTTAATGTGTGGCGCCGGTTTTCTTCCGAGACAGCGCTTGCATCGGCACAGGAGCAGGTGCGGCTTGTTTTTTGGCCGGCTCGGCCTTGGCAAAGGCACTGCGGCGCGGCGCGTCGCCTGACGGGGTCGCGCCTGAGAGCGCCTGTTTCGCGGTGGCTTTGCGGTGGAGCCGCAGGGACTGCTGTCCCTCGTGAACCGGCATCACCTGCCAACCCGGTTTCTTCTTGTTGAGTGCGGTGATGGCGGCTTCGCCCTGGCTCTGGACGGCCATTTCGACAAAACCGAAACCGCGCGAGACGCCCGACCAGTTGTCGGTGCTGATTTTGGCTGAGGCGACGTCGCCGTAAGCGCCGAAGGTGGCGTGAAGGTCTGATCCGCTGACATTTGGTTCAAGATTTCCGACGTATATCTTCATCGCATTCTCCTATCGATCTTCGAACTGGCTTACTTGCTGTGCCCAAAGTCTTTATACGGCGAAAACGGCCCCCAGACCGGATTTATCTTCGAGTGGCAGGGCATTCGGCAGCCAATCCATTCCCTGACAAAGAGTTCCGTTAATTCATGGATCGCGTGGGAGCGTAGGGGCGCCCGTGTGTGGGCGCCCACACCATTGAGGCGTGTCGAAGGACCGTCACCATCGTGAAATCGCGAGGCCGGACAAGAGTGTCCGGCCTACCGAAATCGCTACAATCTGGCAAGCCAGGAACTCTTGCCCTGCCTTTCTCAGGACGCCCAGAGCTGTGGGGCACCCCCGGGGGCGTATGCAATACGTCCCTACGGGTGGTTGTACCCAGAATCGTAATCTTGGCACCCAGGTCTCATGGATGGACAACCGTTCCCGTTGCGTGGAACAGCATGCGCACCAGCCACTTGGGACAGATTTCGAGATAAGGTCGATATTCCGATGTTTGAACCCGTTTAAGGCATGTTCCAAGTCGAAGCCTTGGACTTCACTCTGACTGGCCGCGCTTCACTCTTTGCACGGCACTCACTGGAAAGCCGCATAGGTTTCAAAGGCCGTCCGGGCCAACGGACTGGGGATGCCGTTTCATTCCCAGTAACAAAGGATGTGCACCATGGAAGGAACCAACGGAAACATGACAGACGCGGCGGCGGAAACCACCCAGACGAACCCGGTGGAAGAAACTGCTTTAACAAATCCGGTGGAGGTAACCACCCAAGCGAACACTGCCGCTGTGACGGGCAGAGTCAAGTCGTTCGATCGCGGCCGGCGTTTTGGCTTTATTGCCCAGGAGGGCTCAGGCAAAGACGTGTTCGTGCATCAGGAAGCCATCCTCGGCGAGGAAGGCCAGTACCTTATCCCCGGTGATCGCGTGTCGTTCGAATTGACCGAGGGTCCCAAGGGGCCGCGCGCCGCTTCAGTTCGCAAGCTATAGAGCACGACTCGACAGACCAATGTGGTCAACGGACGGGGGACCCGTCTTGTCCCCGCTTTGAGAGGATGGGTGTGATGGACGGAAAATTCATGCAGAAGGCAACAGTGATGGCCGAGGGCACGGTCCGGTCATTCGACAATATCGGCGGGAAGGGTTTGATCGCGCGTGAAGGCGCG